>NZ_QTMH01000003.1:0-339748 GCF_003603065.1 Bacteroides sp. AF20-13LB
TTAGCACAAGGGGGCAGAATCGCTTGGTTTTAGGGGGCAGCTTACACTGGATTTTCCAGCGGGTACTCACAAATAAATCAAGCGGTAAGCCATCTATCTTTTTCTTTGCTAAGATTTATTCGTCCGATACTTGTTGAATTATCGTCCGACAGCTGTTGCAGATTCGTCCGACAACTGTCGGACGATAATTCAACGGCTGTCGGACGAATAAGTTTTAGTAAGCAAGAATTTAAAATGCAGTATTGCAGGAATTGTTGCTTAAATAGGGAATGTAGTAAATGGGAGACTGGCAATATAGACTACCGATTGGGAGCTCGCAGGCGAAGGCTGTCGGGGGTCATTGAAGCTATGAGGTCACTGTTGAAAAGGAGAACACTTTCTTTGCCGGCACGGCTTCCTGTATTTTTTACGTCCACAGTGAAGATAAGCTCGTCATCGGCTGTGAAGTCTGCCTTGTTTACTTTCAGATTGCTATAGCTGAAGCAGGTATAGCTTAGTCCGTATCCAAAAGCCCATTGCACGGATACAACCGCGTCATAGTCGTAGGCCCCTTCCATTTTTTCCACTTCCTCGCTCACCTTGTAGTTGTAGTTGATGAGTGAGTTGATTTCTTTCGGATAGGTGAAGGGCAGCTTTCCACTGAAGTTTTCATCACCGCTGAGCAGGTTGGCAAGGGTGTCTCCTCCGTAGTTTCCCGGCAGAATGATGTCTACTACGGCCTTTGCCATCGGCTCTATTTCATTGATGAGGCGGGGACGGCCTTCATTCAGTATAAGGATGACGGGTTTTCCCGTAGCAGACAGTGCTTTTACTAAATCGAGCTGATTGCGCGAGAGGGTCAGGTCAGTCAGGTTGCCGGGAGTTTCACAATAAGAATTTTCACCGATGCAGGCGATGATGTAATCGACTTCTGTGGCTGCTTTCACGGCTTTTTCGATTTCCGGCTTGTTTTCGGCCCAATAAGCCCCTTTTTCATTGTAGGTGACGCCGGGTGGCGTCATTAATGCGGCTTATGGGTACTTCGCCTTCGTGTACAAGTTCTTTCAGCAGTGTACAGAAATCCCATTCATAAGGTTCCATGGCCATGTCGATACCTGCGTTGATGGCGATTTTGATGGCTTCTTTCTTGTCGGCTGCCACTTTTTCGCGGCGCCAGAGGTTGTTGATGTCAGCCCAGTCCGTGACAAGTACTCCATCCCAGTTCAGTTCTTCTTTCAGCCATTAGGTCAAGAGTTTGTAATTGGCGTGTACGGGCAATCCGTTGACTTGCCATGACGGATAATGCTCCTGCTTTTACACAAGCCAGGAAAGGAGCAAAGTGTTTCTCACGAAGGTCTTGAGCCGAGATGTATACCGGTGTACGGTCTTTTCCGGTGAAGGGGACGCTGTAGCCCATATAATGCTTTAGCGATACGGCAATATTTTGTTTGCCGATATGGTTCGGGTCTTCTCCTTGGAAGCCGAGTACGGCAGCCCGCCCCATTTCTGCATTGACGTAGCAGTCTTCGCCATAATTCTCCCATATGCGTGGCCAGCGGGGATCGCGTCCCAGGTCGATGGTGGGAGAATAAGTCCACGGGCAGCTGCCAGCTTTGGTTTCATAGGCAGTAATACGTGCGGCTTCACGGACCAGGTTGCGGTTGAAGGAAGCAGCCACATTGATGTTTTGAGGAAAGAGCGTTCCACCCATTGTGTAGGTTGTCCCGTGATTTTGGTCCAGTCCATAGATGCAGGGTATGCCGATTTCTCTCATGGCCTATTTTCTCTTCAAGGGTCATTTTTTTCAGTAGGGCTTCCACTTTCTGCTCTATTTTTTTGTCTTGTGGAATAGCTGGAGCAGCTGCTTGCTGCGCCATTGTTGGCAGGAGAAACATGCTTGCCAACAAGAAAGATTTTATTCTATTCATGGTAGTGTGTATTTGGGTTCAACAATCATTTGGATGTTTTGGTATTCTTCTTCATCAACCAGTGTTGTTTCAGCCACTCGCGTACCGGTTCGTCATACAGTTTGAGGCAAGCGTATGCAATGGCAATGGAGAGTACAAAGACGGATACGGCAATGAACAAGTGCATTCCTGCCGGTGCGTCGGGGTTATTCCGTGCCCAGGCTATCTGCATGTATATCAGCGGGAAGTGTGTGATGTACAGCGGATAGGATAGTTCGCCCAGGAATTTGCAGAGGGCTACGGAACGCTTGCCCGTGACGTTGCTGCCTGCTCCCATAGCCACTATCAGCGGAAAGAGGGCGAGCACGCTTACGGCTTCGTAGACGCCGTTCATCCATTGGCTGGTCTCGCCTCCGATGCGCGGCATCACGAGGATAACAGTCACCAGCAGGGAACACCAGTAGAATCCTCTCTTCACTTTCACCAGCTTGCCTATGCGAGACAACAGCAGACCCATGAAGAAGGGATAGAGCAGGCGTGAAATGCCTATATAGAGCTGGCCGGGTGTCAGGCTCCAGCCGCCGATGAGGGTGTAGGCGGCTTCTCCCCGCGATGAAAGAAGCCCAAAGGTATCTATGTTGAGCGTGACGTCGAGCGTAAGGCAGGCAGAGAGTCCGACGAATATGCCCAGTGCCAGTTTGGAGAAGCGGCGGATGAATAGGGCATAGAGCACATTGGCAATATATTCCCACATCAGCGACCAGGTGGGGCCGTTCAACGCGTTTGTTTCCCACCAGCCCCGGATGTCCCATGAAGTGGGGGTGGGGAACATAAGGCAGCCCAGGAGTGTCATCAGCAGCACGTTCCACCACGGTGTTTGCATCACCATCGGGAAGGCGGAGCAGGCACTGAAGTAGAATAGGGAGGCGCCGAGGAGTGTACCCATAATCACCATGGGGTGCAGGCGTACCAAGCGTCGCTTGAAGAAGTCCCACGTTGTCATACGGTCCCAGCGGTCGTCGTAGGCATAACCGATGACGAAGCCGGAGAGTACGAAGAAGAAGTCCACGGCCAAGTAGCCGTGGTTCAAAATCTGGTGGGCAGGCCCTGCGGAATAGGTTTCAAAAAGATGGAAAGCTACCACGATTATTGCGGCTACGCCGCGAAGCCCGTCCAGTATTTCGTAACGCGGCTTGGATGCTAAATAAGTTGTTGTCTTCATTGGAATTATGTTTGTTGTTAGATTAATATTCTTCTAAAATGCGGACGTGTCATGACTCACCACAGATTACACAGATTATTTTAGGAGCTCTGATAATCAAGAACTTTTATCGGTGTTAATCTGTGGCGAGTGTGTATTTTGACATATCCTCAGACAATCCGGATTCCCGGCATAACTTTATTTCGCGGGCAAAGTTAGTCTGCAATTTCTCCGGGCATTTCTCTTATTGTTTATTAGGATTGTCTTATATTTGCATTTACTCCCCTTCAGGGAGATATTTTACCCAAATTATGAATGATAATGCAGTGCCTCGGCCGGAAAACACTTCTTTTACCTTCGACGATGTATGCCTGGCTCCCGGCGAGCAGATAGGTCTGCATGAGCAGGCAACGTGGGAGTTGTCGTATATCATCGTAGGCTCAGGCATGCGGCTGATAGGTGACCGTACTGAACCTTTCGGGAGTGGGGAAGTAGTGATAGTTCCTCCGGAGATACCGCATTGCTGGTATTTCGAGAATGATGTGACAGATGCGCAGGGGCATATTGCCAATATCACGATAACTTTCGGCCGGGAATTTCTTGACAACTGCTGTGTTGCTTTCCCTGAGCTGCAGGAATGTACGGAGAAGCTGAAACGGAAAAGGGATGCCGTGAAGTTCGGGAAGGAAAAGTCGTCGGCTATTGCTTCCGTCCTCGAGGAGATGCGTCCTTTGGGGAGGGCTGAACGCATCCCGCTGATGATAAAACTGCTGCTTATTCTTGCCGGGAGCGAGGAAGAGAGTGTGGTGGGGCAGTATCAGAAGATGGACCCGGAACGGGAGCGAATGAATAGGATACAAGTCTACGTCGTTTGTAACGCCAAGCGGGATATTACGCTAGATGACGTTGCCCGCCACGTGGGGATGAACCGCACTTCTTTCTGTATCTTTTTCAAGAAAGTCTCGGGGAAGACTTTCGTCACTTATCTCAATGAATACCGCATTGAGCTTGCCTGCCGGTTGCTGAAACAACAAAAGGTATCCGTAGCAGAAATCTGCTATCAGGTGGGATTCAACAATGTTCCTTATTTCAACCGGGTTTTCAAGAAGATGAAGGGCGTTTCGCCGAGTGAATATGTCTTTTTGTAAGGGAAAAGGGGAAGATACGAAAGGTGTGGGTATAAAAAAAGGAGTACCGCTGTACTCCAACCTTTGTTAACCTTAAATCTAATACTATGAAAAACACATTGCAAAGGTACGGACTTTTTGCTTATCTCCAAATAAAGCAAATAAAAAAGGCTGTTTTATAACATGTTTTAGGAAAATACGTCTCTTTGTTAAGGCTTGCTAAGGTTTTGAAGCCTCTACGCAGCTGTTTTCTAAAAAAGAATTATCTTTGTCACATTAAGTTTTGGGCCTTACTTGACGATTTTCTGCTCTCTTGGCTCAAAATCCTGGAAATTAAAAATTAAAGACTTGTATGCACGAAGATATTGTCCTTACCCCGATGATGAAACAGTTCCTCGACTTGAAGGCAAAGCATCCCGATGCTGTCATGCTGTTTCGTTGTGGTGACTTCTATGAAACCTATTCCACCGATGCCGTCGTCGCGTCCGAAATCCTCGGTATTACCTTGACCAAACGTGCCAACGGCAAGGGGAAAACCATCGAAATGGCGGGCTTTCCGCATCATGCACTCGACACCTATCTGCCCAAGCTGATACGTGCCGGCAAGCGCGTGGCCATCTGCGACCAGTTGGAGGACCCGAAGCTGACGAAGAAACTGGTGAAGCGCGGCATCACGGAGCTGGTGACGCCGGGAGTTTCCATCAACGACAATGTGCTGAACTACCGGGAGAACAACTTCCTGGCTGCCGTGCATTTCGGTAAGGGTGCCTGCGGTGTGGCTTTCCTGGACATATCTACGGGCGAATTTCTGACGGCGGAAGGACCTTTCGACTATGTGGACAAGCTGCTGAACAACTTTGCCCCCAAAGAGGTGCTTTTCGAGCGTGGCAAGCGGCTGATGTTCGAAGGAAACTTCGGCAGCAAGTTCTTCACCTTCGAGTTGGACGACTGGGTGTTTACCGAGACATCTGCCCGCGAAAAGCTGCTGAAGCATTTCGAGGTGAAGAACTTGAAAGGCTTCGGTGTGGAGCATCTCAAGAACGGTATCATCGCTTCGGGAGCCATCCTGCAATACCTCATCATGACGCAGCATACGCAGATAGGGCATGTCACTTCGCTGGCACGCATCGAGGAGGATAAGTATGTCCGCCTGGATAAGTTCACGGTGCGCAGCCTGGAGCTGATGGGGTCGATGAACGACGGCGGTAGCAGTCTGCTGAATGTGATAGACAAGACCATCAGCCCGATGGGTGCCCGCCTGCTGAAACGCTGGCTGGTATTCCCGTTGAAGGACGTGCAGCCGATTAACGAACGGCTGAATGTAGTGGAATACTTCTTCCGCCAGCCCGATTTCAAGGAGTTGATAGAGGAGCAGCTGCATTTGATAGGTGACTTGGAGCGCATCATCTCCAAAGTGGCGGTAGGCCGTGTCTCTCCGCGTGAGGTAGTGGCGCTGAAGGTGGCTTTGCAGGCGATAGAACCCATCAAAGCGGCTTGCATGGATGCCGATAATGCCAGCTTGAATCATATAGGCGAGCAGTTGAACATCTGCCAGTCCATCCGCGACCGCATAGACCGGGAGATAGACAATGACCCGCCGTTGCTGATTAATAAGGGCGGTGTCATCAAGTCCGGTGTTAGTGCCGAGTTGGACGAGTTGCGCCAGATAGCCTACTCCGGTAAGGATTATCTGTTGCAGATACAGCAGCGCGAGAGTGAGCTGACGGAGATTCCCAGCTTGAAGATAGGCTACAACAATGTCTTCGGTTATTACATCGAAGTGCGCAACACGCATAAGGACAAAGTGCCGGCAGAGTGGATACGCAAGCAGACCCTTGCCAATGCCGAACGCTACATTACCCAGGAATTGAAGGAGTACGAGGAGAAGATTCTCGGTGCGGAGGACAAGATACTGGTACTGGAAACACAACTCTATGCAGAATTGGTGCAATCATTGAGCGAGTTCATCCCCGCCATTCAAATCAATGCGAACCAGATAGCGCGTCTGGACTGCCTACTCTCCTTTGCCACGGCAGCGCGCGAGAACAACTATATACGCCCCGTCATTGCCGACGACGATGTGCTGGAAATCTGCCAGGGACGCCACCCGGTGATTGAGAAGCAGCTCCCCATCGGCGAGAAGTATATTGCCAATGATGTGATGCTGGATAGCCAGACGCAGCAGATTATCATCATTACGGGTCCCAACATGGCGGGTAAGTCTGCTTTGCTGAGGCAGACGGCGCTGATTACGCTGCTGGCTCAAATCGGCAGTTTTGTGCCTGCGGAGAGTGCCCATATCGGGTTGGTGGATAAGATATTCACCCGTGTGGGTGCCAGCGATAATATTTCCGTGGGCGAGTCTACCTTTATGGTGGAGATGAACGAGGCGGCGGATATCCTGAACAACCTTTCTCCCCGCAGCCTGGTGCTGTTCGACGAGCTGGGGCGCGGTACTTCTACATATGATGGTATTTCCATCGCCTGGGCGATTGTGGAGCATATACACGAGCATCCCAAGGCAAAAGCCCGAACCTTGTTTGCCACGCACTACCATGAGCTGAATGAGATGGAGAAGAGCTTCAAGCGTATAAAGAACTACAACGTTTCGGTGAAGGAGATAGATAACAAAGTCATCTTCTTGCGCAAATTGGAGCGCGGCGGTAGCGAACACTCCTTCGGTATTCATGTAGCCAAAATGGCGGGTATGCCCAAAAGCATCGTGAAGCGTGCCAATGACATTCTGAAACAACTGGAAACAGACAACCGCCAGCAGGGGATTTCCAGCAAACCGATGGTGGAAGTGGGAGAGACACGCGGCGGCATGCAACTCAGCTTCTTCCAGCTCGACGACCCGGTGTTGTGCCAGATACGCGATGAGATACTGAATCTGGATGTGAATAACCTGACGCCGCTGGAGGCACTGAACAAGCTGAATGATATAAAGAGGATAGTGAAAGGGAAATAACCGGATAGGGGTGTGTCAAAATTCAC
Source organism: Bacteroides sp. AF20-13LB (assembly GCF_003603065.1). Classification (NCBI taxonomy): domain Bacteria; kingdom Pseudomonadati; phylum Bacteroidota; class Bacteroidia; order Bacteroidales; family Bacteroidaceae; genus Bacteroides; species Bacteroides sp. AF20-13LB. The sequence goes on from NZ_QTMH01000003.1 coordinate 7,209, forward strand.
CACAGATTACACGGATTAACACAGAATGAGCTTAATCTACTGATAATCAAAGATGCTTATCTGTGTAAATCTGTGTAATCGGTGGTGAATACCAGTTTCGACGCATCCTCATCCGGATTGTTTCAAAACACGGCTGGTTTCTTATAGTTTGACTTTTCCCTCCAACCGTATATCTTCCGATGAAGCCCCTATCAGCAGCTTCACCGTTCCGGGTTCTACAACGAACATCTGCTTTCCTTCGTTCCAATAGCCGAGCTCCTCTTTGGGAACGGTAAGCGTCACTTCCCGGGTTTCGCCGGCCTTGATGGGGATACGCTTGAAGGCGCGCAACTGCTTGGAAGGACGTTCCACTTTGGAGTTCGGATAGCTGGCATAGAGCTGTACGACTTCTTCTCCGTCGCGTCCGCTGGTATTCTTCACTGATACCGTCACGCGGATGTTCTTCTTGTCTTGCTTGACGGATTCAATCTTCTCGTACGTAAAGTCGGAATAGCTCAGACCATAGCCGAAAGGATAGAGCACAGGGCCTTGGTGGTACATATACGTACGTCCGTTGCGGATGTCGTAGTCCATCATGTCGGGCAGGTCGATGATGTCTTTCACCCACGTCTGTACGGTACGTCCGGCTGGATTTACCTTGCCAAAGAGTACGTCGGCCAGTCCGTTGCCCTGCTCCTGGCTGCAGTGGGTGATGTGGACGATGGCAGGCACGTGCTCCTGGCTCCAGTTGATGGTATAGGGGAAACTGCTGACGAGCACTAGTATGGTATTGGGATTGGCTTTGAGCACCAGCTTCACCAAGTCTTCATCGGGCAGCATCAGCGATTTGCGGTCCACGGCTTCGCGGCCGTCACTGGGGACGGGAGAGAACTTCCAGTCCGCACGTGTGCCGTAAGGATGGTTTCCTACACATACAATGGCGATGTCGGCGGCTGCGGCAGCCTTTTCCGCCTGGCCCATGCGGTTGTCTTCGGCGTGGATGACTTCGGTATCTTCCTTTACAGCATTGCGTATGCCGCTCAGAATCGTTGTTTCGTAAGGCGGGGTACCACTATACCAGTCTTGCACGATTTTGTCCGAATACGGGCCTATAACGGCTATTTTACGCAGCTTTCCGGCATCGAGTGGCAGGAGATTCTTGTTTTTCAATAACACCACAGACTTGGCGGTGACTTCCCGTGCCAGCCTGCGGGCTTCTGCTGTCATGAAAGGCGGTGCCTGCGTACTGTCCTTTCCGATGGAGAGATAAGGGTTACGGGAGTGGTCCCCGTCCAGCAAGCCGAGCTTGAGGGCGACGAAGATGTTCCCGCGGATAGCCTTGTCGATGTCGGCTTCGGTCAGCAATCCCTTTTCCAGCGCTTCCTTGACGTAAGGAACGTATACGTCGAGAAACTGTCCTGTGGTGGCTTTTACTACGGCAGCGGCGCCCTCCGCAAAGCTCGGAAAACTCTTGTGCGCTTCAATCAGCAGTTTCAGGGCACCACCGTCCGTACAGATGATACCGTTGTTGCCCCACTGCTTGCGGGTAATCTCTTCGAGGCAGGGATGGATGGACATGGGGATGCTGTTCCAACTGTTGTAGGCTGCCATGAAGGCACGGCTGCCTCCCTCGGTGATGCCTTTATAGAAAGGATAAGCGTAGTATTCATGGAACAGCCGCGTGTCGAAGTCGGAGGAAGTGCTGTCCCGTCCGTCCTCGTTACTATTAGCAAGGAAGTGTTTCATCAGAGAGGCAGTTTTCCAGTAGCGGGGATGATTGCCTTGCAGGCCGCGTACGCTGGCAATGGTGAGTTGGGCGGTGAGGAAAGCATCTTCTCCGAAACTCTCCTCGGTACGTCCCCAGCGCGGGTCGCGGGCAAGGTCGGCATTCGGAGCGCGCATCACGAGGGCATGACGCTTGTTGCCGGTGGTCTGCATGTAGTAGCGGGCTTCTTCAGCAGCTTGTTCCGCTACTTTCTGCACCAAATCGGTGTCCCATGTGGAGCCCAGACCGTAGGATTGGGGGAATATGGTGGTGGGGCAGTCTGTGGGGACTACTTTCCCGTCTTCCGTTCTTTGGCGTCCGCCCCACATGGCAGGCCCGCCGAGGGTCAGCCCGTGCAGTCCTTCGTAGTGTCCGCAACGGGGAATGTTGAGGCGGGGGACACCGAGGTCGGTGGAAAGAAGGTTTATCTTTTCATCCAATGTCAGGATGGAAAGAAGATGGTCCACGCGCTGTTCGTCGGTGAGCGTGGTATCTTGGAAGGCTTGTGTTTGTTGTGCGCTTGTCTGCAGGCAAAGCAGCAGAGAGAAAATGAGGAGTAGTGACTTGTTTCTCATGGTTCATTAGGGTTTAATGGATTCAATGTAGTGGGTTGTCATAACAAACATTCTTGGTTGTTATCTCAATCTATACCTTTTGTCTGCACGAGATATGCATCTCATACATGAAAGGATAGAGGATTATGGGATGGATATCCGTTGTAACCGTCCGTCCTGCGGCAGGCAGAGCAATCCTTCAGCTTTCTTTTCGTCTGCCAGATACTTCTTCCACGTAATCTTGTCCCATTTCATCTGGTCTGTGCATTGTGCCACGGGGATATGGGGGATGGCCGAACCGTCCTTTACAAGAATGACGATAGGCAGGGTGCCGCACTCGATATGGTTCCATCCCGGAGCATACACCTTTCCGGTCTGGTAGTCTATCCATTTCTGCCGTCCGGGGAGGTAGACATCCCGTCCGCTGCCCTCTTCGAGCATGGGTGCCACGAGGAGATTGGAACCGAACATGTACTCGTCCTCTACCAGCCATGCACCCGGGTCGTCGGGATACTCCAGCAGCAGGGCGCGGAGCATCGGCCAGCCGTTTTCGGTGCACTCTTTGGATTGTGCATATACGTAGGGCATCAGTTTGTACTTCAGTTCGGCACAACGGCGGAAATAGTCTGTGAACTCTTTCCCGTAGTACCACGGCTCGGTGGGAGGTGCTCCGTGCACGCGGCTGTGGCTGGTGAGGAAGCCGAAGGGCAGCCAGCGGCGGTAGAGGCTTTCGGGGCTTTGGGTCACGAAGCCGCCTATGTCATTGCTCCAGAAGCAGAATCCGCTCAGTCCGATGGAGAGGCCGCTGCGGATGGTTCCCTCGAAACCGGTTTCGGTGGTTGCGGCGTCACCGCCCCAGTGCAATGGATAGCGTTGTGAGCCTGCCCATGCAGAGCGTGCCCAGATGATGTTTTCGCCGTGCAGCTTCTTGATGATGTCGGCCACGGTTTTGTTGTAGCGCAGCGGGTAGAGGTTGTGTTCGTACAGTCCGCTACGGCCGTTGGCATAGATGGCATCCAGCGGGGCACCTTCGCCGAAGTCTACTTTGATGGCGCCTACACCCATTTCAATCAGATTGCCGAGTTTTTCCTGATACCACTTCACGGTTTCGGGGTTGGTGAAGTCCAGCACCACGTCCTCGTAGGGGAGCTGCCCCTTACCGTTGCGTACGTACAGACCGCGTTCCACCAGCTCGGGGAAGAACTTGTTTTTCGGAGTGAAGTAGGGGAGTTGCCAGAGGCAGGTGCGGAAGCCTTGTGACCTTAGGTCGGTGAGCATCTGCCGGGGATTGTCGAAGCGGTCGGCGGCAAAGGCGTAGTCGCATTGCCAGTCCACGCCGAACCAGCCGGTATCGAAGTGGATGACATCGCTCGGTATCTTGTTCTCACGCAGTTTCCGGGCTACATCGCGGCCCTCTGCTTCGCTGAAGTAGGTGATGCGGCTCATCCAGGTGCCGAAGCTCCACAAGGGGGGCATTTCGGGCCGTCCTACCAGTGCGGTGTATTCGCTCAGCATCTCCTTCGGCGAACCCAGGAAGATGAAGATGTCCATCGCTTCGTCTGCCATAAAGAGTTTGGTGGCTCCGATGTAGGAGCAGCCGAAGTCGCAGGTCACGGGGGCGGAAGTGTGCATAAACATGCCATAGCCGCGGTTACTGAAAAAGAAGGGGATAGGCTTGTACATGTCCGGGGTTTCGGGGCCCTGCGGGTCGGTGACAAAGAGGTTGACCTTCTGCCCGGCCTTGTTCAGTGCGGTGGCGGACTCGCCGCAACCGTAGATTTTCTCGTTTGGCGCGAGGCTGAATACGGGATTGATGCTGCGTGAGTTGTCCGAGCCGCGCTTGATGAAGCTGAATGGAGGTACCTTGACCTGTGTGGAGTCGTTGTCGCTCCAGCAACGAGTCTGTGTCAGCAGGCGTCCGTCGGCATCTTTCAGCACCAGGCGCCAGGGGTAATTCTCGATGAGCAGGCTGCCGTATCGGGAGGTGTACAGGGTACCTTTATCCGTCTTCTCGGCTTTCCAGAAGGAGCGTCCGTCGGCAGGCTTTCCTATGAGCATGGGGTCATCGGCATCTTCTTTCGGTACGATGGGCGAGGTAAGCATATGGATGCGGAGGGTACGTTCGCTGACCGGTTCGACGGTGAACGTCAGTTGTGGATTGTTGTCGTAGGCCGTCTCCGGGAAGTCCAGCGACTGGAGGGGCTGGTGCAGGTAGGTGTTTGCATTGAATGCCTGGCGGGGCATCAGTTGCTGGCGTTTCCACTGGACAGTCCCCTTGCCGGTGGAGGTGTCGAACGATACCAGGCTGTCGGCGAAGAAATAGGTGTTGCTGAGGTCCAGAAAATCCTGGCTCATGTCTTTCGACTGGGAAAGCAGGTATTGCACGCCGGCATTTGTTTTCAGTTGGGCATGCGCAGGCGGGGTGGCAGTTGCTGCCAGCAGCATAAAAGCTGCCCCTTTCATCAGTTGTCTCTCTTTCATGATAAATATATGATTTACGGTTACTGTTTCGATGCCGTAAAAGTAGAGAAATCCACACAGATGAAAGGGGTGGGTATGTTGCTTATGTAGGGCTGAAATGTTTATTTGGAAGCTTTCTTCCCGTAGAAACACATGAAATATACCCCGATAATCACAAACGGGATACTGAGCCACTGGCCCATGTTCAGCGTCATGCTGTCCTCAAAGTTCACCTGGTTTTCTTTCAGGAACTCGATGAAGAAACGGAAGGTGAAAATCTCCGTCAGGCAGAGTCCGAAGAAGAAACCGCGGTGATAGGGCAGGGAGGCTTCGGCCTGCACGGTGGTTGATTTCCGCTTGGTGGTGCTGAAATCTGTTTCGAGCTTGGTCTCTTGTTTCTTCTGTCCGCGTTTGTATAGCCAGACCATCCCCAGGAAGAAGATGAAGTAGGCGATGGCTTCGTAGAGCTGTGCCGGATGGCGGGGCAGCATGTCTTCGCGTTCAAAGATGAATGCCCAGGGCATGTCGGTCGGTTTGCCGATGATTTCGGAGTTCATCAGGTTGGCAAGGCGGATGCAGCAGGCGGTGATGGGAGTGGCAACAGCTATCATGTCGAGCACGTCCATGTAGTGCATCTTCGTCTTGCGGCAGTACATCCAAAGGGCGATAATCAGGCCCAGCGTGCCGCCGTGGCTGGCAAGGCCGGTGTAGCCCGTCATCTTCCAACTGCCGTCCGGCAGGATTTTTATGGGGAGAATCATCTCGAGGAAATGGTCCTGGTAGTAGGCCCAGTCGTAGAATATGCAGTGGCCCAGTCGTGCGCCTATCAGTATGCCGAAGAAGCAATAGAAGAAGAGAGGTTCGAATTTCTTTTCGTCTATTCTGCGGTCGCTATACTGGCGTTGCACGATGAAGTAGGCAAGAGCAAGACCGATAATCCATAACAGTCCGTAGTAGCGGATGGATATGCCGAAGAACTTGAACAGTTCGGGGTCGGGATTCCAGTTGATGGTGAGTAATGATAACATATTTATGAAGAATTAAATTACTGAATTACGGGGTTGTTCGGGACAAAGGTATGAAATTATCTCGTTTGGCAGTTCATCGTGGCAGTTTATTTGAATTTCTCCGCCACCATCCTATACGTCAGCACCTCAATCCCTTGTTCCTCTGCAGCCGTAATCATGTCGAACAACAAGCCTTGTACTTCGCTCTGATGTCCTTTGGCCATATCTTTCTGCATGGAGGCGGTACTTTCAGGGGCGAGTTTGTCTATTACTTTGAGGTTGTACTCCACGATGTCTTCCTTGAATTCTATACCCAATTTTCGGCCCAAAGCTGCGCTCTCTTGTGACAGTCCGATGAAGGTATCGCGCACCTTCCCCGGTTTCTGTACTTCGCCCATAGGCACGTCATAGTAGGCTCCGGTGACTGCCATAGCGGAGATGAACGACCACTTGACGAATGTGTCCCGGTCGATGTCGTCGGAGATGTCGGCTTTGATGCCGCTTTCCTGCAAATCGCGTTGCACGGCTTCCAATGTTTCACGGGAAACAATCGTGCTGCGGTGTGCTCCGTAGACGAGCCGGAAAATCTTTCCCATCTGCGTGATTTCTCCCCGTCCGGATACGAATCCTACGATGTAGATGCAGCCGTCGAGCACCGTGACGCCGGGGACCAACCGCTGGATACGGGGACCGGTTCCGTAAACATTCAGGATGGGGATTACCACTGTACGCTCGTGTGAGGCACGTTTGATGAGTTCCGTAATGGAGTCTACGGAATAACCTTTGACGCAGACGAAGATAACATCCGCTTTGCCTTGGAATTCTTCTGCGGTAAATGCCGCCACTTTCAGACAATGTTCACCTTTCAAATCGGAGTGCAGTTGCAGACCGTTCCCGCGTATGGCGGCAAGGTGTTCGCCACGTGCAATGCAAGTGACGTCTTTGCCGGATAATGAAAGAAAGGCGGCGATGCTTCCGCCTACGCCGCCGGTACCTGCTATGAGGTATTTCAGATTACTGTTTGCCATTTGTTGTGTATGGTTTATTGAACGTAGTTTTCCTTTTCCATATAGTAAAGCCCTTCGCCCCGGTCACCGTTCTCCATGTCTTCCAGCTCTACTTTGAAGATACGGTAGGGAAGGTCTTTTCTGGGATGCTTGGGCATGTCTACTGTCAATAGATAGGCGTTGCCATATTCGTTGCTGTCGAAATATTCTTTTATTTCCTGCTTCATCAGCACGGGGACTTTCTCGCCGTCTATCCAGACGGTGACTTTCAGTTGCCCGGGGCGGGGAGCCATCTGGCATTCTCTGGCTTCTTTGTCTTGTTCTTGTTGCTCAATGTCACTCAGGTTTTCACCGTGTACCAATGACTCGGGCTTTGTTTCTTTCATCCATTGGTAGGTACGTGTCAAGCTCATGGGACGGACGTATATCTGATAAGTAGGCATGGCTCCGGGGATGCGGAAAGCACGCAGGCCATAAGCTTCCATACGATGATAACGTATGTCGAGTGTAGTGTCGCGGTCGGCGATGAAATCCCAGGCCCAGAACTCCAGGCGGTGTTCAGTCTCGGGCAGCCCGCTTTTCATGGCAATGTGCGCATAGGAGGGCAGATAAATAGAGGCTGCACTTTGATATTTCCCTTTGGGTATACGGGCCGTGTAATGCCCGTCTTTGTCGGTTATGGCTTCTATGATGTCATTGAACTGCGGGTTTTGCCACCAGACGCTGGCACTGTCTATCGGCTGTCCGTTGTAATCAGTCACCCGTCCGTGAATGGTTACCGAGTCTTGCTGTTGTGCATAAACGGCAGTACAGGACAATAAGAATAAAAGGAAGATAATCTGTTTCACAGTATTGTTATTGTATGGAGTTTATTAGAAAATGGCAATGTACAAAGAAAGTACATTGCCATCTGGAATGAATATCATTACACATTGAACCTGAAGTGCATGATGTCCCCATCCTGCACCACGTATTCCTTACCTTCCACACCCAACTTTCCGGCTTCGCGCACGGCTGCTTCGCTGCCATACTTGATATAATCCTCATACTTGATGACCTCTGCCCGGATAAACCCTTTCTCGAAATCCGTATGGATAACGCCGGCGCATTGCGGTGCTTTCCATCCCTTGCGATAGGTCCATGCCTTTACTTCCATCTCTCCGGCAGTGATGAAGGTTTCGAGGTTCAGCAGGCTGTAGATAGCTTTAATCAAACGGTTGCAACCGCTCTCTTTCAGTCCCAGGTCTTCGAGGAACATCTGTTTTTCCTCGTATGTCTCCAGTTCGGCAATATCGGCCTCGGTCTGGGCGGAGATGATGATAAGTTCGGCATCCTCGCCCTTGATGGCTTCGCGCACCTGCTCTACGTACTGGTTGCCGCCGGCGGCACTGACGTCATCCACGTTGCAGACGTAGAGCACAGGTTTGGTAGTAAGCAGGAACATCTGCTTGGCGCATTGTTCCTCGTCGTCGTTCTGCGGGATGACGGTGCGGGCGCTTTGTCCTTGTTCCAGGGCATCCTTGTAGCGGAGCAGGAGTTCGTACTCTATCTTTGCAGCCTTGTCGCCACCCACCTTGGCTATTTTCTCTACGCGCTTGATGCGGTTTTCCACGGTTTCGAGGTCTTTCAGTTGCAGCTCTGTGTCGATGATTTCCTTGTCGCGTACGGGGTTCACCGAGCCGTCCACGTGGACGATGTTGCCATTGTCGAAGCAGCGCAGCACGTGGATGATGGCGTCGCACTCGCGGATGTTGCCCAGGAACTGGTTGCCGAGTCCTTCACCTTTGCTGGCGCCCTTCACCAGTCCGGCAATGTCTACGATGTCGCACACGGCGGGTACGATACGCCCCGGGTGAACCAGCTCGGCGAGCTTCGTCAGTCGTTCGTCGGGTACGGACACTTGCCCCATTTGGGCGTCGATTGTACAGAACGGGAAGTTTGCCGCTTGTGCCTTTGCGCTGCTCAAGCAGTTGAAAAGAGTGGATTTTCCTACGTTGGGAAGGCCCACGATACCAGCTTTTAATGCCATAGTGTTATCTTGTTTTTTAGTTATTGTTCAGTTAATTGGATGCAAAGATAGTGCAAACCGAAGGCAGAATGAAATGAACGCGTTCATTTTTTATGCTGAGGTGCAGCCTATCTTCACTTTTTTAAGCAAAGATAGTACTTACCGGGGAAAGTGGGTATGTTAATTTGCATTAAAAGCACGAGAGTAAAATGATAAATTGATAGTTTTGTCGCAATTATAAATTTAAGTATCATTCTATAAATCAATGCGATTATGAAAAACAAAGTAAGAAAAATTCTGATGATTTTCTCATGTCTCATCGGTCTGTCTTTTACATTATCTGCACAGAATCCTTATCTGCCGCTTTGGGAATTTATTCCTGATGGTGAGCCCTATGTGTTTGAGGATCCTGACTGTCCCGGCAAGTACCGTCTTTATATTTATGGTTCGCACGATAATCTCAAGTGGATGTATTGCGGACGTGACCAGGTGGTGTGGTCGGCACCCGTAGAGGACCTGACCCGTTGGAGATATGACGGCGTGATATTTAAAGTCAATGAGTCGCCCGAACTGTATAAACTGAATGCTGATGGAACCGACGACGTGCTTTTTGCCCCTGACGTGACAGTAACTACCGATGCCGATGGTAAGAAAACTTACTACCTCTTTCCGAATAATCAAGGTGGTGGACGCAATTCCATGATTGCCAAAAGCGACCGTCCCGATGGCCCGTTTACGGTATGCAACTGGCATAAGGAGCGTCCTCGCGAGACTTTCGGTTGTTTGGGATTCGACCCCGCAGTGTTTGTCGATGATGATGGACGTGTGTATGGTTATTGGGGATTTGGCATTTCGCATGGCGCGGAGTTGGACCCTGCTACCATGTGCACGGTAAAGCCGGGTACCGAAGTGGTGGAGAACATGATTTCAGGCTATCGGCAGGAAGGTATATTCCGCTTCTTTGAGGCATCTTCTATCCGCAAGATTGAGGATAAATATGTGTTTATCTATAGCCGTACTACCGCTGAGGGTGAAGATGGCCTGCCCAACGCCAGCAACTATACGTTGGCCTATGCCTACAGCGAGCATCCCTTGGGCCCGTGGACTTATGGTGGGACAATCATCGATGCGCGGGCGCGCGAATATGATGAAAAAGGCAATGTGATAGCTTCGGCCATGCCCGGTGGAAATACGCATGGCAGTATCTGCAAGATAGGTGAGCAATGGTACGTGTTCTATCATCGCCAGATAGGTACCGATTGCTATGCACGCCAAGCTATGGTGTCGGCCATTGATGTAAAGGTGGAAAAAGGAAAAGGCGGGAAAGTCGTGATTTCACGCGGAGAGTTCAATTCTGAAGGCTTCCTTCTTGAAGGGCTCAATCCTATGCAGCGCATCTCGGCCGGGCTGGCTTGTTGGCACACCAATCCCGGAGGAATCAAAGAGGTCTATCCCCATTATGTGTATACGGGGTCTTATATCCGGCCTGTGTACCGGGATAATAATCCCTATGCCGGCGATAACAACCACAAAATCCCGTTCGCTCCGGTGGTGAATAACACAAGTGGGTCGATTGTAGGATATAAATACTTGAATATGAATGCCGTTCCGCGAGATAAGTCTTTGCAGATGCAGTTAAGGTTGAAGGCTGAAGATACCGACGGGCGCATCCGCATCATGCTGGGTAGCCCTTGGACAACAAAAGGCGGTGTAGAGATAGGACTTGTGAATGTGAAGGCTGGCAGCACTTGCAGGGAGTTCTATGCTTCGCTCTCTATTCCGGCAAAGCTGCATAAGGGAAAGCAGCCGCTCTTCTTTGTCTTCGAATCAGAAACCGAAGGCCAGTCCATCTGTGAGTTTTATGATTTCCTCATGTTGCCACGCCCATAAGTCTTTATACTTATGGAGGCGGATACTTATCTTGTGAGACCTTCTAAATAGAGCTATTGTATTAGTTCACAGTACTGAACACTTTGTTACACCCCGTCGGAACAGATTGTTTCTCTTGTATGAAACGACTTGTTTCGACGGGATAAAACGATTTGTTCCGTTATAGGAAACACTTTGTTTCCTTATAGAGAACACTCTGTTCCATTATAGGAAACAAACCGTTTCCATAGTCGGAAATGAAATGGGGCATATGCTTCATTGATACCGCTATTACTTTTCCTCCTCGAATATTCGGTTGAAAACTTGCCGCAGCTGTCCTTCGTCTGCGATAATGGCTTGGAGCTTCTTCAGCTGTTCCGCATTCTTGCCCTCGGGAAACCAGAGCTTCAGATAACCGCCGGGTGCATATTTTGCCATGAGATGCTGATGGAACCGCTGGTAGTGCCACTCCTTGTCGGCGGCAGGATTCTGTTTCAATCCGTACTGCACGGTGCGGCGCAGGGTGATGTCCGGGTCGATGATACGGTCCGCTTCGGCAACAATCTTGCCGTAGATGCTACGAGGTTCGTGGTCTGTAGAGGCGCGGTGGTCCTCTACGGCTTCTTTCATGAGGAGGATTTCCGTGTCGGAGAACCATTGCCGCAGGGTGGAGTCCGCCATCAGTATCTCGCCGGAGACAAGGTGGTGGGTGGCGCGGTCGCGGCACAGTCCCGTGTCATGGTAGGCGGCAATGACGTATGCCAGGCGTTCGTCCGCTTCGGGATATTGCCGGGCGAGGGCAAGGCTTTCTTCGATGACGGTGCGGACGTGTGAGAGGTTGTGTGCTTTGTCAAACTCCTTGTAACGGGGGATGATTGCTGTCTCGATGTAGGTAATGAGGGGCTTGGGTATCATGTGGCATTCCTTTTTCGGGTAAAGGTACGAATAATAACCGATAGCTGAATAACGAGGAGCAGGGAATGGCTCATAATCAGGTACCGATTACTATCTGTCTGTTTACTTAATGTTCCAAAGACTGCTCGTAGCTTTTCCCGTTGGCGTCAGTCACCACGATTTTTATTTTCTTTGCTTTATCGCTCGGTTTTGTAGAGAAAAAGAAATAAGCATTCTTGTTAGCTTGGCGACCACGTTCCTTCATATCCTTTCCCTCTGTGACAGCTTTGCGCTGCAGGAAGAAATCATAATCAGGATCCATGCCTTTATACTGCTTCATTTCGCCTTTCAACTTCCCGTCTTCGTAGTATTCCACTTTCCAGCGGTTATCCCAATTCCATACCTTGACGCAGAGTTCGTCTTCATGGCCGGGTACTGTACCCACGGGATAGTAACGGAACTGATAGTCACGGTCATGTCCTAATGACTTGAAATAATTTGCAATTCCGTTCTTGCCGGATTCGAATACTTGGTAGCCAATAGGGGTACCGTCTTTGCTATAGATGCCGTCCCATAACCACCACGCGCCTCCGATGGAGGCGATATTGTACTCACGAATGTTGTTTCTGATTTGTGTGTTGCATTGTACATGAGTGTGACCACTGAGAATATCTACCTTATAACCCTCGAAAAGGTCGAGTAACTCGGCTACGCGTCCCAACTTGTAGTTCTCGTTATAGAAGTATGCCGGAGCATGCATGCAAACAAACAGATGAGCCCCTTTGGGGACGTACTGCAGATAGCTCTTCACCCAATTGAGCTGCTGATCATTGAGCCCCACTTCATACTTCTTGTTTCCTTTATAAAGGATATTGTCCAAAACGATATAATAGTCTTTTCCAGCATTGAACGCATAGTAAGTGGGTCCAAAGAAATGCCGATAAAGATGTGCACTGGCATCATCGTCGCTCACCTCCTTGTCGTGGTCGTGGTTGCCGATAACCGGATAGATGGGAATTTGGATCTTTGCTATCTCTTGCTTGATGTGGGGAAACATTTCCAGGTTATCCCATAAGATGTCGCCCAAGAAGATGGCGAAAGCAGGAATATTCTGGCTCATATATTCAAAGCCCACTTGCTTGAGGTCGGGGAAAGCTTCCGTTTCAAGCCGATGGAATGCGTTCTCTCCGCGCGGTTGTGTATCGGCTGCTGCCATCATGGCGTATTTGCCTCCTACTGTTCCCCAGCGATGGAGCTGGAAATCGTGGCTGTTCTCGTTCAGAGTCTTATAGAAGACGGGAGTACCCCCGTTGCAAGGAGCCATATAGCCTGAAGGTGTCACTACATAGATAAAGTGGGCCTTCTCATCAGCATCAATCATATAGCTTCCGTCTTCACTGGTAAGAGCGAATGCGGTGCCATCGGTTACTACAACTTTGGCCAGCCCCTTGCCGTCGGCCATGACTTTGCCTTTAATCTCTTTAGCTTCTGCCCCTATTGCCATAAGCAGCAATGCGGCGTAAAAAATGTTCTTTTTGTTCATTGCTTTTCTCTTTCAATTATTTGTTGTTTGAATTGAGAGCAAAAATAGGTGAGTGAAATTACTTCGTCGTTTCTATGGGGTTACGTTCAAGTTACATATGTCGGGCTCTCATCCGGTGTCATATCAAAATCACAGAAGTGACACAAGTCTGTAATACAGCATCCATTCTTTTGCAGCCGAAATTAAAATCATCATAGAAACTAATGAAAACAAGAATGATTAAATCCTTTGTGTGTGTATGTGGGCTGCTTGTTTCGTTGAATGTAGTCGCAGCTTCACTGAAACCCGTCAAAGGTAAAGTGGTGGACCGGTTCAATAATCCACTTCCCGGTGCTACAATTCAAGTGACCCATTCTCCCGAGAAAACCATTACCGATGTGGACGGCAACTTCAATTTTGAAACCATCGAAGACGCGGAACTCATCGTATCCTACATCGGCTTCCGTACCCTCAAGCTGAAGACTGCAGGGGAGAACTTCATTCATGTGGTACTGGATGAAGACTCACAATTGCTTAACGACGTGGTAGTGGTAGGTTATAGCACTAACAAGAAGGTTAATCTGTCAGGCTCGGTTTCTTCGCTTAACAGCGAGAAGCTTGCAAGCCGTCGAGTATCAAACGTATCTTCGGCTCTGCAAGGCATGGCTGCAGGTGTAACTGTCACTACACAGAGCGGTGAGCCAGGCGGCAATGGCGGTCATATACGTATACGTGGTATCGGAACCTTCGGTGGTGATAGTGCCGCCCCGTTGGTGTTGGTCGATGGCGTAGAAGGAACCATAGATGAAGTGGATCCTAACATCATCGAGTCAGTGTCCGTCTTGAAAGATGCTGCATCTGCATCCATCTATGGCTCACGTGCTGCCAATGGTGTCATTCTGGTGACTACCAAACGGGGTGGCAGTCAAGACAAGTTCAGCATATCCTATAAAGGATATTTTGGATTCCAAGGCGCAACGATGCTTCCTCAAAAAGTGGATGCATTGGAATATATGCAATTGGAAAATGTGGCAGCAGGTAACGACGGATCCGACCTGCCCTATAGTGATGAATATATAAGGGAATATGTGGCTGGCATGGCTACTGACCCGGACATCTATCCTAATACAGACTGGCAGGACTTGATTCTTACAGAAAACGGATTCAACCATGGGCATACGCTTACTCTGACTTCTTCATCAGAACGTATCAAGACACTTACTTCTATAGGGTATCTGGACCAGACGGGTATAGTGGTCAATTCCTCTTACCGTAAAATCTCTGTACGCAACAATATGGACATCAAGCTTAGCGACCGTCTGGACATGAAGTTTGACATACAAGTAAGCAATGCCAATAAAAATAGTTCTCCCTACGAAGGACATGCCTTCAATTATATGAACACCCGAACCCCGAACATTGTCAATCAATTTACTACTGGTCTTTATAATGGGGCAAATGGTCTGATGGGCAATAACCCCGTGCTGTTGTTGCGTGAAGGCGGTATTGTGAAAAACAATGTTATCCGTGCTACCATGGCGATGGCTCTGACCTATAAGATTCTCGATGGATGGAATGTGTCAGTTCAAGCCACTCCACGTTATATCACCAAGAATAACCATAACTATAAGAATTCTGTCACCACGTATGGTGACCCGGAAGGTACTACCAGCTTCAAGAGCGGCGAAACCTACAACTCGCTTACAGAATCGGCCTATCGTTACTTCTACTGGAACACACAGGCACTGACCAACTATGAGAAACAGCTGGATGACCACTACTTCAAAGTAATGGCAGGTATGGAGTGTCAGACCTATACAGAAAAGACTCTTTCTGCCTATCGTCAAGTATTCAACTTCCCTCAATATGACCAAATTGATGCCGGTAACATTGAGAACATGAACAATGGAGGAGGGGAGTACCAATGGGCCATCAACTCCTTCTTTGGCCGCTTGAATTACAACTACAAGGAACGCTACCTTGTGGAGGCCAATATCCGTACCGACGGTTCTTCCAGATTTGCAGAGGGTAACCGATATGGCGTGTTCCCTTCATTCTCTGCAGCATGGCGCATCAGCGAGGAACCCTTTATGGAATCTATACGCGATAGAGTGGATAATCTGAAATTACGTGCCTCTTGGGGCAAACTGGGCAACCAGAATATCGGAAGTTCCTATTATCCCACTACTCAGCAACTCTCTACGGGCTCTATATCTATGGGAGGTAATCTTTACACGACCTCTGCTGTTACCTCGCTCTCCAATAGGGACCTTACATGGGAGACTTCTACCATGACTGACTTAGGCATAGATCTTTCACTGTTCGGCTGTATCAACATCACTGCCGACTGGTATAGGAAGATAACGGATGGTATCCTGATGAAGCTGGACATCCCCAACCACATTGGTATGGGTGCTCCCTTCCAGAATGCCGGCAAGGTAAGAAACCAGGGATGGGAGCTAAGCGTAGGCTACAGCAAGAAGCTGACGAGGGACTTTTCGCTGGATGCCGCCCTTACGCTGAGCGACGTGAAAAACACCATCACCGACATGCGGGGCACAAGCAGCACAAGCGGTGATATTCGTAACCAAGAGGGGTCTTCCATTAACTCCATTTACGGATTGATATGCGACGGTTTCATCAATTCACAAGAAGAAGCGGACGAAATCAATGCCAACTGTCCCCAATTCGGTACAACCGTATATCCCGGTGACCTGAAATACCGGAATGTCAGCGGAGACAACAAAATTACTACAGATGACAAGACGATTATCGGAAGTACAGTTCCACGCTATAGTTATAGCTTTAATTTAGGAGTGGGATACAAAGGAATTCGTCTTTCGGCTTTCTTGCAAGGAGTTGGCAAGGCCGACGGTTATCTCAATTCCTACTACGTGATGCCTTGCTATCAGGGAGGAACCTACCGCAAGGAACACCTTGACTATTGGACGGAGCAGAATCATGATGCATCCACGCCTCGCCTCTCTTATAAGAGCAGTAACAACACCTATACATCATCCTTCTGGATGAAGAGTGCCGCTTACCTGCGTCTGAAGAACCTGCAGCTGGGTTACGACCTGCCCTCCAAGTGGATGAAAGCCATCGGACTGAAGTCTGCCTACATTTATGCCAATGCTGAGAATCTCTTGACTTTTACTGACTTTTGGGATGGCTATGACCCCGAAGTCAACTATAACGCATCAGCAACAGATGGGGTATCTCTGGGTGCGGCAAACAATTATCCCCAGACGAAAGCCTTCACTTTTGGCGTTGACATCAAATTCTGATTAGCCGGAATAGGGAAACCGTCTGTATTCAAGAAGACATAAAAAGAAAAAATGATATGAAACGAAACAATATTTATACAGCACTCCTTTCGCTGTCTCTATTAGGTCTCGGTGCTTGTTCACTCGACCTTGAACCACTCACTTCACCGTCTTCTTCCTCTTATCCTTCGAGTATGGAAGAGGCGAATTTCGGTTTGAACGCTGTTTACTCATCTCTGACAGCTTATAGTGCCAGCACCACCACCTGGTGGAAGGTGACAGACAATATTACCGATATTGGTGCTACACGTGTCAACACGGCTATGTATACGGAATTAATCACCTCCGGAGCTTCTGCTGAAAACGCGGTGGCAAACAAGCTTTATAATTGCGTGTATAAGACCGTGGCACGTATCAACCAGCTTCTCGATGCGCTGGATAATCTGCGTGGCACAGCCTCTGATACGGATATAGAGAGTATACGGGCAGAGCTGCTGTGCATACGGGCATTCTGTTATGATCAAGCTTGCCAGCACTATGGAGACTTGCCGTATGTGGTCCACACAGCGGGTATAAATGACAGCCAGACCCCACGTACACCGAGAGAGACCATTGTAGAGAATCTGCTTTCGGATCTTAGCGACGAGTGTTTGGCTAACCTTCCACTCCGCCATAAAGCAGAAAGCTATGGCAGTGCACGCATCGGACGGGTAGCAGCGTATGCGTTACGTGCCCGTATTGCCTTGAATTGGAAAAAGTATGACTTGGCTGCCAGTTCGGCCAAACAAGCCTTGAATTTGGCTAAGGAGGCAGGCTTTGAATTGGAATCCATCAATACACAGTATTGTGGAGAAAGTCATGAGGCAGGAGAGCCAACCGGTCAGACGGCTCTGTTTGGTTATGACGGTGAGGCAAGCAATGAGTGGCTCTGGTCCGTGCAGTATGATGCGGTAATATCCAGTAATAAAACCAAGGAGGCATATTACATGGCTCCACGTACACTGGGAGGATGCGCCTATTTTGGTCCTACACAAACATTTGTTGATATGTTTCAATGCAAGGATGGCAAATCGATTACGGAATCTTCTCTGTATGACTGGCAGAACCCTTGGCAAAACCGGGACCCTCGTCTGGATCTTTTCTGTTTGCGACCTGGTTCACGCATATTCAATCTAGAATTCCAGACTTCCACTACCAGTAAAAAGATTCACGACTATAGCACGGGCAAGGACGTGACAAACATGGAGTCACAGGGAACCAAGGGCGTATACGGTGCCAATGGCACTAAAGGTCCTGCTGGATATCTCTGGAGGAAATATTTGGATATAGCCGAGTTGGAAAGAGCTGCAATCTCCAACCATGAAACCAGTGATCTTAATTGCGGCTTGATGCGTTTAGCAGAGGTTTATCTAATAGAGGCAGAAGCCAATATTGAAATGGCTGATGGCAATCTGGAGTTAGCACGAACGGACATCAATATAATTCGTAATCGTGTAGGAATGCCCGATGTGGTAGTTACTTCGCAGAGCGGACTCCGAAAGGCATTACGTTACGAACGTACTGTTGAACTTTGTAATGAAGGTTTTCGTTGGTTTGATCTCCGTCGTTGGGGTATGGCTTCTACAGTGATGACAGGTAAGATTTATGCTCCCAATCAAAAAGGGCTTATGTCCAATGCCAAGCCTTCATTTGATGACAACTGGCATCCGGCATATTCAGAGGGTAGTTCTTGGGATGGGAAAGCACTGAATCTCCGTGTGTATAACACGATGAAGTATATCAAAGGAAAGGATGAACTTTGGCCGCTTCCCCAAAGTGAGATTGATACAAACAGTGCCATTATAGAAAACAATCCAGGATACTAATCGTGTAAGGTTATTGGTATCTGACGGAAAGGATTTGTTTTTCAAGATATAATAAAAGAGCCGGAATGTGCGAATCATTCCGGCTCTTTTATGAAAGGTTTCGGTTATTGTTGTTAGGAATAAGATTTCTTACTTTAAGAGAGAGTTTGTCAATTACATGTTAGGGTTGTCCATGATTACCGTCATCTCGGGAACCAGTATGTATTCGCCTTTCTTGTTGTTCCATTTGTAGTATGTGGTAGTCATCGTCTTGCCTTGGTATGCATAGCGGATGCACATGTCCTTGCCCCATGTATTCTTGGTGCTGTTCCATTTCAGGGCTTCGCTTTCCGTCATGCGGTTCTGGTCGTCGTACTTATAATTGTACTTCATATAGTTGGCAAGCGTGTTTCCGTCCATCTTGTATACGGTCTCTGCCACTTTCATGCCATTTACTTCTTCCGAATTGTAAATGAGGTTGCTCTTATTGTCGGCTGAGGCATTTAATCCGCAAACTAAGAGAAGTGCTGAAACAATCACTGTTTTTAAAGATACTTTTGCTTTCATGGTTTTATGTCTTTTTTAGTTTAACTTTCTATTTTCTATCAATATATCATTTATTTCGCTGCAAAGGTACGTATTAAATTGACATAAATATAAATATCGGATTAAATTTTATCAATATGTCAGTAGTGAGGGTTTCGGTATGCTTTCCTTTTGGCAAGATTGGTGAATAAAAAATATCCGGCAGCGAGGTTGCCGGATATTCTGATGAGCAAACTGTATTTGGAAAGGATTGCTTCTGTTGCTTTCTGATTGTAAGTTAAATAAAGTTATTGGGCTGTTTAGTGTGCCTGCAACCAGTTGTTTCCCCACCCACAATCGGCTTTCAGGGGTACGTGCATGCGATATGCCTGCTCCATCTCTTCGATTACGATTTTCTGTACAAGCTCTTTTTCTGCCTCTGGAACGCTGAAATTTAGTTCGTCATGGACCTGTAAAATCATCTTTGCTTTCAGATTGTAAGCTTGGAAGCGCTGATAGATGTGTGCCATGGCTACTTTTATGATGTCGGCGGCACTTCCCTGGATGGGAGCGTTGATGGCATTCCGTTCGGCATAGCCCCGTACCACCCCGTTTCTTGAGTTGATGTCCGGCAGGAAGCGCTTGCGGTGGAAGATGGTTTCCACGTAGCCCTGCTCGCGTGCCACCTGGATGCTTTTGTCCATATACTCCTTCACTTGCGGGTAGGTTTCAAAGTAGCCGTCTATCAGCTCTTTGGCTTCCTGGCGGGAAACGCCCATGCGTTCGGCAAGCCCAAAGACGGAGATGCCGTAGATGATGCCGAAGTTTGCCGTTTTTGCCTTGCGGCGCATGTCGGCGGTTACCTCGTTTATATCTATCTTATATATCTTGGCAGCGGTGGCGGCGTGGATGTCGTGTCCGCTGAGGAAGGCGTCTATCATGTTCTTATCTTCGCTGAGGTGTGCCATGATGCGCAGCTCTATCTGCGAGTAGTCGGCAGAGAAAAACTCGCAGCCGGTGTCGGGGATGAACGCCTTGCGGATTTCCTTTCCGTCTTCGTCGCGGATGGGGATGTTCTGCAGGTTGGGATTGCTGGAGCTGAGGCGTCCGGTAGCGGTCACCGCCTGGTTGAAGGAGGTGTGTATGCGACCCGTGCGCGGGTTGATGAGCTGGGGTAGGGCATCTATATAGGTGCTCAGTAGTTTCTTCAGTCCGCGGTATTCCAGTATCTTTCCGATGATGTCGTGCTTGCTGCGGTAGCTCTGCAGCACCTCTTCGGAAGTGACGTATTGTCCGGTCTTGGTCTTTTTGGCCTTCTCCACGATTTTCAGCTTGTCGAACAGCACTTCGCCTACCTGCTTGGCGGAGCTGATGTTGAATGTCTCGCCAGCCATCTCGTAGATTTCCTTCTCAATCTCCTGCAGACGGACGGTGAAGTGTTGGGACGATTGCTTCAAGGCTTCCGTGTCGAGCAGCACTCCGTTGCTCTCTATATTGACAAGTACGGGGACGAGCGGCATCTCTATTTCGTAGAACAGATGTTCGGCACCTTGCTCCTTCAGTTCCTTTTCCAGCACGTTTTTCAGTTTGAGGGTGACGTCCGCATCCTCGCAGGCATAACGGTAGACATCTTCGGGTGGAAGGTCGCGCATGTTCTTTTGGTTTTTGCCTCGCGCTCCAATTAGCTCATCGATGTGGATGGTCTGGTAGTGCAGGTAGATTTCCGCCAGATAGTCCATGTTGTGTCGCAGTTCGGGTTGAAGCACGTAGTGGGCAAGCATGGTGTCGAAAAGTTTGCCTTTCACCTGGACGCCGTAATTTTGGAGGATAATCATATCGTACTTGATATTTTGTCCCACCTTCATGGATTTCTCGTTTTCGAAGAGGGGACGGAACTCGTTTACAATTTTTAAGACTTCCTCTCGTTCGGCGGGAACGGGTACGTAGTATGCACGGTTTTCGGCATCGCTGAAGCTCATTCCTACAAGTTCGGCGTCCATTGGCTCGGTTCCGGTAGTCTCGGTATCTATTGAGAGAATTTCGCTTGTAAGTAACTTTTGAATAATTTCTGCTCTTTTGTCTTCTGTATCAATGAGTTGGTAGTCTACATCGAGCATTTCTAACCGCGTCAGGTTTGAATTTTCAGAAACGCCCGTCCCCTCGCCCGCAAAATTTGCAAACAAATCGCCTTGAATCGGGGCGCTGTTTTCGGGAGTGGAGGTTTGCGGCTGGGCAAACAGAGTCCCGGCAAAGAGGTCGGGTACCGGAGAGGTTGGAGTAGGGGAGGACGAATTGCCGCTTCCCTTTTTGAGTACCCGATCGATGAGTGTGCGGAATTCCAACTCCTCGAAAATCTTGCGGAGTTCCTCTTCGTTCGGTTCTTCGCGGACGAGCGAATCCATGTCGAGCTGAATGGGAACATCTGTTTTGATGGTGGCAAGGAATTTGGAGAAGGTTATCATCTCGCGGTTGGTTTCCACTTTCGTTTTCAGTGCGCCTTTCAGCTGGTCGGTATGTTCCAGCAGGTTTTCGATACTGCCGAATTCGGCAATCAGTTTCTGTGCGGTTTTCTCGCCCACACCCGGACAGCCGGGGATGTTGTCGGAAGCATCACCCATCAGTCCCAGCATGTCGATGACCTGCTCGGTGGTCTGTATGTTGAACTTGGTTTTTACTTCTTCGGTACCCATCACTTCGAATCCGCCGGTGTGCTTGGGGCGGTACATGAAGACGCGGTCCGATACCAGTTGCCCGTAGTCCTTGTCGGGAGTCATCATATAGGTGGTGATGCCCTGCCGTCCGGCTTCGGTGGCGAGCGTGCCTATCACGTCGTCGGCTTCGTAGCCGGATACTTCGAGGATGGGAATGCGGTAGGCGCGGATGATGTCCTTTATAATAGGTACGGAAAGGCGGATGGCCTCGGGTGTCTCCTCGCGCTGTGCCTTGTATTGCTCGTAGGCCTCGTGGCGGAAGGTGGGGCCCGACGGGTCGAAGGCTACTCCTATGTGTGTGGGATTCTCTTTTTTGAGCACTTCTTCCAGGGTGTTTACAAAGCCCAGAATGGCCGAAGTGTTGAATCCTTTTGAATTGATTCTCGGGTTCTTGATGAACGCGTAATAGGCTCGATATATCAGTGCATAGGCATCGAGCAAAAACAGTTTATCGATTGAATTCATACATTTAATCCTTTTTTTCATGGTAAAAGTACAAAAAAATACCGTATTAACCGTTTTATTACTATTTTTGTAGGCAAATAGCGATGCATGGACAACTCATCATTGATAAAATCTCCGATTTCTGAGGAATTGGAGGACTTCAAGAAGCTTTTTGAAAGTACCCTCTCCAGTTCCAACCTTTTGCTGAACAGCGTAATTGCGCATATCCGGCAGAAGAACGGGAAGATGATGCGCCCCATTCTGGTGCTTCTGGCTGCGAAGCTTTTTGGCAAGGTATGTCCTGCAACCCTGCATGCTGCGGTTGCGTTGGAACTTCTTCATAATGCCAGCCTTGTGCACGATGATGTAGTGGACGAAAGTACTGAACGCCGTGGACAACTCTCCGTTAATGCCATTTTCAATAATAAAGTAGCCGTACTGGCAGGCGATTATCTGCTTGCAACAGCGTTGGTGCAAGTGGGCATGACCCGTAACCATGACATTATCGACATCGTCTCCTGCCTGGGGCAGGATTTGGCAGATGGTGAACTTCTGCAGCTTTCCAACGTCAGCAATCTCCATTTCTCCGAGGAAGTCTATTTCGACGTTATCCGCAAGAAGACGGCCGTGCTCTTTGCAGCTTGTACGAAGGCGGGCGCTCTCTCGGTGGGGGCCAGCGATGAAAAGGCGGAATCTGCGCGTCTGTTCGGTGAATATATCGGGCTTTGTTTTCAGATAAAGGATGATATTTTCGATTACTCCGAGAGCAAGGAAATAGGCAAACCTACCGGAAATGATATGGTGGAGGGGAAGTTGACTCTGCCTGCGCTTCATGTGCTCAATACCGTGAAGGATAAAACAGCGGAAGAAATTGCCGTAAAGATAAAGAATGGGGAGGCAACGCCTGGCGAAATAGCCCATTTAATCGAATTTACCAAGCAGAATGGTGGTATAGAGTATGCTTCGCAAGTGATGTATGACTATAAGGAAAAGGCTCTTTCTTTGCTGGCTTCTTTGCCCGATACGGAGGTAAAAGTAGCGCTAGCCGGGTATCTGGATTATGTGGTAGAGCGGGAAAAATGACGGAACTGTTTCCGGTTGATAATATGAGAAAGCCTGATGGAACCCACTCCATCAGGCTTTATTTATAGGTAAATGCAGCTTCCTCTTAAAAGAATTTCATTTCCTCGCCCTTGATTTCCGAAAGCAGCAGGTTGGCAAGACGACTGGTTCCCAAGCGGAACAGTTCGTTGTTCAGCCATTCTTCGCCGAGCACTTCCTTGACGATGGTGTAATAAATCAGTGCATCGTTCACGCAGTTGATTCCTCCTGCGGGCTTAAAGCCTACCTTGATACCCGTCAGCTCGTGATATTCCTTGATGGCCTGGCACATAACCAGGGCGGCCTCCGGCGTGGCGGCAGGCTGCTGCTTGCCGGTGGAAGTCTTGATGAAATCGGCACCCGAATACATGGAAAGGATGGATGCTTTTTTGATGTTCGAAGCCGTCTTCAAAGCTCCGGTTTCGAGGATTACCTTCATGTGGTGCTCTTTGCAGGTTGCTTTGAGTTCTTGTATCTCCTCGCACATGCCTTCATAGTCTCCCGCCAGGAACTTGCCCACCGAAATAACGATGTCTATTTCATCGGCGCCTTCCATCAGTGCCATGGCAGTTTCTGCCACTTTCACTTCAATGAAAGTCTGGGAGGAGGGGAAACCTGCTGATACACAAGCTATTTTTACATCTTCCACTTCCAGCGTGTCTTTTACGACTTCTGCAAAATTGGGGTATACACAGATGGCTGCCACATTCTTCAGGTCGGGGAACTCTTCGTCGAATTTATTCACTTTCTGGGTGAATTTCATGACGCTTTCGTCGCTGTCCGTACTGTTCAGTGTGGTGAGGTCAATGCAGTTGAACAGGAATTTCTTTACCTCCGGTGTATTGTTTGCCGGTACTTTCTCTGCAATGATTCTGGCAGCTTGTGCAGCTATTTCTGCATCATCCAGTTGGGTGTTGTACTTTGCCAGGGCGGCGTCATACTTACTCTGGGTAGGCTCATTCTTCTCCATGGTCTTTCAATTTAGGATTATTGATATGTCTTGTCTGGTCACGTCTGGTTTTCTTCTCGAAGTTGCGGCGGAAAGCCTCTGTTAGGTTCACTCCGGTCTGGTTTGCAATACAGAGAAGTACCCAGAGAATATCTGCCATTTCATCGTCGAGGTTGTCTTTTTCTCCTTTCTTGAAGGATTGGTCGCCATACTTGCGTGCCATGACGCGGGCGAGTTCGCCCACTTCTTCGGTCAGTATCGCCATATTGGTGAGTTCGCCGAAATAGCGCACTCCGTATTCCTTTATCCAGGAATCCACTTGTTTCTGTGCTTCTTCTAACGTCATTATTCCTTGTTTTTTGTATCTATACAGATGGTCACGGGACCATCGTTCATCAGTTCTACTTTCATATCGGCACCAAATTCGCCGGTACCTATTTCTTTACCTAATGCTAAACTCAGTTCCCGGCAGAATTGTTCGTACAGTGGGACGGATATTTCCGGCCGTGCTGCCCGTATGTAGGAGGGACGGTTGCCTTTCTTGGTGGAGGCGTGGAGGGTGAACTGGCTGATAACCAGTATCTCGCCGTCTGCTTCAAGAATAGATTTGTTCATTACGCCGTTTTCGTCATCGAAAATGCGCAGGTTGACTATCTTCTTGCAAAGCCAGTCAATATCTTCTTTTCCATCGGATTCTTCGATGCCTACGAGTATCATGAGGCCCTTTCCAATGGAGGCTTTGCAGGTTCCGTTGATGGTGACGGAAGCGTGTCCGGCACGTTGTATCACTACTCTCATGTTGTTCTTGTCTTTTTGAGGGGACAAAGTTACGAATTAATTCGTTGTGTGCATGGCTCTGCAGGCTGATTTATCAGTCATTATTTCTCTGAGAAATAGGTCTGGATGATTTTGGCTTTCGCTTCTCCCACCACGGCGGCAAGCTCCTCGGCAGATGCTTCGCGGATACGCTTCACGCTTTTGAACTCCTTGAGCAACGTGCTTTTCGTCTTTTCACCGATACCTTTTATCTCGTCCAGTGCGGAGGCAATCTGCCGTTTGCTGCGCTTGTCGCGGTGGAAGGTAATGGCGAAGCGGTGCACTTCATCTTGAATCTGCGTCAGCAGTCGGAAGAGGGGGGTGTTCTGTTTCAATCCGATGGTCTGGGGAGGGTAGCCATACAATAGCTCGGAAGTGCGATGTTTGCCATCTTTGGCAAGTCCGGCGATGGGGATGTTCAGGCCAAGCTCGTCTATCACCTCTTTTACGGCGCTCATTTGCCCTTTTCCACCGTCGGTGATAAGAAGGTCGGGCAGGGGTGCTTTCTCTTCTATAGCGCGCTGATAGCGCCGTTTTACGACCTCTTTCATGGAGGCATAGTCATCCGGTCCCTCTACGGTCTTGATATTGTACTTGCGGTAATCCTTCTTGGAAGGTTTCCCCTTGACGAAGACCACGCACCCGGCCACGGGGTCGGAACCCTGGATGTTGGAGTTGTCGAAACATTCTATCTGCATGGGCAGGCGGTCCAGGTGCAGCTCTTGCTGTATCTCTTTCAGCAGGCGCACGGTCCGTTGCTCCGGATTCAGCTTTTCGGCTTGCTTCAGGCGGTCGGCTTTGTACTGCTTCACATTGAGGAGGGAGAGTTCCAGCAGCTTCTTTTTGTCTCCCCGTTGCGGGATGGTAAAGACGACATCTTTCAGCTCCATATCCAGTTCAAAAGGCACGATGATTTCACGAGAAAGGCTCTTGTATCTTTCCCGCATTTCGATGATGCCGAGAGAGAGCAGTTCTTCTTTGCTCTCATTCAATCGTTTCTTGTATTCAAAGGTGAAAGCCTGGTTGATGGCACCGTTCGTAATGTGCAGGTAGTTGACGAAAGCGGACTTTTCATCGCTGTCTTCTTCGATGGAGAACACGTCGATATTGTGCAGCACGTTGCTTACCACTTCCGATTTCGCCCGGTAGTTTTCCAGCAGCAGGTATTTCTTCTTTATCTTCTGTGCTTCTTCAAACTTCATTTCGGCTGCCAGTTCCTGCATTTGCTGGAAAAGCATCCGTTCTATCTCCTGGGTATTCCCTTTGAGTATTTCCTTGATTTCAGCGATGTTTTTCAGATACTCTTCCTGGCTTTGCTTCCCGATGCAAGGTCCTGCACAGTTCTTGATGTGGTATTCCAGGCAAACATTGAACTTTCCGGCACGTATGTTTTCCGGAGAGAGGTTCAGGTGGCATGTACGCAAAGGGTACAGATGCTTGATGAGGTCGAGTAATGCGTACATGGAAGGTATATGGCTGTAAGGGCCATAATAGGAGGAACCGTTACGGATTATCTTCCGGGTTCTGAATACACGTGGAAAGTATTCGTTCTGCACGCAGATGCTGGGATACGTCTTGTCGTCTTTCAACAGTACGTTGTAGCGAGGCTTGTATTTCTTGATAAGATTGTTTTCCAGCAATAGCGCGTCTTCTTCCGTATTCACCACGATATATCGGATATCTGCAATCTTGCTGACCAGCACCCTCGTCTTTCCCGGTTCGTGCTCCCGGTTGAAGTAGGAAGACACTCTTCGCTTCAGATTCTTTGCCTTTCCTACATATATAATAGTCCCTTCGGTATTCAGATATTGGTAAATACCGGGACTTTCGGGAAGGTTGGATACAATCCCTTTGAGGTAGTCGTTAGTTCTGAGTTCTTCCATAATACCGACGTTTCACCACAGATTACACAGATTAACGCAGATTTCTCTTTGATAAAACTGTGTTTTGTGGTGGATAAATAATCTGTGTTAATCTGTGTAATCTGTGGTGAAATATGAAATGGCTAAAGCGACAGCACAGCCTCCACTTCCACATCATCTCCAAACACATCCTTGCCATGAAGCTCTTTCAGCTCGATGATGAAGTTTACATACACTTTCTTGGGGTTCATCTGTTTCACCAGTTTGCAGGCGGCTTCCATTGTTCCACCGGTTGCCAGCAAGTCGTCGTGTAGCAATACTACATCGTCTTCATTGATGGCATCCTTGTGCATCTGCACGGTGTCTTTGCCATATTCTTTATCATAGCTTTCTTCAATGGTTTCTGCAGGAAGCTTTCCCGGCTTGCGGATAGGTACGAAGCCTGCCCCCAGTCTGGTGGCGAGAATGGGGCCCATAATGAATCCTCTTGATTCTATACCCACTACTTTGGTGATGCCTTTGTCTTTATACATCTCGTATAGTGTGTCCGAGAGTTCCTGCAAGGCGGTAGGCTCCTTGAACAAGGTAGTTACATCGTAGAATAGAATTCCCGGAATGGGGAAGTCGGGTATTTCTCGGATGCTTTTGGTAAGAGTTTCTTTGCTCATAATCAGTTTATTTAATACGTTTATTGAATTCTTTGTTTCACGTGGAACTTTGCGCTCTATCGTCCGCAAAGTACCAGTAGCACGTTGATGTCGCTTGGAGATACTCCCGGAATCCGACTCGCTTGGGCTATTGTTTCCGGATCTATCTTCATCAGCTTCTGTCTAGCTTCGGTGGAAAGGGATTGAATGGAATTATAGTCAAACTTACCTTTTATCTTGATGCTTTCCAATCTTGCCAACTTATCCGCAATAATCCGTTCGCGCCCGATGTATCCCTCGTACTTGATGAGTATTTCTGCAGCTTCTACAATTTCTTCCTTTCTATCGGATATTTTATCCAGTTCTCGTTTAAAGGCACTGACGTGTTCGGCAATGTTCTCAATCGTTATCTGCGGACGGTTTATCAAATCTATCAATTTGCATCCCTGGCGCAGTGGAGTTGTGCCGAGCTGCTCCAATACCGGATTGATTAATGCCGGTTTCATCGAGTAATTCCGCGCGAAGTCTATAATCCGGTTCACGGCTTCACGTTTTTCTGTCAGCAGCTTGTACCGCTCTTCCTTGGCGAGTCCCAGCTTCCAGGCTTTTTCCGTGAGTCGCATGTCCGCATCATCCATACGGAGCAGGATGCGATATTCGGCACGGGAAGTAAACATACGGTAAGGCTCGTCCACGCCTTTTGTTACCAAGTCATCGATTAAAACGCCGATATATGCTTCATCCCTTGCAAGGGTGAACGGCTCTCCGCCGTGGCAATTGATGTGGGCGTTGATGCCTGCCATGATTCCTTGTCCAGCTGCTTCCTCGTAACCGGTTGTTCCGTTTACTTGTCCGGCAAAGAACAGATTCTTTATATTCTTCGTTTCCAGCGTATGTTTCAGTTGGGTGGGGTCAAAGAAGTCGTATTCGATGGCATAGCCCGGGCGGTAGATGACCAAATCTCTGAATGCCGGTATCTTTTTCAATGCTGCAATCTGGATGTCCATGGGCAATGAAGAAGAGAATCCATTCAAGTAGAGCTCCTGGGTTGTTTCCCCTTCGGGCTCCAGGAAAAGCTGGTGCTGCGGTTTGTCGGGGAAAGTCACAATCTTGGTCTCTATACTGGGGCAATAACGTGGGCCGATACTTTGGATTTGTCCGTTGAAAAGGGGGGAATCCGGCAGCCCTTCCTGCAGAATCCGGTGTACCTCTTCATTGGTGAAACAAGTCCAGCAAGGGAGCTGTTTCAAATGGCGTACATGAGTGTCCATGAACGAGAACTTGTGGAAGTCACATTCTCCGTCTTGGATTTCCATATCCTCATAATGCACGCTGCGTCCATCTATGCGTACGGGGGTTCCCGTCTTCATGCGTCCAAAGGTGATGCCATGCTTTGCGATGGATTCGGTTAATTGGTAGGATGCAGGTTCTGCCATACGTCCACCTGGAAGCATGGTACGTCCCACGTGCATCAGTCCATTGAGGAAAGTTCCTGCGGTGAGTACTACACATTTGGCATGGAACGTTACTCCCCATAATGTGACTACTCCCGTAATCTCACCGTTTTCAACGAGGATTTCCTGCACGGTATCCTGCCAGATATGCAGGTTGGGGATATTTTCCAGTATCTCTCTCCATGCCCAGATGAATTTGTTGCGGTCGCACTGCGCGCGCGGACTCCACATAGCGGGACCTTTGGAACGGTTCAGTATACGGAACTGTATGGCTGTCTGGTCTGTCACCAATCCCATATATCCTCCCAAGGCGTCTATTTCGCGTACTATCTGTCCTTTGGCGATGCCTCCCACTGCCGGGTTACAACTCATCTGTCCGATTTTGTTCATATCCATTGTGATAAGACAAGTCTTCGAACCCAGGTTTGCAGCAGCGGCAGCGGCTTCGCATCCTGCGTGTCCGGCGCCGATTACAATAACGTCATACTTAAACTCCATTCGTTCAGTGTATTTTAAAACTGTGCAAAGTTACGAAAAAAGTTGTATGCCGGGACGTGTCATATCTTAAAATCCGGATATATCTTCTTTGGCATTGCTTATATTTCCGTATCCAGCATCATACTTATTGCTTGGAATGCTTAGGTTATAGACATATTGCTTGTGTTTGGCTTAAAATACAATCAAAATGAAGCTTTTTGAATACTATTGCTTTTCTTTTTGAAAAAGATACATACCTTTGCAGCGTTTGGATATTAAAAAGTGTTTTGATTGACTAATTTTAAGGAAGAGAAGCATGAGAAAGAAATTCTTCTTGTTAATCATTGTCTGCCTGGTTATGGGGGCGGGAGTGATGGCTCAGACGTCTACGGTCTCGGGAACAGTATTTGCCGAGGACAACAATGAGCCGATTATTGGGGCATCGGTATTGGTGAAGGGCACAACGCTGGGGGCCGTGACCGATATCGAAGGTAAATTTACAATCTTGAATGTGCCGGGCACGGCAAAGACAGTGATTGTCTCTTTTGTAGGTATGCAGAAAGTAGAAGCTGCCATAAAGCCTGCTATGAAGGTGGTGCTGAAATCGGATTCGGAACTGTTGGATGAAGTGATGGTGGTGGCTTACGGCACGGCCAAAAAGAGCAGCTATGCAGGTTCGGCTTCTTTAGTGAAAGCGGATGCGCTGAAAGACATTCCGACGACCAGCTTTGAAAACGCGTTGAACGGTAAAGTGGCGGGCTTGCAACTGACGAATAATTCCGGCCAGGCGGGTTCCGCACCGGCCATCCGCATCCGTGGCATAGGTTCTATGAATGCCGGGAATGAACCGTTGTATGTAGTGGACGGTGTTCCGGTCTCTTCGGGCAATACGGGGCAGATGAGCGGTGAGCTCTATTCTACCAACAACATCATGAATACGTTGAACCCGGAAGACATCGAATCTATTTCTGTATTGAAAGATGCGGCGGCCAGCTCGCTTTATGGGTCGCGTGCGGCAAACGGCGTCATTCTGATTACTACCAAAAAAGGACAGATTGGCAAGCCGGTGGTGACGCTGAAAGCCGAAGTGGGCTTCACGCCCTGCTGGGCAACGGACAACTATGAAACGGCCAGCGTACAGGAGAATGTGAATATGCTCTACACCGTATTTCACGATGCCCGTACAAGCGGTAAGGGCGAAACGGACGAAAAGGCGGCAGCCTATGCCATAGGCCAGTTGAACAGCCGTTTCAACAAACATGGCTACCAATTTACCACAAATGGTACGGGAGCTTACGAGAACGTCAATATCCTTGAGTACGACAACTCCGGGCGTGGAGGCAAATACTACGATTGGGACAAGGCATATTTCCGTACCGCCATTTACCAGACCTACGATATGTCCGTCAGCGGTGCTACGCAGAATACCAACTATTACACTTCCCTTTCCTATACCCAGGACGAAGGACGTTTGAAGATGAACAGCTTCGACCGTGTTTCCGGTCGCCTGAACCTCACCCAGAAGGTGGGGAAATTCCTTGAACTGACCACCAATGCCAGCCTGGCGCGTACCAAGAAAAGCGGTTATAATGATACACGCAACACGGGCAGCAATTACTTCATGCAGACCCGTAACTTGCTGTGGGGACTCTACTGGCCCACTGATTACAAGACCGGCGAGCTCTGGACCGAACGTTACGGTAGCTACGCCTACAATGGGCTTTATTATGACAAAGAGTGGGAGAACGGTTCTACCAGTACCAAAATCATGGCTGCGGAGACGCTCACCCTGCATCTGATGCCGGGCCTGGACCTTCGTTCTATCTACTCTTACGACAATACTACTGTAAAAGACCATATCTATTACAGTGCCAATCACTATAAAGGCTCGGCAGACAATGGGAATGTCAACGAATACCGTACTACATACGAGAAGATGGTTACCTCCACTACCGCCAATTATACCGGCACCTTCGACAAACACACAGTTGGCACCATGGTGGGTTTCGAAGCGGAGAAGAACAAGACAGACTATGTGCGTGCCACAGGAAGCAATCTTGCGGTCAGCACCATTCATACAGTTTCTACTGCCGGAACGCAGACTTCTGCCGGATATTCCTGGGGAAACTCGATGGTGTCCGTGCTCTCCAAGTTGGATTATAATTACGATGAACGCTACTTCATTTCCGGTTCTTACCGCCGCGACGGTTCTTCCCGGCTCAGCAAGCAGGAACGTTGGGGAAACTTCTGGTCAGTGGCAGGAGCGTGGAACATCATGCGCGAGGGTTTTATGAGCAAATATTCTTTCCTGAGCAACCTGCGTATACGTGCCTCTTATGGTATTAACGGTACGCTGCCTTCGGACAATTACGGCTATATGAGCTTGATGAGCTATACCAGTAAGTACATGGGTAACCCGGGCGGTACAATCACTACCGTCACCAATGACAAGCTGTCTTGGGAGACGAGCTACAACACGAATGTGGGTATCGACTTCGGCTTCTTCGGCCAGCGTCTGCGCGGTACGGTGGAATACTTCAACCGTGATTCGAAGAACCTGCTCCAGGATGTTCCCATTTCGATGGTTACGGGATTTTCCTCTACGTTGCGGAACGTAGGATGCATCAACAACCATGGGGTAGAGGTGGAGTTGAGTGGTGACATCATTGATAGTAAAGGATGGTTATGGAGTGCCGGTGCCAACGCAACCTTCCTCCGTTCTGAGGTGAAAGAGTTGTATGGCGGTGCGGACATTATCTGGTACGACCCCACCAGTAGCGACAGCCGTGCGCAATATGTATACCGGGAAGGTCAGTCCACGCTGGCTTTCTATGGATACGAATGGGCAGGTGTGGACAAGACCAACGGCAAGAACGTCTACTATGTAAATGACCCCAAGAATGGCAAGGCCGGAGATTTTGAGTATAACGGGCGCGGAGCTACTTATGACTATAACAATGCCAACTACACCATCATCGGCAATGCCGTTCCCAAAGTGTATGGGGGCATCAATACCTCGGTCTCCTACAAAGGCATAGCCCTTTCGTTGGGCTTTACCTATAAGATAGGAGGAGACTTGTACGATGGAGCCTACATGGATGTGGCCGACGACGGTTATTATTGGGAGCGTATCCGTGCTAAAAGCTACTACAACAACCTTTGGACGCCAGACCATACGAACGGTACAGAGCCCCGTATCGAAGGTGTAGACCTCGATGACCCGCAACAATACAGCAGCCGCCACTTGTTCAATGCCAGTTATCTGCGCTTGAAGAATCTCTCATTGGCCTATACGCTGCCCAAAGCCATGACCCGCAAGGCTTTCATCGAGAATGCCCGCCTTTTCTTCACTGCCAGCAACCTTTGGACAATAGCCAAATACAAGGAGGCAGACCCCGAAGTGAGCGAATACGGCACACGTGGTTGGGAAACCCCTATCGGAAAAACGTTTGTCGTTGGCGTTGAATTGAAATTTTAATGAACTGGAGGAACTAACAATGAAAAAGATATATCATTTATTGGCACTTGTGATACTTGGTGCCTTTACATTCACTTCGTGTGACGATTTTCTGGATATGCAGCCCACCAACTCCGGAAATGCAGAAGGTGCTGTCGGTACGGTAGCCGATGCGCAGGTGGTTATCAACGGTGTGATGAGTGCGATGACCTCATCGTCCTATTACGGCAGAAACCTTTTTATGTACGGTGATGCCAAGGGCGGTGACCTCACGATTTTTGCTGCCGGACGCGGACTGGATGCATTCTATACGTTCAACCACACTTCCAACAGCAATACTTATTCCGGTTTCTGGAGCCGTGGATATTACTGCATTCTGCAGGTCAACACCTTGTTGAGCAACATTGAGAAGCTGGAAGAATCGGGCAGTATGGAAGACTTTTCCGAAGCCAAAGGGCAGGCGTTGACTCTGAGGGCGCTGTTCTATTTCGATTTGGTCCGTCTCTACGGGCTTCCTTACAATTACAACAAGACCTCTTATGGAGTTCCCAATGTAACCGAGCCGCTTACGGTGAACGCCCAGCCCACCCGTGCTACTGTGGAGGAGAACTATCGCCAGATTCTGCAGGACTTGTCGGACGGGGCGGCCCTGCTTGCCAAGAAGAAGACAAAGCAGAGCGGATATGCGGACTATTACACCAACATAGCCCTGCAAGCGCGTGTGAAACTCTATATGGAAGATTATGACGGTGCTTTGAACGCTGCCCGGGAGATTATAGAAAGCGGTGTGTACAAACTGTATGAGCCTGCCGATTGGACGGCTTCCTGGAGCAAGCAGTTTGGTTCCGAGTCCATCTTTGAGCTGGGCATCACCACTGAGGAATCAGACCTGGGAACTTCTTCTTTGGGCTTTTACCTGATGCGCTACGGACAGTTGAAGAATGCCATGGGCTGGTATCTTGCCAGCGATTATTTCTTGAACCGTCTGGGTGAAGACGAGACGGATGTGCGTTGGGGAATCATGGACAACGATGAATACTGGGTGGACAATGAGATTGAACGCAAGGGAGCCTGCTACAAGTATATGGGCAGTACCACTCTGGCAGGTGACGGCAAGGCAACCAATACAGCCGTCAATATCAAGATAATCCGTCTTTCCGAGATATATCTGATTGCCGCCGAAGCAGCCTTGCACTCCACGAAGCAGGAAGCAGGCGCAGATGCCGCCGCCGGTTACCTGAATGAAATCCGCAGGCGTTCTCCCGGACTGGCACCGGCCACTGCCGCTACCATTACCGATGATATGATTCTGGACGAGCGCAGCAAGGAGCTTTTTGGTGAAGGACAACGCTTCTTCGACATGATGCGTATGGGCAGAACCATCGAATTCAACGACGATTTTCAAGATATTCCGGTGAGTCACCGTGGAAAAACAATCGACCGTACTTTCGAGAAGATTGTGCTTCCTATTTCGCAGGATGAGATAAATGCCAATCCGGCATTGGAGAACCAGCAGAATCCGGGATATTAGTCATTCCCTGCTGTCTATTGTTTGCTACTCCTTGTATATCAGGGAGGTATTTTGCCAACAAGTTGTCACTGCCTTGGCAAACTTTTGCCACGCCTATGGCAAAGTTTTGCCAACGCGGTGGCAAAGTCTTGCCAATGGGAAGGCAAAACCTTGTCATAGGCGTGGCAAGAAAAGCGGAAAAAGGTGCCTTTGATGAATTTCTTTGATAAAATGAGATGGTAATACCTTGATATTCCACAAAAATACTATTTATTGGTTCGAAATTTCTATTCTTTTTTTCTGAATCGGCTTATCTTTGCTTTCGTAGAAACCAATAAAAAGTTATAATACTATGAGAAGATTTTTCCTCATATCGTCATTCTTGACGTTGTTTGCAATCGGAAGCTCGGCGCAATGGAAGCCGGCAGGTGATAAAATCAAAACGGACTGGGCATCCCAGATCAATCCCGCGAATGTGTTGCCCGAATATCCTCGTCCCATCATGGAACGGAGTGACTGGAAGAACTTGAACGGACTGTGGAATTATGCCGTTATAAATAAAGGTGAGCATCTTCCGGCAGAGTTCGAAGGGCAGATACTTGTTCCTTTTGCCATCGAATCCTCCTTGTCCGGAGTTGGAAAAAGAATCAATGAAAACCAGGAACTGGTCTACCAGCGCAGTTTTGAAATTCCTTCTGCCTGGAAGGGAAAACAAGTGCTGTTGCACTTTGGCGCTGTCGACTGGAAAACGGATGTATGGGTGAATGATGTGAAAGTAGGCAGCCATACGGGGGGATTTACTCCGTTCTCTTTCGATATTACTGCCGCCCTTTCTGGCAAAGGCAATAATCAGTTGGTCGTAAAAGTTTGGGACCCAACGGATAAAGGACCTCAACCCCGTGGAAAGCAGGTCAGCAATCCGGAAGGTATCTGGTACACTCCCGTAAGCGGTATCTGGCAGACGGTATGGATGGAGCCGGTTGCCGGAAAACATATCAAGAACCTCCGTATCACTCCCGATATTGACCGTAATCTGTTGACAGTGAAGGCTGAATTGAATAGTGCATGTCCTTCCGACTTTGTGGAAGTGAATGTGTATGACGGCAATCAACTGGTAGCCACCGGCAAAAGTATCAATGCAGAGCCGGTGGAGGTGTCCATGCCCCGGAATGCCAAGTTGTGGAGTCCGGATTCCCCCTTCCTCTATACGCTGAAAGTGACTCTGAAAAGCGGAGGCAAAGTAGTGGATAAGGTGGACAGCTATGCTGCCATGCGTAAGTACTCCACCCGTCGTGACGCGGATGGCATCGTACGCCTGGAACTAAATAACGAGGCTTTGTTCCAGTTTGGACCGCTGGACCAGGGTTGGTGGCCCGACGGACTGTATACAGCTCCCACAGACGAGGCTTTGCTGTATGATGTACAGAAGACGAAAGATTTCGGTTTCAATATGATTCGCAAGCATATCAAGGTGGAACCGGCACGTTGGTACACACATTGTGACCGTTTGGGTATCATCGTATGGCAGGATATGCCGAGCGGTGACCGTAATCCGGAATGGCAGAACCGCCGCTATTTCGACGGAACAGAACTGAAACGCTCCGCCGAATCCGAAGCCTATTATCACAAGGAATGGAAGGAAATAATGGATTGTCTCTACTCTTATCCGTGTATCGGTACATGGGTACCGTTCAACGAAGCCTGGGGGCAGTTCAAGACGGTAGAGATAGCCGAATGGACGAAACAGTATGACCCGACCCGTCTGGTGAATCCGGCAAGTGGCGGTAACCATTATACTTGCGGTGACATGCTCGACCTCCACAACTATCCCCAACCGGAGATGTATCTGTATGATGCACAGCGTGCCACGGTTTTGGGTGAGTATGGCGGCATCGGCCTTGTCTTGAAAGACCATATCTGGGAACCGAACCGCAACTGGGGATATGTTCAGTTCAACTCTTCCAAAGAAGTGACTGATGAGTACGTGAAATATGCCGATATGCTGTATCAGATGATAAAAAGAGGTTTCTCGGCAGCCGTCTATACACAGACCACGGATGTGGAGGTGGAAGTGAACGGTCTGATGACTTACGACCGCAAGGTGATAAAGCTGGATGAGAAACGCGTGAAAGAGATAAATACACGTATCTGCAATTCACTTAAGAAATAGGGGCATTTACAATTTACCATTTACAAAGTACAATTTGGCTGCGCTGTCATCTGCATAGTTAAATTGTACTTTGTAAATGGTAAATTGTACATTAAAAATGTTGTTATGAAACGATTGATTATAAAGCTTTTCCTTAGTCTGTGCCTATGGGCGGTATTGCCGGTCTGTGCGCAGGATGCTGTTCATTACTATTTCAGAACGATGGATATCCGGAACGGTCTTTCGCAGAACACCGTGTATCAGATTTTGCAGGATAGGAAAGGCTTTATGTGGTTCGGAACCAAGGACGGTCTGAACCGTTATGACGGATTGTCTTTCCGTATTTACAAGAAAGAGAACTCCGGTTTAGGAAAGAACTTCATAACTGCGCTCTACGAGGACCGCCGGGGAAATATCTGGATTGGTACCGATGGGGGAGTCTTTATTTACGACCCGGTACTGGATTCCTTTACCGCTTTCGATGAGGCCAGTGATAACGGCAGTATCATCAGGGATTTCGTCACCATGATTGGAAGTGACGAGGACGATAATATCTGGATATCGGTAGAAAACCAGGGGTTGTTCTGCTATAAACCGGATGAAGGGAGGCTGCTGAACCATCTGCACGATTCGGGACTGCCCAATGTAACCCGCTTTTGGCTGAATGGGAATACGTGTTGGCTGGCCTTGTATGCGGATAATCTTTACTATACGAAAGCTGACTTTGAAACTCCTCTGCAGCCTTTCAAGGACGCGGAAGGAAATGAGATTTTCAAGAATGATATTATCAACTGGCAGGTCAGCGGACCCCATAACTGCGTGTATATCGCTTCGCTGAACGGGTTGACAGAGATAAATCAGACTACAGGCAAGACGCGGAAACTGCTGAACACCTATGTGAGGGCTTTGCAGTTCAAATCTGACAACGAGCTGTGGGTGGGCGCAGAGTCCGGCTTGTATATTTACAATCTGACGAATGACAAGATTACCCATTTAACCGTTCCCGACCAGGATGATTTGTATGCATTGTCGGACAATGCCATTTATTCGCTCTGTTGCGACAAGGAGAACGGCATGTGGATAGGTTCTTATTTCGGTGGAGTGAATTATTGTCCTTATCAGTGGACTTATTTCGAGAAATTCTATCCGAGAGACAATCTCAGGCATTTCGGCCGTCGTGTACGGGAAATCTGTGAAAGTAATGATGGCACCTTGTGGATAGGTACCGAAGACAAAGGCTTGTTCAATTACAATCCGGAAAACGGAAAGATAGAGCCTTTTGAGCATCCGGCCATTTATCAGAATGTCCACGGCCTTTGCCTGGACGGGGATGATTTGTGGGTGGGTACGTTCTCCGGTGGTCTGAACCGGGTGAATCTTCGGACCAGGCAGGTGAAACATTATGCCAAGGGTGAGAGTGAGAATTCCATGGTCGCCAATGACGCCTTTACCATTTGCAGGACCACTACGGGAGATGTGTGGATAGGCACCACGTCCGGTCTGTTGAAGTACAATCGCTCTACAGATGACTTTACCCGGATTCCTCAGCTGAAGAATATGTTTACTTATAACATTCTGGAGGACTTCAACGGAAATCTGTGGTTTGCTACTTTCTCCAATGGAGTGTTCTGCTACAATGTAAGAAGCCAGCAGTGGAGGAATTATCTGTCTAATGAGAATGATTCGACCTCTCTTCCCTACAATAAGGTAATCAGTATCTACGAAGACAGCAGGAAGCGTCTGTGGTTCATGACGCTGGGTGAGGGCTTTTGCCGCTACAATCCGGAAACGGACAATTTTACCCGTTATGACATGTCGAAAGGATTTCCGAGCAACACTATCTACAAGATGGTCGAGGATAAGCGGGGTAACTTATGGATTACTTCCAATTATGGTCTGGTCTGCTTCAATCCCGATACGGAGAGCAAACATGTCTATACCACGGCAAACGGGCTGCTGAGCAACCAATTTAATTTCCAGTCCGGTTACATTGACAAGAAGGGACGCATCTATTTGGGAAGTATCAACGGATTCATAGCCTTTGACCCGGAAACTTTTGTGGAGAACACTTTTCTCCCTCCCGTAGTGATTACAGATTTTTATCTGTTCAACAAACGGCTTTCGGTGGATAGTCCGGATTCTCCTTTGGAGAAGAGCATCACCTATGCGGATGAGATAGAGCTGGATGCCGACCAGAATTCTTTCTCTTTTCAGGTTGCAGCCCTGAGTTACCAGGCACCCGAAATGAATGGTCTTGAATGTAAGCTGGAAGGCTTTGACCGCGACTGGTATACGGTAGGGCGGAATTCCATCATCAACTATTCAAACCTTCCTTATGGAAGCTATACATTGCGTATAAAAGGTTCCAACAGCGATGGCAAGTGGAACGCGACGGAACGTGTGCTCGACATCCATATTCATCCTCCTTTCTATCTCTCCACTTGGGCGTATGCTGTTTATACGGTATTGGCGTTATGTTCACTGGCTGCTGTAATTATCTATTTCAGAAAACGGACCCGGCAGAAGCATCAGCAGGCTATGGACAAGTTTGAGCGGGAAAAGGAACGGGAGTTGTATACTGCGAAGATAGACTTCTTCACGAATGTGGCGCATGAGATACGTACACCGCTTACACTGATAAAGAGTCCGCTCGAGAATGTATTGGCTTCCCGTTCTGTTTCGGATGACATCAGGGATGATTTGGAGACCATGGAACTGAACACCAACCGACTGCTTGATTTGGTGAACCAGTTGCTGGACTTCCGGAAGACGGAGACGCAAGGCTTCCAATTGAATTTTGTGGAATGCGACGTGTCTGAGCTCTTGCAGAAGACGTATAAGCGTTTCAAGCCTTTGGCACGTGAAAGGGGGCTGGCATTGAGTATAGAGACTCCCGAAAGCTTGTATGCTTCGGTTGATAGGGAAGGGCTTACCAAGATTATCAGCAATCTGCTGACCAATGCGATAAAGTATTCGGAGACCTATATACGCATCAGGCTATATTCGGAAGGTGAAAGACTGCTGCTTTCTGTATGCAATGACGGCCTTGTCATTCCGGTAGAGATGCGCGAGGAGATTTTCAAGCCGTTCATCCAGTATAAAACCGGTACCTTGCGCTCTGTGCCCGGCACCGGTATCGGGCTTGCACTTGCCCGTTCATTGGCCGAACTCCATGAGGGTACGTTGTGCATGGAAGATTCGATGGAGAACAACTGTTTCCTGCTGTCACTTCCGCTGAAGCACGAGCAGACGGTGGCTATGGAGCATAAAGAACCGGTAACGGGCGGGGAATCCTCTGAGGAAAGTGGTGCAGGTACTGCCTTGGAACAGCACCGGTATACTCTTTTGGTGGTGGAAGACAGTCTGGAAATGCAGGCATTTGTTGTGAAACAGCTCTCTTCGGAATATCGTGTGCTGACTGCCGTGAATGGGGTGGAAGCTTTGAAGGTGTTGAAGGAACATACTGTAAATCTTGTCATTTCAGACATTATGATGCCCGAGATGGATGGATTGGAGCTGTGCGAGCATCTGAAGTCCGAGCTTGACTATAGCCATATACCGATTATCCTGCTTACGGCGAAGACGACTCTTCAAGCCAAAATAGAGGGAATGAAGCTGGGGGCTGACGTATATATAGAGAAACCTTTCTCCGTGGAATATCTGAAAGTTTGTGTGGCCAATCTGCTGAACAACCGTGAGAAGCTACGGGCTTCTTTTGTCAATTCTCCCTTTGTGCAGACGGGCAGTATGGCAATGACAAAGGCAGATGAATCTTTCCTTAAAACATTGAAGGAAGTGGTGGTTGCCAATATGCAGAATCCGGATTTCTGCCTGGATGATATGGCAAGCCTGCTGAACATGAGCCGGTCGAGCCTGAACCGGAAGATAAAGGGCATATTGGATATGACTCCCAATGACTACATCCGTCTGGAGCGGTTGAAGAAAGCGGCGCAGCTTTTAAAGGAAGGAGAGTGTAAAATCAATGAGGTTTGCTATATGACCGGCTTCAATACTCCTTCCTATTTTACCAAGTGCTTCCAAAAACAATTTGGTATTCTGCCCAAAGACTTCGTGAAATGATAGCATGGAATGCTTGCTAAATATAACAATCCAATCAAATGCCCCTGAGGTGTCTCTCAGGGGCATTTTTTGGATTTATAATTGCATAGATTGAAGCGATATTTGCATTAATTTTAGCTTTATGCGGATATATTTGCATCCGAAAGCCAACAATTTATAATACTATGACCCCTATGCCTATGACGTAACAAATCCTAATCAATGTTCTATGATTGGCAGAAGTGACTAATCACTTTCTGCGGTGTATTTAAAAAGCGGGCGTTAGTTTCCGCATAGTTTTAAAATCTAATTCTATAAAAAATGATCAAGAAAATCTTATTCTTATTCTTTGTTGTGTTTGCAGCTACCGCTTATTCACAAGATGTGACCATAACGGGAACGGTGACGGATGCAAATAGTGAGCCTTTGGTGGGCGTGAATGTATTGGTGAAGGGTACTACCACGGGTGCCATTACCGATATTGACGGTAATTTCTCAGTGAGTGGAAAAAAAGGAAGTACACTCGTTTTCTCTTATATCGGTATGCTTACGCAGGAAGTTGTCTATAAGGGAACTGCCTTGCGCGTGGTGATGAAAGATGATTCGAAAGCACTGGAAGAAGTGGTTGTCATCGGTTATCAGACCGTGAAGAAGTCCGACTTGACTGGAGCGGTTGCCGTTGTTGATACCAAGGAAATGAAGAAAAGCGCTGCAGGAACACTGGTCAGCCAGATGCAGGGTTTGGCAACCGGTATTAACGTACGCAGTAGCGGTAGGGCGGGCGAAGATGCCTCTATTGAAATTCGCGGTGTCGGTTCTTTGAGTAATAACTCTCCGTTGTGGGTAATTGATGGTATGATTACAGATCCGGGAGTTGACTTCAACCCTGCAGATGCAGAATCCATCCAGATTCTGAAGGACGCTTCTGCTGCTGCCATCTACGGTTCGCGTGCTGCCAATGGTGTGATTATCGTTACTACCAAGAAGGGTACGAAAGGTCCCATGAAGGTGAATGTAAGCGTAAAGGAAACATTGGAATGGAGCCCGAAATTTGATTTGATGAATGCGGCAGAATATATCAAGTATAATGATATTGCCTATAATGAAGCTATCAAAGATGGCATTGCTACTGTAAACAGCACTCAGAAACACTCACAGTATGATACCAACTGGCAGGATGAAGTGTTGAAGACCGCATTGGTGCAGGACTACAACGTATCACTCTCCGGTGGCGGTGACTCCGGTAGTTATTTTGTATCAGCCGGCTACTATAACAATGACGGCGTTTCTTATGGAAATACTTTCGACCGTTATAGCTTCCGTGTCAATACACAAGGTAAAAAGGGCTGGTTCTCTTTTGGTGAAAACTTGGCTTATTCACTCACAAACACAGACCCGAACCAGACCAATACCTACAATGACTTTTTGCGTATGATGCCTACTATTCCTATCTATGATGAGAATAATCCGGGTGGATATGGCTATGGTGATGCTGCCAAATACAATACTTTTGGTGTGAACCCGATTGCCCGTGAAGATTTGGAATACCGTCATTTCCGCCAGAATCGTCTGAATGGTTCTTTATGGTTGGAATTCAAGCCATTCGAATTCCTTTCCTATAAATTCAATGGTGGTATTGACCTTTACTTTTATGAGAATTCATGGTTCCGTGGAGAAGGTAACTGGACTCAGAATCAGGAACACCGTGATCCGGAAAGCCAGAAGGCGCGTGACAATACCTACAACATGTTGATTGAGCACACGTTGAACTTCAATAAGGATTTTGGCAAGCATCATGTGGATGCTGTAGTCGGTACTACTTACCAGCACCATGAATGGGAAGGCTTGTGGGCTTCCCGTCTGAACTTCCCGATGTTGGGTAACGGTGATTATCTGACTGTATTGAATGCCGGACAAAGCAACCAGCAGAATTCAAACAGTATCAGTGAGAATGCGATGATTTCTTATTTGGGACGTGCGAACTACATTTATGATGATAAATACTATCTGACTGCCACCTTCCGTCGTGACGGAACCTCCCGTCTGGCTAAGGAAAACCGTTGGGGTAATTTCCCGTCATTCTCCGGTGCCTGGAGAATTTCAAAAGAGGAATTCTTTGATGTGCCTTGGATTAATGATTTGAAGATTAGAGGTAACTGGGGCCGTCTTGGTAACTCTTCCATTGGCGATTGGGATTATATTGGAACTATCAATCAGAGTATTGTAACTGTATTCGGAGGTGCTATTGTTCCGGGTTCTACTCAGGTGAAACTTGTGAATGCAGGTCTTGTTTGGGAAACGAAAGAAACGGTGAATGTAGGTTTTGATGCCAGCTTCCTTAACCAGCGCTTGACTGTCAGCGCAGAGTATTACAACTCAAAGACCAGTGATGTATTGGCAGAGACTCCGATTGCCATTTCTACCGGTAACCAAGGAGGTTCTCCATGGAAAAATGCTGCCAGCTTGCGCAACAAGGGCTTCGAGTTTACACTTGGTTGGAAAGACCAGATTTCGGACTTTAAGTATAGCGCTTTGCTGAATGTGACTACTATGGATAACGAAGTATTGAGCTTGGGCCGTGATGGTACTAATAGGGATTATATTGATTCCGGTCAGGCAAGAACCAAACCGGGCAGATCTTTGGCTGAATTTTATTTGAGAAAGACAGACGGTATTTTCAAGACACAAGAACAGATTGATAATTATGTGACATCTACGGGTACCCCCATTATGATTGAGGGAAAGCGTCCTCAATTGGGAGATGTCAAGTATCTCGATTTGAATGATGATGGAGAGATTACTGATGCCGACCGTGGTTATTGTGGTAGCCCCTGGGCCAAGATGCAAATGTCATTGGTATTCAATGCAGAATGGAAGAACTTCGATTTCAGTATGATGTGGAATGGTCAGTTCGGCAATAAGATATACAACGTATCCCGCTGGCAAGGACGTCTGTTTGCAGACAACTCCAACTATATCCGTTTTAAAAAGGGTGAAGAACCTTACCAGGTAAATCCTAACTCCAATACCCCGCGTATCATTTACGGTGATTTCCGCAACTCCCGTGATGCCGACCGTTTCCTGGAGAATGGCTCTTACTTCCGTATGAAGAACATTTCCATTGGATATAACTTCAGACAAGATTGGTTGAAGAATTTGGGAGTCGAGAAGCTCCGTCTGTTTGCTACCGGCAGCAATTTGATTACCATCACCGGATATTCCGGCTTGGATCCTGACTTCAAGGGTGCGAATTCCGTTTGGAACAGTGGTACGGACAGCTTTGCATATCCCAATACCCGTTCGGTAATGTTTGGATTGGATTTGACCTTTTAACTTATAAATCAGCTTATAAATTATGAAAAAGATATATTATGGATTAATGCTTGCAGGTGCCTTGACGTTGTGCACCGGATGCAGTTCGAGTTTATTGGATATTGATAATCCCAATGAAGTGACCAATGATACTTATTGGAATAAGCCGGAAGATGCGACAGCCGGTGTGAATGCCTGCTACAGTTTTCTTTATAAGGAAGGTACTTGGATGCGTTGGCTCTCTTTCCGCTATGATTTGACTTCGGACGAAGGATGGAGTTCTTCTCCTTGGATTGAATTGGGCGACTGGACACGTTTCCTTTACAACAACTATAATTTTTATGAAGGCAACAACATACATTGGGAGCATTTCTATGTAGGTATTTTCCGTTGTAATCAGGTGTTGGCTCATGTTCCTTCTATTGAAATGGACGAGACGACGAAAAACCAGGTACTGGCACAAGCTTCTTTCTTGCGTGCATTGTGGTATTTTCAGGTAAATCTGTTGTGGGATAAAGGAACTATGCCGTTGGAGCCTAAAGATGCTTCCTATATACCGGAAGATGCTTCCGAGCAGGAAATATGGGACCAGGTAGAGAAAGATTTGACTTTTGCCATGCAGTATTTGCCGGAATCTTGGGATGCTGCCAATCTGGGACGTGCTACCAAAGGTGCTGCCAAGGCATTGTTGGGCAAGGCTTATATGCAACAACATAAGTATGACAAGGCAAAGGAACAGTTGCAATGGCTGATTGATAAAGAGGGCTCTTTGTACGGTCTTATTGCCAACCGTGAGGATAACTTCACCG
Source organism: Bacteroides sp. AF20-13LB (assembly GCF_003603065.1). Classification (NCBI taxonomy): domain Bacteria; kingdom Pseudomonadati; phylum Bacteroidota; class Bacteroidia; order Bacteroidales; family Bacteroidaceae; genus Bacteroides; species Bacteroides sp. AF20-13LB. The sequence goes on from NZ_QTMH01000003.1 coordinate 51,666, forward strand.
ACTTGGACGAGAACAACAAGGAAGGCATCTTTGAAATTCAGTTCGATGACCAGAACAAGGGTGGCACGGGTAATGACGCCAGTATGGCATTCGGTTTCCAGCGTACTCAGTTCTATGCTCCGAGTGGTATAGGTTGGGGAGACGGTAAGGCACGCCGCTGGCTGGTAGACGAGTTCTTGAAAGAGAAGCGTGTGGACGGAAAGAACGACTTGCGTTTGTACGGTAGCATTTTGTACCGTGGATTCTCACAAGACTTCCCCGACCAGCCGAAAAGTTACTATAGATTTGAAAATGCCGATTGGAATGACGGTTGGGGAACTGACCCGGAAGACTGCTATATCCGTAAATACAATACTTCGTACTATCGTAGTGCAGAAGATTATTTTGCCCGTAACAACTATCGTATCATGCGTTACGCAGATATACTGATGAACTATGCAGAGTGTCTTGTTGAAACGGGAACCAATCCTGCCGATGCTGCTGTTTATGTGGACAAGGTAAGAGAACGTGCCGGTCTGGCCAAGTTGGAAGACAGTCAGTGGAAAGACTGCTTGAGCTCTAAAGATGCCTTTATCAAGCGTCTGCAGATGGAACGTACATTGGAACTCTGTTTCGAAGGTTGGCGTTGGGCTGACTTGAAGCGTTGGGGATTACTTGATTCCCAGGCTGGAATTGATGAACTGAAAGCTCGTGACAAGGACTTTGACAACTTTATTGTCGGCAAGCACAGACGTCTGCCTATTCCAAGAGATGAGGTGGAAAACAGCACAGTAGGTGGTGTTGCACATCTTACTCAGAATCCTAACTATTAATAACTAAAGAAGGCTATGCCTGGAAGCCTGTTCTCATTTAGGATGCTTCCGGCATAGCCTTTTCTTTCTTAAATCTTATACCATATGCTTGTCTGTAAAAAACTACTATTACCATTCGCTTTTGCTTGCTGCGGCAGCTTGTTTGCGCAGAACATCCAGAATCCGGTACTTCCGGGAGTGGCGGATGCCGGCGTAATGAAATATAATGGCAAATATTATATTGGAGGGGTCCGTACAAACGGGGATTTCTATGTATCCGATGACCTGGTTCATTGGGGGAAACCTATCCATGTCGTATCCATGGACAATGACTGGACCAGAGGCAGCGGAGCCGGAGATGACCAGATTCATGCCAATGACATGTTCTATCTGAATGGAGATTTTCATTTGTACTGGTCAGTCAATTATTGGGGGAAGGACAAGCATGCCGTTCACATTGTACATGCGCAGAGCAAAGATGCCCTGGGCGCTTACACAGAGCCGAACAAGAAGACATGGATGGATAACCGTATCGACCCCAAAATATTCAGAGATGATGATGGACAACTATACATGTATATGGTACGTTTTACTGATGGAAATACCATATGGGGACGTAAAATGAAGAACCCGGCAGAATTTGCCGGTGAACCGGTGTGCCAGTTCGCCTCATTGCCGGATACATGGGAAACGATGGATAACAGAGTAGCGGAGGGACCGTGGGTCATGAAGTATAGAGGCCGCTACTATATGATGTATAATGCCAACCACACCTCTACAGAGTGGGGCAATTATCAGTTGGGAGTTGCTGAGGCAGACTCTCCTTTAGGTTTTCAAAATGGTAATAAATATAGCTATCCGGTTGTAGGCTGCAATCAGACACAACTGGAGGAGAAGCAAGTGGATTTATTGCGGTATGGCCGCACATATGAGCCGTTGTTTGCTTATACGGAGGACAAGCCGGAGGGCGACTGGACAAAGGCGACCTACGATGACTCCGGCTGGGCGAGGGGGGAGACCGGCTTTTCGTCCCGTGAAGTGAAAGGTTCCACCACCCGGCATCTGGGCACCTTGTGGAATACGCCCTCCTTATGGTTGCGAAAGACTTTCTCTGCCGGTAGCGAAACCGGCAACCTGGCATTGCGTGTCGCTCACGACGGAGATACCCGGATTTATCTGAACGGAACACTTGTCTACGAGAAGCAGGGGCGTGATTATTGTATCGTGAACCTGGACAAGAAGCTGCGTGCTACTTTGAAGGAAGGCACGAATCTGCTTGCCGTAGAAACAAACAAGGGACGTTCGCAATTCTTCGACGTTTCTCTGTTCGATATGAAAGACGGTATTGCCGATGATATTCTGATGACTCCCGGTCAGCCCAATATTTTGAGAGGCCCCAACGGATTTGAATGGTGGCTGATTTATATGGCAAACAAGAACGATGAGCATCGGGGGCAATATATCAACCGTGTCCAGTTCTTCGACAAGACGTTGTTTGTGGATGGTATCACCGGCCCTCGCACGGCAGGTTATCATCCCGAACCTTCGATGCCTACCTTTGCGGGTAAAGGCGAGACAGCTTCGTTCGGTGTGTTGCAACAAGTACAGCCGTCCGTGGCTTACTTGTTCGAGACGGGAGTCAAGACCGAGGGTGGAGCCGGCATCGTTGCCTGGTGGAAGGATGCGGATAACTGTGCCTATGTCGGTCTGGATGCCGAGAACCGGAGCTGGTACCTGCGTACACTTGTCGGCGGTAAGGAAAATAAGGAATCCTATGCCCTGCCTGAAGATTTCCGTTGGGGTGTGTACCATCATCTGCGCATTGAGCGTAACGGTGGCTGTCTGAAGATTTGGCTGGATGAGATTCCCGCACCGGGGAGACATGTCTTTGCAGAGGCTCTTCCGGTAGAAGAAGCGGGTGTTCCCGGAGTATTTGACGAGACAAAGTCTGCCTTGTTCGAAGGGGCTACCTATACCATCGGCTTCGATGATGTGCATTTCCAGCTTTCGGGGAATGAGGAGTTGTTGAAGGGCGATTTCTTGAACGATTATGAATTCAGCTTCCAGTTGTCCGGCTTGTCCGGACAAGACAAGGCAGGAAGCTATCCGGTTTATGTGGATAAGGATAACTATGTGAAGGCTCAGTTCGATGGCATCACCCGTATGCTTGAGGTGACAGCCGTGAAGAAAGGGAAAACTGCCTGGAAGAAGGAATTCCCGTTGGGATGCCTGCAAACGCTCTATCCGGATGTGAAGTATACCGACTTCATTGAGAAAGGTTATCGTTTTGCCGCACCTGCATGGTTGGATACACTTTACCTGAATCGTCACGAAGCAGGCAATAAATCCGAATTTGTGGATGACATGTTCGGCAAGTTCGACATAGAATACCTGAATGGCGGCGAATGGCATCCGATAGAAAACAAAGATAGGGGGATAGCAGAACATCCTGCATATAATTATTGTACCTTTACTCCGGTAAAGGCAGAAGGCATCCGCTTCATCAACAAGGAGGCGGAGGATTTGGAACGCCATATCTATAAGATAGGTGTACATGAATTGTGGAAGGAATCCTATAATTTTCGTGCCGTGCGTCGTGCAGACAAGCTGTATCTGTTTGTCGACGGCAGGGAGCTGGGAGCTTTGGATATACGCTACCCTGCATCCCGCATCGGATTCTGTTCGGAGGGCGGCTCTCCGGTTTATAGCGGTACGTTGTATTATCATGTAGGGCAGAGGCGCGATTAGACGCGATCGTGGGATGTGCCGTTCCGTATATATGTAATGAAAGATGTATATAGAAGCCGGTGTTTGTATTTCCTTGTGAATCAGTGTGATGGACTGGGGTGATTCAGTATACGACTGAATGTATTTCAGTATACGATTGAATAGGATTCAGTATACGACTGAATAGGGTTCAATATACGGGTGTAACGGAACATCTTCTTGAAAGTAAATATTTATCATCATAACAATTGTTTAAGAAAGAATCATGAAAAAGAATTTTATATGTATGTATCTGTTTCTGTTGGCCACGCTGGCTTCCTGCCAGTCCTGCTCTTCAGACTATAAGGATGTGGACGATATTGTTGTCGAAGGAGTTGAAACGCCGGTGCTTTTGGGCGACCCGTTCATCATGTTGCACGATGGCACTTACTATGCCTATGGCACCCATGCGGATGACGGCATCGAAGTCTATACCTCCGATGATTTGAAGACTTGGAAGTATAAGGGCATGGCGCTCCAGAAGAAGGATGTCTGGGCCGATCGCTGGTTCTGGGCACCGGAGGTCTACGAAGTGAACGGGAAGTTCTATATGTATTACTCGGCAGACGAGCATATCTGTGTGGCAACAGCAGACTCACCTGCAGGACCATTTACCCAAAGTAAGAAGGAACCGATGATTGCCGATGAGAAATGCATTGACAACTCTCTGTTCATTGATGATGACGGCACGCCTTATCTCTTCTTCGACCGTTTCAACGACGGGCTCAACATCTGGGTGGCCGAATTGGAGAAAGACCTCATGACTATCAAGAAGGAGACCATGCACCCTTGCATCCACGTCTCTCAGGCATGGGAGGAAGTGTGGCCCCGCGTGAATGAAGGTCCGTTTGTCATCAAGCACAACGGACTCTACTATATGACCTATTCCGCCAACAGCTATGAGAGTCCTTTCTACGGCATAGGTTGCGCCACAGCTACCGATTTGATGGGTACCTGGACCAAATACGAGGAGAATCCCTTGCTGCAGAAACCCGGAGAACTGGTTGGGGTGGGGCACAGTGCCACCTTCACCGACAAGGCGGGCAAGCTTCGTATCGTTTTCCATGCCCATAAGGACAAGAGTAGCATCCATCCGCGCGCCATGTACATCAGTGACGTTTCTTTCGAGAAAGTGGACGGTGTGGACCGCATGAGAATCAGCAAGGACTATATGACACCCAAAATAGTAAAATAAGAGATGGATATGAAGAAGAATTATATATTGCTGCTGTTGCTTTGTCTTTGCTTTGCAGGCTGCAAGGAGAAGACGGTTGTAGAATCAGACTATCTGCCGATTGCCGACCCTTACGTAATGCTTTACGACGGCAAGTATTATGCTTACGGCACCGGAGGTACGGTGGAGGGGGAGGGCTTTGCCTGCTTCTCTTCCGATGACCTGAAAAGCTGGACGCGTGAAGGCCAGGCATTGTCGGCTACCGACTCCTACGGCACGTGGGGATTCTGGGCACCGGAAGTCTACTACATCGGGTCGAAGAAGAAGTTCTATCTGTTCTATTCCACCGAAGAGCATATCTGCGTGGCAACGGCAGATGTTCCCCAAGGCCCGTTCCGTCAGGAAGTGAAGCAGCCGATATGGGATGAGAAGAGTATCGATACCTCTCTATTCATTGATGATGACGGTACGCCTTACCTTTATTTCGTGCGTTTTACAGATGGCAACGTTATTTGGGTGGCAGAGATGAACGATGATTTGACCGGCATTAAGCAGGAAACACTGACAGAGTGCATTAAGGTGGGAGAGCCTTGGGAACTTTCGCAGGACAAGCCTGCTAAGGTGGCCGAAGGTCCTTCAATTTTGAAGAAAGAGGGTGTCTACTACCTGGTTTATTCAGCCAATCACTTTGAAAGCAAGAACTACGGAGTGGGTTACGCGACTTCGAACAGCCCGATGGGACCGTGGAAGAAATACGAGGGAAATCCGATTCTGCAACATGCCGACGGCTTGATGGGTACCGGTCATGGAGCACCCTTCTGCTGTAAGGACGGTAGCTGGAAATACATTTTCCATGCACATTGGGATTCCACGAAAGTACAGCCGCGCACTTCGTATATCAAGGATTTTGCCATTTCCGACCAGGGAACGGTTTCTATCGGTGGCTCTCTTATCCGTCCGCAGGTATTGGGCAGTACATCACCCGAAAAGTAAAATGAAAGAATGAAAAGAATACATTGTATGAAGAAGTTTCTTGTATTATCAGTGTTATGCAGTCTGATAGCCTGTTCCTCGTCATCGGCTACAAAAGAGGATAAACCGGAAGAACAACAGCCGAAGAATGTCTATCGCAATCCGGTGATAGATTATAGTTTGCCAGACCCTTCTGTCATTGAGGGAGATGATGGATACTACTATTTGTATGCCACCGAGGACATACGCAATCTGCCGATTCACCGTTCCAAGAACCTGGTGGATTGGGAGTATGTAGGTACTGCCTTTACGGACCGTACGCGGCCTGATTTTGAGCCGAACGGCGGTTTGTGGGCGCCGGACATCAACAAGATAGGTGATAAATACGTGCTCTATTATTCTATGTCTGTTTGGGGAGGCGAGTTAACTTGCGGCATCGGTTGTGCTACTGCCGATAAGCCTGAGGGACCTTTTACGGACCACGGAAAGATGTTCCGCAGCAATGAAATCAATGTACAGAACTCCATCGACCCTTTCTATATAGAGGATGGAGGGAAGAAATATCTTTTCTGGGGCAGTTTTCGAGGAATCTATGCGATTGAACTGTCTGATGACGGACTCTCTCTGAAGGACGGCGCCACACCGCAGCAAGTGGCAGGAACCGCTTACGAAGGTACCTATATTCACAAGAAGGACGGGCATTACTACTTCTTCGCTTCCATAGGAAGTTGTTGTGAGGGATTGAAGAGTACTTACACTACTGTTGTAGGCCGTTCAGATAATCTTTTCGGCCCCTATGTCGACAAGAATGGCGGTAGCATGATGGATAACAAGCACGAAGTGCTGATTCAGAAAAGCAATTCCTTTGTGGGTACCGGTCATAATTCGGAGATTGTGACGGACAATGCCGGCAATGACTGGTTCTTCTATCATGCGGTGAGCACAAAGAAGCCTGAAGGCCGTGTATTGATGTTGGATAAGATTAGCTGGGAAGACGGATGGCCGACGGTAGAAGGCTCCGTTGCATCCACGGAAGCGGAGAAACCGAAATTCTGACAAGTATGAAGAAATCTATTTTAGTCTCCTTGTTGGCCCTATTGATGATGGGCTGTCAAGTATCGGGTGGCGGTTCCTTGAAAGTGGAGGAAACCACTGTTGAAATGCGGAAGAATCCCGAAGGAGTAGCTGTATCGGCTCCCCGTTTCTCATGGCAACTGGTAACCGACAAGCAGGATGTGATGCAGACTGCTTATCAGATTGAAGTGGCGGACTCGGAAAAGGGCTTGCAGGCCGGCTCCGGGCTGGTATGGAACAGCGGTCGTGTGGAGTCTGGCCAATCGGTGCTAGTGAAGTACGCAGGGGCGTCTTTGGAGTCGGGACAGAAATATTGGTGGCGTGTCACTGTATGGACAAATACCGGTGACAAGGCGCAAAGTAGTATCCAATATTGGTCGATGGCTTTGCTGGACAGTTCGGACTGGAAAGCCGGCTGGATTGGACTGAACGACAGTACAAACTTGAAATTGGACGGTGAGCGGACCATCCTTCCGGCACGTTATCTGCGGAAGGAGTTTGATTTGCCGTCACAGCCGAAGCGTGCGGTCCTTTATGTATCGGGAGTAGGTTCTTCCGTATGCTATATGAATGGCGAGAGGATTGGAAACGATGTATTCGGTCCTTTGCCTACCTGGTACGATGCTTCTGTATCTTATCTGACCTATGATGTCACCCCCTTGTTGAAGTCCGGTACCAATACGATAGGCGTGGCTCTGGGCAACGGCCGGTATCTTTCCATGCGTGCCAATGGGATGGTAGGCTTTGGCTTACCCCGTCTCATGGCGCAGTTGAATATAGAGTACGACAATGGTAAGACGGTGTCGGTAGCCAGCGATGACTCCTGGAAAGTGACGAACTGCGGTCCTATAACCGCAAACAACGGGTTTGACGGTGAGTGGTATGATGCCCGCTTGGAATTGGGTAAATGGACGGAAAGCGGCTATAATGATTCCGGATGGCAGTTGGCCGAACGGATGGAGGCTCCCAAAGGAAAACTTGTGGCACAGCTCTCTCCGAGTCTGAAGGTGATGGAGGAGATAAAGCCAATATCCGTTAAATCGGTAGGTGATGGAAGATATATCGTGGATATGGGGCAGAATATGGTAGGAATACAGCAGGTGAAACTGCGTGGCAAGAAGGACAAGCCCATTACTATGCGTTTTGCCGAAGTGCTGAAGGACAATGGTACGGAACTGTATCTTGACAACCTGCGCAGTGCCCTTGTCACGGATATTTATACTCCTGCCGCTGACGGTGAGTTTGTTTGGGAACCGTTGTTTGTTTACCATGGTTTCCGTTTTATGGAAATATCCGGTTTGGACTATGAACCGGCAGCGGATGATTTCACCGGTAAGGTGGTGTATGATGAAATGGCAACGAACGGTACGTTCGAGACTTCCGAGGAGTTGATTAACAGACTTCACAAGAATGCCTATTGGGGAATCCGTGGAAACTATCGCGGTATGCCTACCGACTGCCCCCAGCGTGATGAACGTCTTGGATGGCTGGGCGACCGCACTACCGGTGCCTATGGTGAAAGTTTCATTTTCGGCAATGCCTTGATGTATAAGAAGTGGCTGGTGGATATAGAAGAGTCCATGAATGAAAATGGAAGTATCTCTGTGGTATCTCCCCGTTACTGGACCATCTTCCATGATGACGTGACTTGGCCGGCTGCCTATTTTTACGTAGCCGACATGCTTTACCGCCAGTTTGGCGATGATAGCTCCATCAAAGAGCGCTATCCGTCCATGAAGCGCTGGGTAAACCACATGACGGAGACCAAAATGAAGGACTATATTCTGGTGAAGGATGAATACGGGGATTGGTGTATGCCTCCCGAGTCGCCTGAACTGATTCATTCGGAAGACCCAGCCCGGAAGACGAACGGCGAAGTGCTGAGTACAACGGTGTTTTACAGCATTCTGCAACTCATGGAGAAGTTCGCGCAAATGAACGGACTTCCGGCAGATGCCGAAGAGTATGCAACACTTGCCATTAAGGTCAAGGACGCTTATAACAAGAAGTTCTTCAACCCCGAGACTGCACAGTATGACAACAATACGGTGACGGCAAACCTGCTTTCCCTTAGACTGGGCCTGGTTCCCGACGGATATGAAGATAAAGTATTTGCCAATGTCGTGGAGAAGACGGAAAAAGACTGTAAGGGACATGTCAGTGCCGGTGTGCTTGGCATCCAGCATCTGATGCGCGGGCTTACCGAGTATGGCGGACTGGAACTTGCCTATAAGATAGTGACCAATGACACTTATCCCTCATGGGGTTACATGATTAAGAAGGGTGCAACCACCATTTGGGAATTATGGAACGGTGACACGGCAAATCCGGCGATGAATTCAAGAAACCATGTGATGCTTTTGGGAGACCTGCTGATATGGTTCTATGAGGACCTTGCCGGTATAAAGAATGCTCCTGCTTCCGTCGGGTTCAAGCAGATTCTGATGGAACCGGTATTCCCGGAAAAACTGAATTATGTGAATGCTTCGCATGTATCGCCTTATGGCAGAATAGGAAGTTCCTGGAAACGTGATGGCAATAAGCTGAAGTGGAACGTTGAGATTCCTGCCAATACAACCGCTACGGTCAAGATGCCGCTTGACTTCCATGTACAGGTAGCTGCCGGTCAGGCGGGGATTCATTCCGTGGAGGAGGCTGACGGTAAGCTAGTAGTCGAATTGGGCTCCGGCAGGTATGTATTCATGTCTGAATGATATTTTTCTAACAACAATAAAACAGATGTAACTATGAGACTAAAAAGATTGTTTTTGGGGGTAATGCTTTTGGCAGGCATTACGGGTGCAGGAGCGGCAAATGTTGCTCCGGAAGACATCTCTGCCTCTATTTCCTTGAAAGTACCGGGGAATGATGCCAAGCAATATCCGCTGGCCTTGCAGAAGATGCAGGATGGTATGTACAGCTGCCGGGCTTCGGAAACGTTGCCGTTGGACATCATCCGCCAGGTGGTGGACAAGGATGGCAAACAGCGCATTACCGTCACACTCAAGGCGCTGGAAAATGTGTATTTCAACTACGGGGAACAGATAAAGACCGGTTACAAGCATTCAGACTGCCAGTTCTACATGCCGGGCTTCTGGTATCGCCGCAACCTGCGTTCGCCGAAGGAAGCTCCTTCTTTCCACACATCGGACAGTTGGCTGGTGCGTGAGGACCGTTTGAGCACTCCGCTGACGGCAGCTTTCAATCCGGCAAGTGGTACGTCCATGTCGGTTATCCGTATTGACAAGTTCGACAAGGAAGCTTTGACCACTCATAAGGAGGGAGAGGTAATCTTGTCCGGTGAGACTTCCATCGGATATACCGGTTTCTGCAATGTGGATGGTATGACTGTCTTGGCATACGGTTTCCCCTATAAGGAAGCACCGAAGACATATATCCGCAAATTGACGCTGGCTCCTGCCGTTGAGGCTTTCCAGTTGCTTCGTAAGGGTGACAGCATCTCCATGACTTGGGAGGTGTCCGAAAGGAATGCTGCCGATTTTTCGGAATGCGTACAGCGCACCTGGGAGTATTGTTATGACACTAACCGTCCGAAACCGGTTGACACACCTTACACGGTAGACCGCATGAAGGAGGTGATGAGCAACTTCTTCGTGGAAAGCTATGTTGGCAATACCCCCACTCATTATTACTCCGGTGTAGAGTTGGAGACTGCTACTTGTGCCAATACCGATGTTGCCGAAGTGGGCTTTGTGGGACGTACGTTGCTGAACGCTTTCAATGCTTTGGAGTATGGCAAACAGCAGAACCGCCAAGACCTGGTGGACAATGCCAACCATATCTTTGACACTTATCTCCAGAACGGTTTTTCGCCTGCCGGTTTCTTCAACGAAGTGGTACACTACAACCGCGGCTTTAAGGAAACCAGACATAGCATCCGCCGTCAGTCCGAGGGAGTGTATGCCATCTTGAACTATCTGAACTACGAGAAACAGCAGAAGCGTAAACACCCCGAATGGGAGAAACGCATCAAGGGCATGCTGGACAGCTTCCTCAAGTTGCAGAACGAGGACGGCAGCTTCCCGCGCAAGTTCAAGGATGATTTCTCTATCGTGGATGCCAGCGGTGGTAGCACGCCTTCGGCAACATTGCCTTTGGTGATGGCGTCCAAGTATTTCAAGGACAAACGTTATCTGGCAAGCGCCAAGCGTACGGTAGACTATCTGGAGAAGGAACTGATATCCAAAGCCGATTATTTCTCTTCTACGCTGGATGCTAACTGCGAGGACAAGGAAGCCTCCTTGTATGCTGCTACGGCTGCTTATTACCTGGCTTTGGTTACCAAAGGAGAAGAGCGTGCACACTATGCCGGTCTGGCAAAGAAAGCCGCTTATTTTGCCTTGTCATGGTATTATACTTGGGATGTTCCTTTTGCCGAAGGTCAGATGCTGGGAGATATCGGCTTGAAAACCCGTGGTTGGGGAAATGTGTCGGTAGAGAATAACCATATCGATGTATTTATCTTCGAATTTGCCGATGTGCTGCATTGGCTCTCCAAAGAGTACAACGAGCCGCGCTTCTCTGACTTTGCCGAGGTGATATCCACTTCCATGCGCCAGTTACTGCCGTATGAAGGACACATGTGTGGCATTGCCAAAGTAGGCTATTACCCGGAAGTGGTGCAGCATACCAATTGGGATTACGGACGTAACGGAAAGGGATATTACAACAATATCTTCGCTCCGGGCTGGACGGTTGCTTCTTTGTGGGAGTTGTTCACTCCGGGACGTGCGGAGCAGTTCTTGTTGAAAAAATGATAGTCTAAACAGTAACCAATATTGTATTTATGAATAAGATGATGACTTTGTTGGCAAGCGTGATGCTATTGGCATCGGCTTGCACGGGCAAACAGGCGAGTGAAAAGACTGCTTCTGGACTGGAACCTGCGAACTTCCGTACGGAAGTGGATGGCAAGCAGACAGACTTGTTTGTTTTGGAGAATAAGAATGGTATGGAAGTTTGTATTACGAATTTCGGTGGACGTATTGTATCAGTGATGGTGCCGGACAAGGATGGCGTTATGCGTGATGTGGTGCTGGGCTTCGATTCCATTCAGGACTACATCAAGTTCCCTTCGGATTTCGGCGCTACCATCGGACGTTATGCCAACCGTATCAACCAGGGTAAGATTACAGTGGATGGGGTAGAGTATCAGCTGCCGCGCAACAATTACGGTCATTGCCTGCATGGAGGTCCCAAGGGATACCAATATCAAGTGTTCGATGCCCGTCAGTTGAGTGACCGGGTTCTGGAACTGACTTATCTGTCGAAAGACGGAGAGGAGGGCTTCCCGGGTAACCTAACCTGCAAGGTCACTTTCTCGCTGACAGATGACGATGCCATCGACATTCGTTACAGTGCCGAAACAGACCGTACCACTGTTGTCAATATGACGAACCATTCTTACTTCAATCTGGATGGCGATCCCTCCAAGTCCAATTCGGATTATCTGCTTACCATCGATGCAGATGCCTATACTCCCGTGGACAGTACCTTCATGACTACCGGTGAGATAGCTTCCGTAGAAGGTACGGATATGGATTTCCGCACTCCTACAGCCATTGGCGCCCGCATTGACAATGACTTTGAGCAATTGAAGAACGGCAAGGGCTATGACCATAACTGGGTACTCAATACGAAGGGTGACATCACCCGCCCGTGTGCCACCCTCGAATCTCCCTCAACGGGTATTGTGCTTGATGTCTATACCAACGAACCGGGCATTCAGATTTATGCCGGTAACTTCCTGGATGGCACACTGACCGGAAAGAAAGGTATCGTGTACGGTCATCGTGCGTCCGTCTGTTTGGAGACGCAGAAATATCCCGATACGCCCAACAAGCCGGAATGGCCTTCGGCGTTGCTGAAGCCGGGAGAAAAGTATGACAGTCATTGCATCTATCGCTTTTCGGTGAAGAAATAAATATAAGGCAGGCGTAGCCTGCCTTATATTTATAATAATCTCTTTTGTTAACTTTAAAAATTAATGCGTATGAAAAAGTATTTATTGTATGCTTGGATTGTATCAGCATTTTGTTCATGCAGTGAGAATAGCATGGAACCCCTTCCTATAGAAGTGGATGCTGATTGTGTAGACATTGTAAATGATGAAAGCTTTGTGCCGGTTAGTCAAGCCACAGAGGTGGCCGGCTTGTTTTTAGCTGCTAATGGTAAAGATGCGGTGACAACAAGAAATGGCTCTATTGAGCCAGATGCCTTTTCTGGTAAAACAGTAAAAGATATTAAGACGGTTTACGGTGAAGACAATACGCCTTCTATGTATATAATAAATTATGAAGGCGGTGGTTTTGTTATAGTAGGTGCTACCAAGAATTACTATCCGATTCTGGCATATTCAGATACTAACTCTATCAATATAGAAAAAGCTAAGCAGAGTGGCTTTTCTATTTGGATGGATGAAACAAATTGGGCTATTAAGGAAAGCGATATGCAAAATGCCGAGACTTTGGCAAATATGCGCTCTATGTGGGAGGCTTACGAAATACTGCCTGCCACAACACGTGATGCTACTTCTGATCATTATAGTGATGGGACAATGTTTCGTGAAAGGTTAGGCGAATTGTATACTTTGTGTCCGGGATATTCGTTTGGTCCTTTAAGTTCTGCAAGATCTTTTCTCTCACAATCAGATTATGAAAGTCTTGTAGAAAAGGCTAATTTTTATGGTTCTCCTCTTGAGTTTACAATAGTAGGATATAATAGTAATAACAGAAAAGTTGGGCCTTTGATGAATACAAAATGGGGGCAGGAGGGAGGATATAGTGCATTATGTCCGAATGAATATCCTGCTGGCTGTGTTGCCATTGCTATGGCTCAGATTGAGAAGTATCATGAATGGCCTCAATCCTTTGACTGGAGCGGTATGGCTAATGATAGACCGACTTCTGCATCTCAATCTCTAATAGCGATGATTGGTAAAGCCGTGAATATGGAATATGGTAAAGACGAATCTGGAGCTTCCTTAGGTGATGCCAAAAGAGGTTTTGAGGCAATGGGGTATGCAGTATCTAAAAAGGATCATGACATGTGGGATGTAGAAAGTGAAATCTATTTTAGAGGACGTCCTGTATATATGACAGGTGACAGGAAAAATTTTATCGGAATAACTTGGAAAGGGCATGCATGGGTTTGTGATGGTGCGGAAGAATATGGAAGTTCCTATAGCTATTTTGTGGAGTATCTTGTAAACCGTTCTACAAATCCAAGTTATTCAAGTTGTGGATTCCCTAATTATATGAATCCCACTACTACTTCTTTTGGTTCTGGTCGCATATATTTTCATATGAACTGGGGGTGGTATGGCACTGGTAATGGCTGGTTTAGTGGAAATAATGTGAATCCTACAGATGATAGGAACTATCAATACGACAGAGAAAATCTGTATGTTTCACCCTTAAAATGACGCATTATGAGAAGAGTATATATCTATTCATTGTTATTGTTTGCGATATGCTTTGCCGGTTGTGAACATAAATTGGACTCTTACCCGCCTCATCTCTATAGATACTATTTAGCATTCATAGATAAATCGGGTAATGATTTGCTTGCAGATGTACCATTTGAAATAAACAGCGAGAGGGATTCTGTTTTATTACGCGGAACTTATACTTTTGAGTTTATCAAATCAACGGAAGATGATTATTTTGATACCAAATCATTAATATTAGGAAAGGTAAGTGGCTATCAATCGCTACGCATTGATGTCTGCATGGAAGACTGGTATGGGCATAAGAAGCCGGAAGTCCTTACTCATAAACTTGCCTGTAAGCATATATTCGGTGATGAGAAAGTACATACGATTGTTTCTTATTGGAAGTTTGATACTGATTATCGGGAGGCAGAACTTATCCGTCTTACAATAGATGATGTGGAGAGTCCGATTCTTGAAGGTTTTGACAAATTTTATCCTCAAGCTCTTGTTAGCTTAGATAAATAGAGAGTATCTTATGTTTTTTATATGGACGATATAATGGTTGGTATACAGCTTATGATGTTAGTCCTATAGAAGATAGATTTATCAATATGATAGAGTAAGTTTGTATGTTTCACTTCAGAAAATATATTATGAGAAATTTTAGATTTTTGTTATTGACTGCTTTATTCCCTTTGATTTTCATGGGTTGCAAAAGTGAGGAAGACTCTTATCCTCCTATTCATTATGGATACAATTTAGCATTTGTCGATGAAAATGGCAATGATTTGATTGAGGGAATGCAAACCGGTCTTGGAAGAAATGGTAAGCCTGCTTTGAGAGAGAAAGATTACTCCTATAAATTGGTAGAACCCGATTCTAAAGATGACTTTACCGGACCGGACTGTATCTATGTGGAAAGCAGGGACGGACTTTTTACTTTGGCAATCTTTGATGCACTATGGGATGGATATAAATATGACAAGAAGCCTGAAGTATTGAGGCGTACGTTTGTTTGTCCCTATATCTTTGGTGACGGAGAGGAACATTCCATTATTTCCCATTGGAAGTACAATGATGGTTATGGCAGTGTTGAACTTATTAGAGTAACTATAGATGGTGTGGATGCCCGCATCGAATCAGGAGCAGACAAATATCACCCGTTAGTTGTCGTTGTGTTGGCAAAGTAACTTGTTTTTCTTAAATACTCTGTCTTGGTAAAATCAGCACTTTATCAAGACAGAGTTTTTATTCTTTGGATTTACCGCATCGCCAGCGCCTTATTTTCCGCCTCCTCCATAATCTCCCGTTCTCCCGGCCCTTTGTCATTGATGCCGCAAAGGTGGAGGATGCCGTGGATGATGACCCGGTACAGTTCGCGTTCGTAGTTGTTATCGGCGAACTGTTCCGCATTGGTGCGTACGGTATCAAGGCTGATGAAGAGGTCACCGCTGAGACGGTTTCCTTCGCAATAGTCGAAGGTAATGATATCTGTATAATAATCATGTTGCAGATATTGGCGGTTCACTTCGAGTATTTTCTCGTCCGAGCAGAAGATATAGGCTATTTCACCAACTCTTTTTCCGTAAGTGGCGGCTACGGATTTTATCCATTCCGTGGTTTCACGCTTCTTGATGGATGGCATTTCCACGCCGTCTGTCTGATAACTAATCATTTTATTTACGATTTAATGATTTACGATGTACGATTGAAATTACGTTCTTGCGATTAAGCTAGTTCTTTTAAAAGAAGAATAAGTAACTGATGATGATGGCTGCAATGATGCCGGAAAAATCGGCAATCAGCCCACACGTCACGGCATTCCTCGTTTTGGTGATACCTACGCTGCCGAAATACACAGCAAGGATATAGAACGTAGTATCCGAAGCACCGCGTACCACGCAGCTCATACGGCTGACGAATGAATCGGGACCATATTGCTTCATGGTGTCAATCATCAGTCCGTTGGCACCGCTGCCGCTCAGTGACTTCATCAAGGCAGTGGGCAGGGCACCTACAAAACTGGTATCTACACCGAATAGTCCTACTACATAACCGATACCGTTCACCAGTATATCCATGGCGCCGGAAGTGCGGAAAACGGCGATTCCAACGAGAAAAGCAACCAGATAAGGGATAATGCGTATGGCAGTGGTAAAGCCTTCTTTGGCTCCTTCTATAAAGGCATCGTATACATTGATTTTCTTCCATAGCCCCCAGAGGATGAACAGCAGGATGATGGAGAACAGCAGTATGTTGGCAATCAAAGTGGAATATACACCCATTTCATCACGGCTAATCTGTGTGAACAGATAAATGAGCGCGGCAAAGAAAAGACTGATGCAGCCAATCAGGATAAGTATGGGCTTGTTCAGCAGGTTGATGCGTTGTGCAATGCTGACGGCAATGACACCGACAATGGTCGAGATGGCAGTCGTTATCAGTGTGGGGATAAAGATGTCCGTGGGTTGGGCGGCACCCATCTGCGAGCGATACATCATGATGCTGACGGGGATAAGTATCAGTCCCGAGGTGTTGAGGACAAGGAACATGACCATCGGATTGGTGGCGGTGTCCTTTTTCGGGTTTAGTTCCTGAAGTTCCTTCATGGCTTTCAGCCCCATTGGAGTAGCGGCATTGTCCAGCCCCAGCATGTTGGCAGAGAGATTCATGAAAATGGAGCCCATGGCAGGATGTCCTTTCGGTATTTCGGGAAAGAGACGGCAGAATACCGGACTCAGCCAACGGGAGAGGGCATTGATCATGCCGCTGTTTTCGCCTATTTTCATCACGCCGAGCCAGAGGGCGAGTATTCCTGTCAGTCCCAGGGATATTTCAAAAGCTGTTTTGGAAGAGGAGAAGGTGGAGTTGACGAGTTCTGTGAATATCTCCACATCACCCATAAAAATGAGTTTGCAGAGGGCTACGATGAATGCGATGACGAAGAAAGCTACCCAGATGTAATTTAAAACCATGTATCGTTACTTTGTTTCTAGTGGATTAATATTTGTTTTCGTTGGCAAGATTCCAGGCGTTGAGGAAAGCTGCTTTGGTTATTTCTATCATTTTTTCCCAGTTCAGCCGGTCGGTGTGGTCCGAAGGCTGGTGATAATCGGGATGTCCGTCTGTGTGGTACCAGATGATGGGGATGTTGCACAGGGCAAAAGAAGCATTGTCACTTCCTCCCGTGGGGCGGTCCCAGGCGCGGTAGTCCGGTTGCAGGCGCAAGCTGTAGCGTGCAATGTCCTGCTTCAGCCAGTCGCCGAATACGGGGTGGGCGGCGGTGTAGAAGTAAACAACGTGTTGAGGCTGCTCGGGCTTATTGTTACGGCCTATCATGTCGAAATTGAGATAACCTTTCACCTGGCTGATGAAAGGACAGCTTTGTACAAAGTATTTTGAACCGAGCAATCCCTTTTCTTCCCCATCCCAAAAGGCAAAGATGACCGTGCGCAGAGGCTTCTGTCCGGTGGCAAGAAATGCACGGGCTATCTGCAGGACGGCAGAGACACCGGAGGCATTGTCGTCCGCACCGTTGTATATCCGGTCGTTTGCCAGCGTCTCGTCCACACCCAGATGGTCGAAGTGGGCACCTACGATGACATATTCATCCGGTCGTTCTCCCGGGATGGTTCCCAATACATTACTCATCTGCAGGATGCGGTGGACGCCTTGTTTAAGGATGGCGATGGAGTCGGGATGCACTTGCCACCGTCCCCGTTGTTGGCGTTCCTTGTTGTAAGCCTCGAAGGGCTGGTAATAATTGTCCTTTTCCAGCGGGGCAATGCCGGCTTCTTTCAGGCAGGATGCCAGATAGCGGGCAGCCAGTCGTGAACCGTGCATGCCTGCTTCGCGTCCTTGCAGCTCATCATCGGCCAGAAAGCCGACAATAGCCTTGGCCGAAGTGCGGCTGATGCTTTGCAACCCCTTTTCTTGTGGAGATTGTGCATGTAAGGATAGTGCGAAAGAAAGGCAGCAGATTGCTCCCAAAACAGCTTTATACATGTCGTACGGTTTTAAGGATTGGACATACCGGTTGCAAAATTAAAGATAACTTTCCATAGTTTCTATATAAATGTTGTATTTTTGTCCATTGGCGGATGAATTCAAATCCGTGTAAATCAAATGAGAGAAGGATGAAAAAGAAGAATGAAGCAGTGGAAACCGTCTTGTGCGAACGTGTGCTTTCGGCAGAAGAAGTGGCGTGCATCTCAGTACAGATTCAGCAGGAATTGGAGGCGTATATCGACCCGGTGAAAAGGGAGTATCTTCCCCGTTTCTTCAAGACCGGAAAGGGGCAGTATGGCGAGGGGGATAAGTTTCTGGGAGTGGTGGTACCCAACACCCGGCAGGTGGCAAAGCAGTACAAGCACGAACCTTTTGGGGTAATGGCAACCTTGCTTCAGAGTGAATGGCACGAGTGTCGCCTTTGTGCCTTGCTGATGTTGGTGGAGCGATTCAAAAAGAGCGATGAAAAGGGGAAAAAGGAGATTTATGACTTTTACCTTTCGCAAACGGGCCGTATCAATAATTGGGATTTGGTCGATTTGTCTGCCCCCGGCATTGTGGGCGAATATCTGAAAGACAAACCTCGCAAGGACCTCTACCGGCTGGCGGATAGTCCGCTGCTTTGGGACCAGCGCATTGCTGTGGTATCTACCTATACACTTATCAAAAATGGTGATTTCATCGATATATTAGCCCTTTCGGAACGGCTGCTCCATCATAAGCATGACTTGATGCAAAAGGCGGTAGGATGGATGCTCCGGGAGATGGGTAAGCGGGACAAGGACTTGCTGGTGCAATTCTTGGAGAAGCATTGCAGGACGATGCCGCGAACGATGTTGCGTTATGCGATAGAGAAGTTCCCGGAGGAGGAACGCAAGGAGTTTATGAAGCGCTGATGGGGAATGAAAATCGTGAAACTGTATTTTTATGGGTTTGCATTTTTATGTAAAGGTAGGCTTGCTTTGGGGGAACAGTAAATACTTTTCCATTTCTATACTTTTTAGGAAATAAATTAGTTCTTTTGCAGCAAGAACTATAAAACTGCTATGAAACGGGTCGATTCAGTCATATCACTGATATATTCTATGTCCAAAGCGGAAAAGAAAGCTTTCTCCGTCCAAATGTTGAAGGATAAGGAGGAAAAAGACTATTTGGTGATATATGATATCATTACCAAAAGTAAGCAACTGGATAGTAAAAATGTAAAGGGGGAATTTCATAAGCGCAGGCCTGGTGGTTCGTTTGAAGTCTCTATTCAATATTTGTATGAAAGACTGACGGATAGTTTGCTCACTTTGCGAAAGAAGAAAGATATCTATTATGACCTACTGAACAATTTGTGTAAAGCCCGTATGCTTTACGAACGTTCTTTATTTGAAGAATGTTTTGAGATACTTTCAGACACGATAGAACAAGCAACATATTATGAAAACAATGAAGTGCTGACCATTGCCTTAAAGCTGGAGTTGGAATATTTGCTGAGACTTAATTTCCCGAATTTGGCTGAATCTGAACTCTATCATAAACACTTTATGCAAAATGAAGCTTTAAAGAAAACCCGCAAAATTGTAGAACAGTCTTCTTTGCATAACTTGTTGAAGTACCGCCTTAGCCATATCGGTTCTATCCGAACTTCAAAACAGAAGCAAGATATGAATGACCTTATGGTTAATGAACTTTCCATAGCTGCTTCTTCCGGAATAGAAGGAAATTTTGAGTTAATGCGGAATCACAGACTTTTTCAAGCCAACTATTTGATGGGAGCTGGAGAATATAAAGCTGCCTTGAATTCTTATAAAGAGCTTAGCCGGCTGTTCGAGCAGAACCGGCAGTTCTGGTCGAATCCTCCTATCTACTATTTATCAGTACTTGAGGGGGTACTTGGCAGTTTGAGGGTCTGTGGACAATATGACGAAATACCTTACTTCCTGGACAAGTTGAAAAAGCTTATCTCGGATGCTTCTTCATTTGAATTTCAGGTGAACGCCATTTGCCTTCTCTTTCAGTATGAACTGTTTCCTTATTTAGATAATGGAGATTTTCTGGATTGTACAAAACTGATGGCATATTATCAGAAGTCACTTTATGATAAGGAAGCGTGGTTGAGCCCGGTGCGTAAAAGTGAATTGCTACTCTATACTGCACTTGTACATATAGGTAATCAGAATTACAAAGCAGCAAAGAAATACATAAGCAATGCCATTATTGATCATAATATAAAGTATCAACCTCTGATGAGGACTATCCGGCTAGTGCGCCTTATAGTTTATTATGAAATGCATGAATATGAGTTTGTATATCATGAATCACGTTCTATCAATCGTAGCCTTTCTTCTCCCAAAGAGCATACTTTCAAAACGGAGCATATCATTCTGTGGTTTCTGAACCAGCAGCATCTTCCAGTTTTGAGAAAAGATCGCGAAGCTTTTTGGGAGAAACTTCTTCCTGAAGTGCAGGCTTTGTATGATGATAAATATGAGAATCAGTTATTGCATCTTTGTGACCTTACTGCGTGGATAGAAGCCAAGATATTGAAGGAAAACTTGTCTGATGTACTGAAACGGCATATGCATATGAAAGAACTGCTTCAAAAATAGAATAAGTGGCAGAGTGCTGCCATAAAATACCTTCACTTATAGTTCTCTTTTTCTCTCTTGTAATTATATAAATATGGGATAAGAATACCCATAAAATCTGTTTTATATCTATTTATAGAAAGATATATATAGTTTGTAATTATATAAATGAATTAATAGTGTAAAGTTTTCCCTCTTATTATTTATTTCATTTGCATAATCTTAATTTTTAATATTATGGAGAGAGAATCTTTTATTTATAAACCAAAGATTGTAGTCATCGGAAGTTGTAATACGGATATGGTGGTAAAGGCTGGACGTTTACCAGTTCCAGGAGAGACTGTATTGGGAGGAACCTTTTATATGAATCCTGGTGGAAAAGGAGCCAATCAAGCCATTGCAGCCGCCCGATTAGGTGCTGAGGTTACATTAATTTCAAAGATTGGCTATGATTTGTTCGGGTTGCAAGCTTTGGAGATATACCGTTCTGAAAAAATAAATACAGAGTTCATCTTTACGGACCAAAAGAGTCCTTCGGGAGTTGCTCTAATTTCTGTAGATTCTTACGGAGAAAATAGCATCATTGTTGCACCAGGAGCGAGTCGTTCCTTATCGACCGAAGATATAGATAAAGCAAAAAGTAAATTGGAGGAGGCTGATATTATACTGATGCAATTGGAAGTACCCATTGAAACTGTAGAATATGCTGCTACTATTGCCAAAAGTTATGGAAAGAAGGTGATTTTGAATCCTGCCCCGGCTTCTGTTCTGAGTAATTCATTTTTGAGTTGTGTGCATACCATACTTCCAAATCGGATTGAGGCTGAAATGCTGTCGGGCATCAAGGTGATAGATGAGGAAAGTGCTTGGCGTGCAGCGAAAGCTATAGGTGAGAAAGGAATAGAGAATGTCGTCATTACATTAGGAAAAGATGGCGCTTATGTAAAGGAAAAGGAAGAATATACTATGATTCCTGCAAAGGAAGTAGAAACAATTGATACTACTGGTGCTGGAGATGTGTTTTGCGGAGCGTTTAGTGTCTATTTGTCCGAGAACCATACGCTGACAGAATCGGTGGAATTTGCCAATGCTGCGGCAGCTCTTGCAGTGACACGTATGGGTGCACAGAGTGCCATTCCTTATAAACGGGAGATAGCTTTATGAGATAAACCAACCTGAGTTATATTTATAAATCTGATAAAAATGAAAATTGTAGTTATTGGAAGTTCAAACATAGATATGGTTGCACAAGTCAGCCATCTTCCTGCACCGGGCGAAACAGTCGGAGACGCTTGTTTCATGCAGTTACTGGGAGGAAAGGGGGCAAATCAAGCTGTTGCGGCAGCACGGCTCGGAGCTTCTGTCACGTTTATCACTTCTTTGGGAAATGATATGTATGCGGATATTCTGAAAAAACAGTTCGAGAAAGAAGGTATCATTACGGATTACATCGTGGATGATGAATGCCATCCTACGGGTACTGCCCTCATCTTTGTGGCTGATAGTGGCGAAAATTGTATTGCAGTAGCTCCTGGAGCTAATTATTCTTTACTGCCAGATGCGGTGATACGTTTCGAAAAAGTCATTGATGAGGCGGATATGATTGTGATGCAGGCTGAGATTCCTTATGAAACGGTGAAGAAAGTGGCTTTATTGGCTAATGAGAGAGGGAAGAAAGTTTTACTTAATCCTGCTCCTGCTTGCCCAATTGATAGGGAATTGATGAATTCCGTTGATTTGTTGGTAGTGAATGAAGTGGAAGCTTCCTTTATTTCCGATATGAGTTATACGGGAGATAATCTTGATGAGATAGCTACTGCATTAATGGAATCAGGAGCACGTAATGTTATTATTACGTTGGGTAGCTGTGGGGTATATATGAAGAATAAAAAAGAAACTGTCCGTATTTCTGGTTATAAAGTAAATGCTGTTGACACAACTGCTGCAGGTGATACCTTTTGTGGTGCCTTAGCCGTGGCTTGTTCGCAGAGAGGTTTGGATAGGGAAGCATTGGAATTTGCTAATGTTGCAGCTGCAATCGCAGTTACCCGGATGGGTGCTCAGCCATCTATTCCTACACTTGAAGAAGTCGGACGTTTCAGACTTGAGAGGGAAATATCTTTATCGTTTAATCTTTAATATTTTGTACTATGTTTATTGTCAGCAGTTATACGTTAGCCGTTCTTTTCTGCTTTGTCACAATGATTTGCTGGGGCTCTTGGGGAAATACCCAGAAATTGGCGGGAAAGAGTTGGCGTTATGAGCTCTATTATTGGGATTATACCATAGGCATTCTGCTGTTTGCACTTCTTTTGGTATTCAGCTTAGGGAGTTTCGGAAGTCAAGGAAGAAGTTTTCTTGAGGACATTCGTCAAGTCAGTACGGAAAATATGGTCAGTGCATTTGTAGGAGGTGTGATTTTCAATGCTTCTAATATTCTTTTATCCGCTTCAGTTTCCATGGCGGGAATGGCGGTAGCTTTTCCGTTGGGTGTTGGGCTGGCATTGGTCCTGGGAGTTTTTATCAATTACTTTAGTGCTCCGAAAGGTAATCCGCTATGGTTATTTGTGGGGGTTCTTCTTGTGGTGGTTGCCATTGTCTGTAATGGAATGGCTGCAGGTAAGAAGCAGAATAGTGGTACTATTGGGAGCAGGAAAGGGATTGTTTTAGCA
The DNA here is from genome assembly GCF_003603065.1 of Bacteroides sp. AF20-13LB. Classification (NCBI taxonomy): domain Bacteria; kingdom Pseudomonadati; phylum Bacteroidota; class Bacteroidia; order Bacteroidales; family Bacteroidaceae; genus Bacteroides; species Bacteroides sp. AF20-13LB. Next base: position 75,152 of record NZ_QTMH01000003.1, read on the forward strand.
ACGATTGCCGGTGTATTGATGTCCTTCTTTTACCGTTTTGTTGCTTCTGCCATGGATTTGAATAATTTTATTTCTCCCACACCTGGGATGGCTACTCCTTATACAGCATTTTTCATCTTTGCTGTCGGAATCTTTTTCAGTAATTTTATATTCAATACTTTGGTGATGAAACACCCTTTTGTGGGAGTATCTGTTACTTATAAGGAATATTTTGCGGGAAAAATAGAAACACATTTGGTTGGTATCTTAGGTGGATGCATCTGGGGGCTGGGAACGGCTTTGAGCTATATTGCTGCTGAAAAGGCAGGTACTGCTATTTCATATGCACTAGGGCAGGGAGCTCCTATGATTGCTGCTTTATGGGGAGTGTTTATTTGGAAAGAGTTTGCAGGAAGTCCGCGCGGAACGAATAGACTTCTGGCAATAATGTTTGTCTTCTTTATTTTAGGGCTTTCACTTATTATATTTTCGGGAGGTAACTGATCTCTCCGATGATTTGAATATAAATTGGCTTTATTAACTTTATTAAAATAATATGAAACAGAAAAGTGTAAAATGGTGGCGGTATTTCTTTCTACTGTGTTTGATGGGAATATCAGTATGTATGTATGCTTCCGGAGGAAAAAGAACCTTAAACGGATTGGTGACAGATGTTGAGGGTGTACCTGTTATTGGTGCTAATATTCTTGTTAAAGGCCAGACTACTGGTGTGATTTCTGATGTTGAAGGTAAGTTCTCCATAACGGTTTCTTCTCCAAAAGATGTGTTGGTCATCTCATACATCGGTTATAATACCGTAGAAATGATTGTGGGCGAGAAAACAAGCATTAACGTCCAGTTGACCGAAAGTTCTAATCTTCTAAATGATGTGGTAGTTATTGGGTATGGCTCTATGAAGAAGGGGGAAATTACAAGTGCCATTACGAATGTGAAGTCTGAAGACTTTATTCAAGGAGTTGTAAAAGATGCTACCCAGTTGTTGCAAGGCAAGGTTGCTGGTTTGCAAATGGCAAGCCCATCGGGAGACCCGACAGCAGGAGTGGAAATCAATATTCGTGGTGTATCCACGATTTCTGCGTCATCAGCCCCTTTGATTGTTATTGACGGCATTCCCGGAGGAAGTCTGAATTCCATTGCTCCCGAGGATGTGGAAACCATTGATGTACTGAAGGATGGATCGGCTGCGGCTATTTATGGAACTAGAGGAACAAATGGTGTGATAATCATTACTACAAAAAAAGCAAAGCAAGGCAAAGCGTCTTTGGAATACCATGGATATGTAGCATTCGAGTCTATACAAAAGCAGACGGATGTACTGACAGCATCTGATTACAGAAGACTAGCACAGGACCCTTTGTTTAAGGATAATATCAGTGATGAAGGTGCTGATGTCAATTGGATTGATGCAATTACCCGTAATCCCGTAAATCATACTCATAATTTGTCTTTGCGTGGAGGAACTGAAAAGACAAACTATATTGCTTCGATAACCTATAGAAAGCAGGATGGTATCTTGTTGAATACAGGCAAGGAAGCTTTGACATTCAAGATTGGATTGAATCATTCGATGATGGATGACAAATTGAAAATACAGTTGAATGTCAACAATTCGACCATAAAGCAGGACGTTACTTGGTATAATGCTTATTTGCAGGCTTGCTTGATGAATCCGACGCGTCCGGTTTATAATGAAGACGGCTCCTATAAAGAATATGGAACTTCTTATAAGCCCTATAATCCGGTAGCTCTTCTGAATGAGGAAACAGACCAGGAAAAATGGAATCAACTTCTAGCGAGTGGGAAAATTACTTTTTCACCCATTGAAGGGTTGAATCTGAGTGCGATGGCGGCCATGCAGCGATATGACTCCATGAGGGACAAATGGAATACTTTCAACTATTTTACTACCACTATTGAAAATAAAAACGCTGAAGTAACCAAATGGGCAGCCGGCAGTATGGATCGGACTCTGGAACTGACAGCAGATTATTTTAAGACGATAGGAAAGCATGAGTTCTCGGGATTGGTGGGATATAGCTATCAAGATTTTGAAAGACAAGGCAGCCAGATGTATGCTATGGATTTCCCTACTGATATATTTGGCCCTTGGAATATTGGTACAGCCCAGTCTACAAAAGATGGTAAATCGACAATCAGTAGCTATAAAAATGGCAATAAGCTGATCTCTTTCTTTGGTAGACTTACCTATAACTATGATAACAAGTACATGCTGATGGGAAGTTTGAGACGTGAAGGGTCTTCAAAATTTGGCGTGAATCATAAATGGGGCTGGTTTCCTGCTATTTCAGCCGGTTGGAGAATTAGCGAAGAGAGCTTCATGAAAAATATCGGTTTCGTAGATGACTTGAAGTTGAGAGTTGGATTTGGTGTGACGGGAACAGAATTGTCAGATTCTTATCAGTCGCTGGTTTTATTGAACTATTCTGGTGTAGGCCAGATGAACGGGCAATGGACACAAGGAGTAGTACCGGCCTCTAATCCTAATCCAGATTTGAAATGGGAAACAAAATCGGAATGGAACTTAGGTATTGATTTTTCTCTTTTGAGTAGAAGATTGAATGGTACAATTGATCTTTATCAGCGGACAACTTCAGATTTATTGTCTGAATATCAAGTTCCTGTGCCACCTAACTTCATTAGTACGATGTGGGCTAATGTAGGCAAGATAAGAAATAGGGGAATTGAAGTAGCATTGGATGGAGAGGTTATCCGGACAAAGGATTTTACTTGGAGACTGGGAGGTAATTTCTCTTATAATGTCAACAAACTTTTATCTCTTTCCAATGACAAGTATCAAAGAGATTATTGGTATACGGGGTGGACTAGTTCAGGTATTCAGCAGACGACGCATATTGTAAAGGAGGGTGAACCGATAGGAAATTTTTACGGTTGGAAAGCAGTAGGACTTACCGATGATGGATTATGGTTGGTGGAAGGTGCTGATGGTAATCCTAAATTGGCCAGTGAAGCCGGACAGGAAGACAAACAAGTGATCGGTAATGGTTTGCCAAGTATGTATGCAGGTTTGAACACAACACTTTTATATAAAAAGTTTGATTTGGGAATATCTTTGAGAGGAGCTTTCGGCTTTGAAGTATTGAATGAGTATAGAATGCATTGGGAAACGATGAAGCGTATTAGTGAAGGTAATTTGCCGAAATCTGTATTGAAAAAACCTTTCGGGAGCCAGTCTTATGTTTTTGATTCTCATATGTACCATAGCTATTATGTTGAGAAGGGAGACTATGTGAAGTTAGACAATGTTACATTGGGTTATACTCTTAATCTGAATAATAAATATTTGAGAAGTGTGCGGTTATATGTGACGGGACATAATCTGCTTACTATCACTGGTTATGATGGACTGGATCCTGAAGTCAGTATTAAGGGTTTAGATCCTGGAGTTGAGCGTAAGGAGCTGTATCCTACAGTCCGTTCGTATACGGTCGGTGCTATTGTTAAATTTTAAAATGAAGAATGATGAAAAAATATAGTTTATATATATTGTTCCTGATGGGGTTGGGGGCAATGGCTGGTTCTTGCACAAATCTTGATGAGAAAATCTATGATAGGTTGGTAGACAACAACTTCTATAAAAATGAAAAAGATATCATTGCTGCCATTACACCGGTATATACGGATTATAGAGGACTTCTGGAATGGCGTAAGTGGTGGGACTTTGAAGAAACGACTGATGTGGCCGTAACACCGCGAGCAGCTTGGTTTGACGGAGGAATCTATATACGTCTGCATAAGCATACATGGAAACCGGAAGATCCCCATTTCTCAGATCTTTGGGGACAGGCCTACGGAGGAATCAGTAATTGTAATCGGGTAATTTATCAGCTTGACAATTTGGATTTCGAAGTTACTGGTAAGGAAAGTGTAATAGCTGAGTTGGAGGTAGCCCGTGCTTATTGGTATTACATACTATGTGAGGCTTTCGGTAATGTACCTATTGTAGACCGGTTTGATGTTCCGGAAGGTTTCTTGCCGGAAACCAGTAGCCGCGAAGAGGTGTTTGCATTTATAGAGAATAGTATAAAAAATAATGTTGATAAGCTGAGTGACGATACAAAGACTTACTATGGCAGATTCAATAAATGGAATGCCAAGATGTTACTGGCACGTCTTTATTTGAATGCAGAGTCATGGATAGGGAAGAATATGTATACGGAATGCATGGCACTTTGTACAGAAATAATGAACTCCAATAAATATGCCTTGGAGAATGATTATAGTGCACCTTTCTATGCCCAGAATGAAGGCTCCCAAGAGATTATATTTGCTTATCCGGCAGATGAGGTGAAGACTGGAAGTACCATTTACATGGCTTTGCAGAAAACTCTTCATCCTTCAAATGTAAAAACCTTTAATTTGCAGACATGGTTGGATAATGGGGTGTGTGCTGTTCCTACTTTTATAGATACTTATGAGGAAGGCGATAAGCGTTTACCGAAAACCTGGAGAATGGGGCAGCAGTATGGCAGTGACGGGTCTATCTTATATTGCACTGGACTTGTTCCTGGTTGGGAAGGAAAACCCTTGATTTATACAAAGGAAGTCAGCAATCTTGAAAATGGAGGAGAGGCTGAAGGTTACCGTTGCGGTAAGTATGAAATTAAAATGGGAACCTCGCGTGCGTTGGATAATGATTGGGTGGCTATGCGTTATGCAGAGGTTTACTTGATGAAAGCTGAGTGTATTTTACGTACAAATGGCAATGCGGAAGAAGCGGCACAGTTAGTCAATGAAGTACGGAAACGTGCTTTTGACGGTGACAACAATCTCTCTGGAGCTGATTTGTTGAAAACAACTAATGTAAATGGTGTTCCTGTACGTTTTGGAATTTTATTGGATGAATGGGGCCGGGAATTTGCTTTGGAAGGTTTGAGGCGTAGCCAATTGATACGTTTTGATAATAATTATACAAAAGGAGAATGGACTTTTCACGAACCTTCTAAAGAAACTTATTTAAACTTATTTCCTATTCCTTTGTCAGAGATACAAGCTAATAATAAATTGGAACAAAATGAGGGGTATAAATAGGGTGGTATATTGAAATATAAATTAAAAAATTAATTATGAAAGAACTTAGAATCTTTGGAATATGTATATGCGTGCTGCTGGGGACTGTAATGGGTAATGCAGCTTCAAAATTGCCTTCATCAGTGACGATGAGTAAGGTTCAATTAGAGAATAAGATAAAGGGAGGTTGGGCCGGCCAGACTATCGGGGTTAGCTTCGGTAGTTATACGGAATTTAGGTATCAAGGAACTTTTATTCAGGATTATCAGACGATTCCTTGGGGGGAAGGTTATGTGCAAAGATTGATGGATTCCTGGCCTGATTTATATGATGACATTTACATGGACCTCACTTTTGTAGATGTATTGGAGAAAAAAGGGCTGGATGCTTCGGTGAAAGATTTTGCTGTAGCTTTTGCTACGGCAGACTATAATTTATGGCATGCCAATCAGGCTGCGAGGTATAATATAGCTCATGGAGTGGACAATCCTGGACATTGGCTGAATAACCCACATGCCGATGACATTGATTATCAGATTGAAGCAGATTTTGCCGGACTGATGAATCCGGGTATGCCTAATTCAGCTTCTCAAATCAGTGATAAGGTGGGGCATCTTATGTGTTATGGCGATGGCTGGTATGGTGGTGTTTATGTCGGTGCCATGTATAGTCTTGCTTTTGTGTCTGATGATATCCAGTTTATTGTTACTGAGGCTTTAAAGACGATTCCGGAGGAAAGTGGTTTCTATAAATGTATTGCAGATGTGATAGAGTGGTATAAAATGTATCCTGATGATTGGAAACGTACTTGGTTCGAAATTCAGAAACATCATGCGGAAGAGATCGGTTGTCCGGATGGAGTATTTCATCCATTAGATATTGATGCTAAAATTAATGCCGCTTACATCGTTTTAGGATTATTGTATGGCAATGGTGATTTCACTAAGACAATGGAAATATCAACGCGGGCAGGTCAGGATTCAGATTGTAATCCGTCTTCTGCAGGAGGGATATTAGGCACAATGATAGGCTATGATGCTATCCCTGAATATTGGATGAAAGGTTTGAGAGGGGCGGAAGGCAAGAATTTCAAGTATACGTTACTCTGTTTGGATCAGATTTACACTATCAGCAATAAACATGCTTTGGAGATGATTCGCAGGAATGGAGGAAAAGTGGAAAAGGAGAATGTGACAATTGCCGTACAGAGGCCCGAGACTGTACGTTTGGAGCAGAGTTTTACAGATATGTATCCCACGGCTAAGGTTGAATTGTCTAAACACGATATAGATATACTGACTTTTGAATTTGAGGGTACGGGATTTGTACTCCGTGGGGAGGCTATTCGTAGGGACATGAATCGGCCGGATGCAGTACTGAAAGTTAATCTGTATCTTGATGGGGAGTTGGTCGAGAAGGCTGCTGCATTTCCGACTTACTTCCATGATCGGCGGTTAGATATATTTTGGAAATATCAGCTGCCTGAGGGTAAACATCAAGTAAAGGTAGAAGTCATAAAAGATGGTGCTAATGCTTTGTTGAAGTCTTGGGATTATATCGTTTATTCGAAAGGCAAGAAATGATTGTGAAATACTATGCTGATTAGGAACCATATCAAAAACAATAAATAGGTATTAATATGTAACATAGTATTGCATAGGGTAAGGTAAGCAAGATTAGCTTATGGATGATTTTAAGAACTGTATGAATGAGTTTTCTTTCATGCAGTTTTTTTTGGGTAGGAGAGATAGCCATGAAAAAACTAACTTCTATCGCTTATCTCAAAATAAATTAGTTATTTTGCAGAAAACAAAGGAATCTGGAATGGAACAAGAAGATTTTGATATACGCAACCAGCAGCCCGTCACCAGCCGAGAACGTGATTTCGAGAACGCTCTCCGTCCGTTGAATTTTGAGGATTTCAGCGGGCAGGACAAGGTGGTGGACAATCTGCGCATATTTGTGAAAGCTGCCCGCCTGCGTGGCGAGGCGCTGGACCATGTGTTGCTTCACGGCCCTCCCGGATTGGGAAAAACAACACTCAGCAATATCATAGCCAACGAACTGGGCGTAGGTTTCAAGATAACTTCCGGTCCGGTACTTGACAAGCCGGGGGATTTGGCGGGAGTGCTTACCAGCCTGGAGCCCAATGATGTACTTTTCATCGACGAAATACACCGGTTGAGCCCCGTAGTGGAGGAATATCTGTACTCAGCCATGGAGGACTACCGCATAGACATCATGATAGACAAAGGCCCTTCTGCCCGAAGCATACAGATTGATTTGAATCCTTTCACGCTGGTGGGAGCTACCACGCGTAGCGGTCTGTTGACAGCTCCGTTGCGTGCCCGTTTCGGTATCAACCTGCATCTGGAATATTACGATGATGATGTGTTGAGCGGCATTATCCGTCGTTCGTCCGGCATCCTCGATGTGCCTTGCTCCGTAAGGGCTGCCGCCGAGATTGCGAGCCGCAGCCGTGGCACACCGCGTATTGCCAATGCATTGCTGCGGCGTGTACGCGATTTTGCCCAAGTGAAAGGTTCGGGGAGCATTGACACGGAAATCGCACAGTTTGCCCTTGAGGCTCTGAATATCGACAAGTATGGTCTGGACGAGATAGACAATAAGATACTCTGTACCATCATCGACAAGTTCAAAGGCGGTCCGGTGGGATTGACTACCATCGCCACTGCTTTGGGCGAAGATGCAGGTACGATAGAGGAAGTCTATGAACCGTTCCTGATAAAAGAAGGTTTCCTGAAACGCACTCCCCGTGGGCGTGAAGTGACGGAGCTTGCCTACAAGCATCTGGGGCGAAGCCTCTATAGTAGCCAGCGTACCTTGTTTGGCGACGAGTGATTCATTTTAAGAAAACGAATACAGAGATGCGGAGACATAAAGTCTCTCTTTCCTCTTATCCTAGAAAACTTTGTGCCTCCGTGCCTTTGTGTTCATAACAACCATTAAAGAAGTGGCCGGATTAAAATCATTGGCAAAAGAAACTGCCATTTATGGGTTGAGCAGCATTGTGGGGCGTTTCCTCAATTACCTGCTGGTGCCCGTATATACCATGGCGATGTCCGCACAAAGCGGAGGCTATGGCGTAGTGACGAATGTATATGCGTGGGTGGCGCTCATGCTGGTGTTGTTGACGTGCGGCATGGAGACCGGTTTCTTCCGCTTTGCCAATAAAGGAGAGGACGACCCGATGCGGGTGTACTCCACGACATTGCTCAGTGTGAGTGTGGGGGCGCTTACCTTTCTTGCATTGGGATTGCTGTTCCTCAACCCCATTGCCGGATGGCTGGAGTATGGTGACCATCCCTGGTACGTGGGCATGATGATGATTGTGGTGGCGATGGATGCTATTCAAAGCATTCCTTTCGCTTATTTGCGCTACAAGAAGCGTCCCATTAAGTTTGCGGCACTCAAACTGCTGTTCATCTTCCTGAACATTGCACTGAATCTGCTCTATTATGTGGGAATGAAAGGGGATGACGTGGGTTATGCCTTCCTTTTCAATCTGATATGCACCTCTACCATCATGCTTTGCATGATTCCGGAGTTGCGTGGGTTTGCCTACGTGCTGGACAGAAAACTGCTGAAGCGGATGCTTGCTTATTGTCTGCCGTTGCTGGTACTCGGCTTGGCAGGTATCCTGAATCAGGTGGCGGATAAGATTATTTTTCCTTTTGTCTATCCGGATGAGGCGGAAGCTTCCGTACAGTTGGGCATTTATGGGGCTGCCAGCAAGATTGCCATGGTGATGGCGATGCTTACACAAGCCTTCCGCTATGCATACGAGCCTTTTGTCTTCGGGAAGAGCCGGGACAAGGACAACAAGCAGATGTATGCGCAAGCCATGAAGTTCTTCATCATCTTCACACTGCTGGCATTCCTCGCTGTCATGTTCTATCTGGACATCCTGCGCCATATTATCGGTCGCGACTACTGGCCGGGATTGCGGGTAGTGCCTATCGTGATGGCTGCCGAAATCTTTATGGGTATCTATTTCAATCTTTCCTTCTGGTACAAGCTGATTGACGAAACGCGTTGGGGAGCTTATTTCTCCTTGATAGGTTGCACGGTGCTGGTAGTGATGAACATACTTCTGATTCCCCGATACAGTTATATGGCTTGTGCCTGGGCAGGATTCTGTGGCTATGGCATCGCCATGCTTCTGTCCTATTTCGTAGGGCAGAAGAAGTATCCCATTCAGTATGACCTGAGGGCTATCGGTAGTTATGTGCTGCTTGCGGCAGTACTCTATCTGGCTGCCGAATATGTCCCGATAGAAAATATTTACCTGCGTATGGCGTACCGTACCGTTTTGTTGCTGCTCTTTGTGGCCTATATCGTGAAGTGCGACTTGCCGTTGAGGCAGATTCCGTTCATTGGTAGGCTGGTGAAGTGAGGTTAGAGAAGTTAGATTGATAAACATTGCGTATTTAACAGTTTTGTCAAGAAAAGCATTACTTTTGTACTGTTATTAAAACTGAAGTGACACAATGGACAGAAAAATCAATCGCATAAAGATTGTTTTGAAATCAAGGATTGTGCAGAAGAGCAAACAATAAATTCAGAATCAAGTATGATTAAATCAGAAGCAATTCAGAATCTCCTCGCAAGATTCGAATCCATTGCGTGTGAATACGAAGGCGTGGAGTGCTGGAGTGCTCGCGAATTATATCCCATTCTGGGCTATGCCAAATGGCAAACGTTTGAGAATGTTTTAGGAAAAGCTAAGGAGGCTTGCCAAAACGCTAGTGTAGAGACGAGTAATCATTTTACCGGCATCAGTAAAACGATACTTATGCCTAAAGGTGCATCAAAGGACATTGAAGACTTTATGCTCACTCGCTATGCCTGCTACCTCGTGGCACAAAATGGTGACCCTCGTAAGTCGGAGATTGCTTTTGCCCAAAATTACGTTGCTGTACAAACACGTGTGGCAGAGGTAATAGAGCAACGACTTCTTGACTACGACCGTGTCCAGGCTCGCCATAAGTTGGCAGAGACAGAGAAACGCCTCTTTGGTGTTCTTTACGAGCGTGGTGTGGATGACAAGGGGTTCGGAATCATACGTAGTAAGGGCGACCAAGCTCTTTTTCGCATGAACACTGCTATGCTTAAACGTAAACTTGGAGCACCGGAAAAACGTGCTTTGGCAGATTTCTTGCCAACTCTTGGCATTAAGGCAAAGGACTTTGCTGCCGAGATGACCAGCAGTGTTTTACGAGGCGTTTCATTGAGAGAAAATTGAAAACTGATAATTGATAATGGAAGAAAAGACGACCGACAACAGAAATACCTTCGCTATCAAGACTTTTCTGAAAGACTATCTTGATTTGCGCAAAGACAAGGACAATGAACTGGAAACTGTAGATTCCATCCGTAAGGGAGTGGAATTCAAAGGAGCCAATCTTTGGATTCTGATATTCGCCATATTCATGGCCTCGTTGGGATTGAATGTAAACTCCACAGCCGTGATTATCGGTGCCATGCTCATCTCGCCGCTGATGGGGCCTATCATGGGCGTGGGGCTTTCTGTGGGGTTGAATGATTTTGAATTGATGAAGCGGTCTTTGAAGAGCTTCTTGATAACTACCTTGTTCAGTGTGACCACTGCTACCATTTTCTTTCTGGTGAGTCCCGTTGCCGAAGGGCAGTCGGAATTGCTGGCACGTACGTCACCCACCATTTATGACGTATTCATCGCCTTGATGGGCGGCTTGGCAGGTGTGACGGCGCTCTCTACCAAAGAGAAAGGAAATGTGATTCCGGGTGTTGCCATTGCCACGGCTTTGATGCCGCCTCTCTGTACGGCAGGCTACGGGCTGGCAACGGGTAACTTGATTTATTTCCTCGGTGCATTCTATCTTTATTTCATCAATTCTGTGTTTATCAGTCTTGCCACTTTCCTGGGCGTGCGCGTGATGCACTTCCAGCGCAAGGAGTTTGTGGATAAGAACCGGGAGAAGAAAGTACGTAAATATATCGTCCTGATTGCTATCCTGACCATGTGTCCCGCTGTCTATCTGACGGTAGGTATCGTCCAGGATACCTTCTTTGAGAGTGCTGCCAACCGTTTTGTCAACGAGCAGCTCTCCTTTGAGAATACGCAGGTGCTGGACAAGAAAATCCATCACGAGGGCAAGGGCCACGAAATACGTGTCGTGCTGATTGGGCAGGAGGTGCCCGAAGCTTCCATCGCCATTGCCCGCAGCAAGATGAAAGACTATAAGCTGGACAATACCAAGCTGATAGTCCTCCAAGGCATGAACAATGAAGCGGTGGATATTTCTTCCATCCGTGCCATGGTGATGGAAGACTTCTACAAGAACAGTGAGCAGCGTCTGGTGGAACAGAAACAGAAGATTGCCACGCTGGAGCAGAATTTGGAAAGATACAAAACCTTCGATGAATTGGGCAAGAAGATTATCCCGGAACTGAAAGTGCTCTACCCGTCGGTAAAGACCGTATCAATATCTCATGCGATTGAACTGGCGGTAGATTCTGTACGGGTGGATACTGTGACCCTTGCCGTCTTGAAATTCGGCAAGCATCCGGGTGCGCACGAGAAGGAAAAGATTGCGGAGTGGCTCAAGGCGCGTACGGGTGCCAAGCAATTGAGGCTGATTACTGAATAATACAAGAATTGACGGAATGAAAATAAGATTTATACTGATAGCTGTCTGCTTCCTTTTTTCTCTGCCGGGACAAGCGGATGAAGGGATGTGGATGCTGGGAAATCTGAACAAGCAGACACGCCAGACCATGAAAGAGTTGGGCTTGCAGATGTCTGTCAACAAGCTATACAATACGAAACGCCCGTCGCTGAAGGATGCGGTAGTCAGCTTCGGCGGCTTCTGCTCCGGCGTGGTGGTGTCCGAGGACGGGCTGGTGTTTACCAATCATCACTGCGGCTTCAGCAGCATACAGCAACACTCGTCTGTGGAGCACGACTATCTGAAAGACGGCTTTGTGGCACGTAATCTTAGTGAAGAACTGCCTAATCCGGAACTTTACGTCCGCTTCCTCTTGCACCAGCAAGACGTGACCCGTCGGGTACTTGGAGCAGTAAAACCGGATATGAACGAATCTGAGCGTACAAGTGTAGTAGATTCGGTGATGCTGGTCATTGGCGAAGAGGTTTCTCGTAAAGACTCCACGTTGATAGGCATTGTGGATGCTTACTATGGAGGCAATGAATTCTGGCTTTCCGTTTATCGCGACTACAATGATGTGCGGCTGGTATTTGCACCGCCTTCCTCAGTGGGCAAGTTCGGCTGGGACACTGACAACTGGGTATGGCCGCGCCATACGGGCGACTTCGCCGTATTCCGTATCTATGCCGGCAAAGACAACCGTCCTGCCGACTATTCTCCCGACAATGTTCCCTACCATCCCGAATACGTGGCTCCGATATCTCTGGACGGTTATCGTGAGGGTTCCTTCTGTATGACGATGGGCTATCCGGGCAGTACGGAACGCTATCTTTCCTCTTTTGGCATCGAAGAGATGATGACCACCACCAACCAGGCTCAGATAGATGTCCGTGGTGTGAAGCAGGCCATCTGGAAGCGTGAAATGGATAGCCGTGACAGCATCCGCATCAAGTACGCTTCCAAATACGACGAAAGTTCCAATTATTGGAAGAACAGCATAGGAGTGAACCGCACCATCAAGAAACTGCATGTGCTGGACAAGAAGCGTGCCATGGAGACCGAACTCCGTCGCTGGATACAGCAGACACCGGAGGAGCGGGAACATCTGCTGCATCTTTTTTCCGACCTGGAGCTGAACTACAAGAGCCGCCGTGATGCTTATCGTGCCAGAGCTTACTTTGCCGAATCTTTCCTGAACGGTCCGGAACTGGTGCAGCTTGCTTTGTCCATCCTCAACTTCGACTTTGAGGGGGAAGAGAAAACGGTGGTTGCCAATCTGAAAGCTATCGTTGAGAAATATGCCAATCTGGACTTGGGCATTGACAAGGAAGTGTTTACAGCACTGTTGAAAGAATACCGCTCCCAAGTGGATTCCACCTATCTGCCCGAGCTCTACCAGACGATTGCGACAGAATACGGAGGTAACGAGCGTACCTATGTGGATAGTCTTTATGCCCGCTCGGAGCTGACCACCCCCCGTGGATTGAAGCGTTTTCTGGAGCAGGACACCACCTATCAGATATATAATGACCCTGCCATCAACTTGGGCATCGACCTCATCACGAAGCTATTCGAGATGAATATGCAGGTACAGCAGGCTTCCGGTGAAATCGAGCGGAATGAACGTTTGTTCAACTCTGCCGTGCGACGTATGTACGCATCCCGTAACTTCTATCCCGACGCCAACTCCACCATGCGTTTGAGTTTTGGCACTGTCTGCGGTTATGCCCCCTTCGACGGAGCGGAATATGATTATTATACCACCGCGAAAGGTATTCTGGAGAAAGTCAGAGCCCATGCAGGCGATGTGGATTTTGAAGTGCAGCCTGAGTTGCTATCCCTTCTTTCCTCCGGTGATTTCGGTAGATATGCCGATGAGAAGGGAGAAATGAATGTCTGCTTTATCTCCAATAATGACATTACGGGAGGCAATTCCGGCAGTGCCATGTTCAATGCCAAAGGAGAACTTCTGGGGCTTGCCTTCGATGGGAACTGGGAAGCCATGAGCAGCGACATCCTTTATGAGCCGAAGATGCAGCGCACCATCGGGGTAGATGTACGCTACATACTGTTTATGATTGAGAAGTATGGGAAGGCAGGAAATCTGATTCAGGAACTGAAGCTTGCCAATCCTTAACGTGTGCCCCCTGCCTATACTTTTATGGGTGATATTTTCTAAATCACTCCACGGATACGGTCATCGAATGCCGAGAGTGCTGCCTTTGCCCCTTCGCCCATGGCAATGACTATCTGCTTGTAGGGAACATTCGATACATCCCCTGCCGCATATACCCCCGGAAGTGTGGTACGGCAGAAAGCGTCAATCTTAATCTCCCCGGTCGGAGTCGTTTCCAGCTTGTTGCGGAAAGGAGCGCTGTTGGCTGCCAAACCGATTTGCACGAAGATGCCGTCTAACGGGAAGTCGCGTTCCTCGCCGGTAAGGCGGTCCTTGATGCGGATAGAAGTTACTTTTTCCTCGTTTCCATCGACTTTTACGGTCTGTGACGAGGTGAAGATTTCCACATTCGGCAGGCTCTGGGCTTTCTCTTGCAGCACTTGGTCGGCTTTCAGTGTATCGGCAAATTCGAATACCGTTACCTTCCGGCAGATGCCTGCCAGGTCGATGGCAGCTTCAATCCCCGAGTTACCTCCACCGATAACCGCCACATGCTTGCCTTGATAGAACGGACCGTCGCAATGCGGACAGAATGCCACGCCGCGTCCTATGTATTCCGCTTCGCCCTCCACATTCAGTTTGCGCCAGCTTGCCCCTGTGGCAATGATTACCGCCGGTGCATGGAACATCTCGCCGCCTACGGTGGAGACACTTTTCTCCGTTCCCTGCAACTCTACTTTCTCTATCTTACGCTCCTCGAAAATCTCTATCGGATAGTGCTCTATATGTGTGCGGAGTGCGTTGGCAAGTTCTGCACCAGTAGTCTGCGGCACGGAGATAAGGTTTTCTATGCCTACCGTCTCCTTTACCTGTCCGCCTATGCGCTCGGCAACAATCGCCACCCGTAGGCCCTTGCGTGCAGAGTAGATGGCTGCGGAAGCTCCGGCTGGTCCGCCGCCCAATACCAGCACGTCGAAATCTCTCTCTATCGGCGCTTCGTCCTCTTGCGGAGCACTGCCGAAGGCTTCTTCCAGCTTCTGCAAAAGCTCTCCTAAAGAACCGCGACCTACGTGAAGCAGCTTGCCATTAGCGTAGACTGACGGCACGGCTTGTATCTTCAGCGCATCTACTTCCTCTTGATTAAGCGCCCCGTCCACCATCTCGTGGGTGACGTGCGGATTCAGCAATGCGATGATGTTCAGTGCCTGCACCACATCCGGACAGTTGGTGCAAGTAAGCGATACATACGTTTGCAGGCTGATGTCGCCTTGCAACGCCCGGATGCGGCGACGAATTGCTTCGTCCGGCAGATTTTTCCCCTTTCCATCGGCATTCAGCACGGCAAGCAGGAGGGAAGTGAACTCGTGTCCGCCGGGGATGCCGCGGAACTTGATGCCGGTTTCCACATCGTCTTTCAGCAATGTGAACTCCAACACGGGGTTCTCTATCTCACTCATCCGGCAGGAGAGCTTGTCGGAACAGCTTGCCACATCCTTCAAGAATCCGATAAGCTCTTGTGCCTGCTCGTGACCCGGATGATAGGTGATGTGAAAGACGTAGCGGGCTTCCAAATGCTGGAATACGCTCCGCACCTGGTCTAATATAGTTGTTTCTAACATGATTAATAGGGTGTTTGGGGTGAGAAAATAGTCTTTTAATATGTTTGATATAGAGTAGTTGCAGAACTTGTGAGGAAGTACTCCAATACTCCTTCGAAAGTACTGCGGTACTCCTTTGAAAGTACTACAGTACTTCTGTACAAGTACTGCGGACGTCTTAAAGGAAAGCGGACGTCTTTCTATGGTGAAAGCGCCCGCTCCTCCTATTACTTATCAAATCTTTCCTACAAGGTCGATGCTCGGCTTCAAAGTTTCCGCTCCTTTCTTCCACTTGGCAGGGCAGACTTCTCCATCGTGTGTGGCAACAAACTGTGCAGCTTCTACCTTGCGCAGCAGCTCGTCGGCATTGCGTCCGATGTTGTTGTCCTGTATCTCGGCAATCTTGATTTTACCCTCGGGATTTACGAGGAATGTGCCGCGATATGCCATGCCTTCCTCTTCAATCATCACGCCGAATGCGCGGCTCAGCACGCCTGTGGGGTCGGCAAGCATGGGGTACTTAATCTTGCGGATGCTTTCGGAAGCATCGTGCCATGCCTTGTGCACAAAGTGCGAGTCTGTGCTTACAGAATATACTTCTACGCCCATTGCTTGGAATTGGTCATATTTCTCTGCGATGTCTACCAGCTCGGTAGGGCATACGAAGGTAAAGTCTGCCGGATAGAAGAAGAAAATGGCCCATTTACCTTTTACGTCTTCGTGGGATACTGTTTTGAAACTTCCGTTTTGGAAAGCCTGAACCTTGAATTCAGGGAGTTGTGAGTTGATGATCGGTTCCATAATTTTTCTCTTTTAATAGGTTTAGTTTTTTGTTTTACCAATGCGAAGATTGTGCAGACAGAATGTAGAAGCCAGTTTGCTTGATGATGCTGAGGTGCAACCGACCTTCGCTTTTTCTGTTTGCAAAAATATAGCATTTTTCCCCGATAGAACAAAAAATCCGATTGAAAGATTTTATGGAGCGATAGATGAAATCTATACGACTGCTTGGGTTGCTTTCAGTGAGAGCATTTCCTTGGGTACGGAAAGTTTTATCTCCTTAACCAGCACTTCGAGCAGCGTGTGGCGGATAAAGTTCTTATTGGTCAGCAGCACGACCTGGCGGGTGGGGCAGGGGATGGCGAAGGAACGTACCAGCTCTTTCTGGGCATCGCCCAGTTGCAGAACGGCCAGTTCGGGGATGAAGGTCACGCCTTTGCCGCTTTCTACCATGCGCATAAAGGTCTCCATGCTGCCCAAGTGATAGGCAAGCTGGCTGGCACGTGCCGACTTCATCTGGCAGAAGCGCACCAGCTGGTCACGGAAGCAATGGCCCTCGTCGAGCAGCCAAAGCTGTTCGCCGTTCAGGTCGGAAGTACGGATTACCTCGTTGTTGAAGAGGGCGTCTTCGCGCGACACGTAGGCAAAGAACTGTTCATAGAACAACGGCGTCTGCTGCAACTCTTCCATACCTGCCAGACTCGCTACGATACCTGCATCTATTTCTCCCGTCTGCAGGGCTTTCTTGATGTCGTTTGTTTTCATTTCGACTACCCGGATGTCGAGGTCGGGGTATTTCTTCATCAGCTGCGGAAAGAAACGGGGCAGGAGGTAAGGAGCTACGGTGGGAAGTATACCCAGCTTGAAGGTGCCGGTCAGTGAGTGTTTTTCTTCTTCTATAATATTCTTTATACGGTTGGCTTGAACCAATATATTCTGTGCTTGTTCTATGATGTGGATACCGACGGGAGTGGGGCATACCGGCTGCTGGCTGCGGTCAAAAATCCGGGTGTCCAGTTCCTCTTCCAGTTTCTGAATCATGGCACTGAGGGTGGGCTGTGTCACGCGGCAATATTCGGCTGCTTTGGCAAAGTGGCGGAACTGGTTGACGGCAAGGATGTATTCCAATTGTTGTAAAGTCATGATGAACAAGGCATTTGAAGGTTATGTATAGAGTTCGTCTATGCAAAGATAGAAATTATCTGTTTGACAAGCCTTGATTTACCCCTTATCTTTGCAATACCCAAAAGAAAAATAGTATAAATATTTAAAACAATAGAATTATGAAAACTTTAGATTACTTGCATTTGAATGAAAAGAAAGTGGCTGGCGTAGCATCAGCATTGCACCAATTATTGGCCGACTTCCAGGTACATTACACCAATTTGCGCGGTATGCACTGGAACATCAAGGGACACGGCTTCTTTGTGCTGCACGAGAAGTTCGAGAGTATGTATGACGATACCGCCGAGAAGATTGACGAGATTGCAGAGCGCATCTTGATGCTGGGTGGCGTGCCCGAGAATAAGTTCAGTGAATACCTGAAGGTTGCCAACGTGAAGGAAGTGTCCGACATCTCTTGCGGCAGTGAGGCTGTGGACCATATCCTCGAGACTTACGGCTACCTGATTGGTGAAGAGAGAAAGGTAATTGAACTGGCAAATGAAGCTGGCGATGACGTGACGGCAGATTTGATGACCGGCTACCTGAAAGAGCAGGAGAAAATGGTTTGGATGCTCGTTGCATTCAGTACGAAAAGCTGCACGAAATAAAGGATAAAGAGTCGTGAAAAAGGATAGGGTGATAAAACGGTAGCGGATGCTGCCGGTTTTATCACCCTATTATCTTTCTATAGTTTATATCACTTCTTCTTCGGTGTCCGTCTTGCCCACCCTTCTTCACTGAAGTCGGGCTCTGCATCCTTAAAGTCATTGTTGCCCTGGAAGAACTGTTTCCAGTCATCCTTTTTGCCACGGGCTTTGGTGTAACCCCGCTCTTCGCGGCTGGGCTTGCCTTTCTTCTTGTCGTTTGCAGGACTTTCGGCCTTTTCGCTGCGTTTGCCGGTGGCATCGTTCCGTTTGCCGTCTTCCTTGTAACTGCGCTTCTTGCTGTCAAACTCTTTTTTCCCATGGCTTCCGGCTGTACCCGGACGTTTGCCCCTCGGAGCCTCCTTACCCTCGTCTCCAGCAACCTCTACGGATACTTTACGGCCGTTCCAGCTGGCGCGGTTCAGGGCCTTCACTACATTGGTGGCTTCCTTTTCCTCCACTTCGAAGAAGGAGAACTTCTGCATCAGGTCAATTCGTCCCAGCTCTACACGTCCACGTGTATTGTTGTTCAGCAGGCTGATTAATTCGTTGGGGAAGAAGTTGTCCATTTTACCCAGGTTGATGAACAAGCGGGTAAAGCCGGGTTCTGCTTTGCGGCTGCTTCTACGGTCGTTGCGGTCGCCCCTCTCGCCACTTCTTGCACCACGCTCACTACCGGTTGCTGTCTCTATCTCGTCACGGCCGCGATAGTAATCCAGGAAACGGTTGAATTCATGCGAAACCATGCGTTTAATCAGGTCCTCTTTGCTCAGCCAATCCAGCTTGCGGTAGATGTCGGTCATAAAGTCGGCGATTTCCTCCTCGTTCACTTTCACCTTTTCAAGATCGTCTATCACTTTGAGCAGTTGCTTTTCGCATATCTGTTTGCCGGTGGGCATTTCGCCTGCAATGAATTTCTTGCCGATGATGCGCTCAATCTCGCGCATTTTGCCTTTCTCTCGCAGGTTGATGATGGCGATGGAAGTCCCGGTTTTGCCGGCACGTCCCGTACGGCCGCTGCGGTGGGTATAACTCTCGGTGTCATCGGGCAATCCGTAGTTGATGACGTGTGTCAGGTCGTCCACATCGAGGCCGCGTGCGGCAACGTCCGTGGCAACCAGCAGTTGTAGGTTGCGGATGCGGAACTTTTGCATCACGGTGTCACGCTGCGCTTGACTCAGTTCGCCGTGCAGCGAGTCGGCATTATAGCCTTCCTGCATCAACTTGTCAGCTATTTCCTGCGTTTCTTTGCGGGTACGGCAGAAGATGATGCCGTATATCTGCGGATAGTAGTCCACAATACGTTTCAGGGCAGCATACTTGTCTTTGGCATGTACACAGAAGGCTACGTGTTTCACGTTGCTGGTGCTTTCATTTTTGCGTCCGATGGTGATTTCCTTGGCATCGCGCAGGTACTTCTTGGAGATGCGTGCGATTTCCGGGCTCATGGTAGCGGAGAACAGCAAGGTGTTGCGCTCCTGCGGCACATCGGCGAGAATGGCGTTGATGCTGTCTGTGAATCCCATGTTCAGCATTTCGTCCGCTTCGTCCATAACCACGTTCTGTATGGTGGCGAGGGACACGGTTTTGCGTTCCATCAGGTCCAGCAGTCGTCCCGGTGTGGCTACGATGATGTGTACACCCCGTTTCAGGGCGCGTATCTGGCTTTCGATGGACGAGCCTCCATATACGGGCAACACTCGCAAGCCATCGGTATATTTAGAATAATCGTTCAAGTCGCCTGCTATCTGCAAACAAAGTTCGCGGGTGGGGCAGAGAATAAGTGATTGGGGAATTCGGTTGTTGACGTTAATCTTCTGTATGAGCGGCAGGCCGAACGCTGCGGTCTTTCCTGTTCCTGTTTGTGCCAGTGCTACTACATCATTGTTTTCTCCTAAAAGGTAGGGAATTACTTCCTCTTGTACCGGCATGGGCTGCTCGTAACCCATTTCTTCGATGGCGCGGCGTATCTCCGGCGACACACCGAGCTCTTCAAATGTCTTCATTAAATCTTCTGTATATCTTTATCTTTATATTTCGGGCGCAAAGATAGTGCTTTTCAATGGATAATTGATAATTGATGGTTGATAATTATGCAATTACATGATAAAATCGTTTTTTATTGGCTACTCATTATCCATTATCCATTGTCAATTATCCGTTAAAAGAATGTCTTGCAGTCTCTTTCTTTCTTCTTTTGTCAGACCGATGCCTCTTTGCAGGTAGGTGTCGGTATCTCCATACCTTCGTTCCATTTCTTCGATGGCGGCATTCAGGAAATCCTCGCGTGCCGAGAAGAGGGTGGTGATGGCCTCTTGCGAGCGTGCCGGAAGCTGGTAGGCGTATCGGGAGGCCGCCGGGATGTTGAAGTAGTCGTTGCTGAGGCGGTAGTCTTCCATGATGATGTCTTCGTCCACTCCAAGGGAGGCAAGCACAAGTGCCGATACGATGCCCGTGCGCCCTTTGCCCGACGAGCAATGGATAACGACGGGATAATTGTTCTTGTCCAGCAGAATATCGAAAATCCGGCGGTATTCTTTGGTGTAGTTGCTGATGAGCTCGCGGTTCATCTGCTCCACGATTCGGTAGACAGTGTCGCTCTTGATTTTCTGTTCCTGCACACCTTTCAGGATATACTCCATGTCGCCGGTAGGAATGGGGATATGGATCACTTTGAATTCCTGTTGCAAAGGGCTTTGTCTGTTCGCTTCGACAGATGAACGCAGGTCGATGATGGTCCTTATGCCTATGTTCTTGAGCTCTTTGCGCGAACACGGTTTCAGCTTGTCTATTTCGGCAGAGCGATATAACATGCCCCAATGCACTTTCTTTTGGGTGGGATAGGAGGAATAGCCTCCCAGGTCCCGGAAGTTCTGTATGCCGGGGATGTTGATGTTGCGGGTGGCAATCTTTACCCGGTATTTGTCGGCGAATACAAGTGTGTAGTAGTATCGTTGTGTAGGGTCGGTAGTGATGACAGTCATCTTCAGGTCGGAGATGTTGGCGACGGCAACGGGAACATCTTCGGGGATATGGTCGGGATTGGTCGAAGCATATACCTTCACATTTCCTTTGATGAGGGGGGCCATTTCCCATTTTACAATGCAGTTGCCCACGTTGTTTTCTTCGCATACAACGGAAATGTGAGGGGAAGTGCCGCTGCAGGAAGGGAGCAGCACTGCCAAAACAAGCAAGTTCA
This sequence comes from Bacteroides sp. AF20-13LB, assembly GCF_003603065.1. NCBI lineage: Bacteria > Pseudomonadati > Bacteroidota > Bacteroidia > Bacteroidales > Bacteroidaceae > Bacteroides > Bacteroides sp. AF20-13LB. The sequence continues at coordinate 96,373 of NZ_QTMH01000003.1, forward strand.
ATAAGTTCTTATACATAATTCGTAACCTCTCTGATGTCGTCAGTCACAAATATATGTAATTTACCCACAGAAGGTAACAGCAATGCCAAGCTTTTATATTTCTTTTTTGAACTTTAAAAAAACTGCTATAGATTCTTTCGTGCATAGGCAGGTTGGTTTACAATGTTACATCAGAGGACCGGGAGGATTTAATGGGGGGAGTTTTCCTTTGGGTTTCTGCATCCACGACAACATGATATGGTTGAGTTGTTTTCCTACTTCCCCTGGTTTGTATTGAATTTGTTCTTTCAGTTTTACTTCGATTTCTCTATAGACATACAGTGGTACTCTAGCGTATGGATTAAAGGTCGTAAAATTGAAATATACTTCGATTACTTTTCCTGTGTCTGGGCTTAGTAGCATGGTTATTGATAACTCATCTTTCCCAATTTCATCTGCCATGGCTTTGGTGAATGCTTGGTCTACAATGAAGTCTTCTTGCCAACTCATGGAGCTATCGTATTCAACCACCTTACTGTTCCAACTACCAATATATGCTTTTTCCGTGGCTTTATATACAATATCTTTGTATGTTAATTTGTTCTCCTTATTATAAAGAGTCACAAATTGGCTACCGTCATCTACATCGCATTGATACGTATAACCGTCTACATCGAAAGTAGTAGTCTTTTTATAAATAATAGTTTCCCAAAGTGATTCTTCTGTTCTGATAGGTTTGTCCTGTGCTACACAAGGGTAGATGTATCCTATAAGCAGTGTAATAAGCAATAGTCTTTTCATTCGTCACAATTTTTAGTTGTTAATTTTGTATGTTGCTTACATTAGCGAACCGGGAGGTGGTAATGGGGGGAGTTTCCCTTTAGGTTTTTGTCTCCATGATAGCATGATGTAATTGAGTTGTTTTCCCACTTCTCCGGGTTTAAAGTGTATTTGTTCTTTCAGTTTTACTTCGATTTCCCTATAGACATGCAGTGGCACTCTGGCGTATGGGCTAAAGGTTGTGAAATTGAAATTCACTTCTATTACTTTCCCCGTATCCGGACTGAGAAGCATGGTTATTGTGAACTCACGCTTTCCGAGTTCATCTGCCATGGCTTTGGTAAAAGCTTCGTCCACAATGCGGTCTGCTTGTTTACTCATGAAGCTATCGTATTCAATTACTTTTTTTTCATTCCAGCTACCGATGTATATTTTTCCTGTGGCTTTATATACAATATCTTTGTATGTCAACTTGTTCTCTTTGTTATGAAGAGTCACAAACTGGCTGCCGTCATCTACATCGCATTGGTACGTATAACCATCCACCCTAAAAGTGGTAGTCTTTTTATAAATGACTGTTTCTTCGAGCGTTTCTTCTGTTCTGATAGGTTTGTCCTGTGCTACACAAGGATAGATGTATCCTATAAGCAGTGTAATAAATAATAGTCTTTTCATTCGTTACAATTTTTAGTTGTTAATTTTATGTTGGGAAAAATATTGGTGATATCCGAATACTCTTTGAATGGATAATCTTCGTATCCTTCCTTACGGAAAGCATTAACAACATTATTAGATACATAGGTTTCAAAGAAATCCAAGAAAGAAGTCTTGACATGCCCTTGTTGATTTACGTACTCTCCTAGCGAGGCTGTCGCTCTTAAGCGTTGGCTTTCTGTATATTGCCTCTGTTTCTGTTCCGTCCACTCCACGCTCCTTTGTAAGAAAAGATATTGCGCGTAATGCGCTTCTATCTCTCTGTTCATCATAGAGCTTTTGAACGACGATATGGACTCTTGCGCGGTTTGGAAAACATGGAACATTTCATGCAGAAGGTTGTTTGCTTCCAATTCTTCCAATCCGATGTGCAAGGTATGCTCTTCCCAATTGTAGGAATACCCTTTGCCGAAATCGAATTCCAGATTGATTTTGTTGTTTTTGACTTTCTCTTTCAGTTGGCTGTATAGGTCTCCTCCCAAACAGTCTTCCATGATTCGGGCTGTCATGTTTTCGGTGATTACCCATAAAAGCGAGTCTTGGTCGGCTTCTTTCTTGAATATATTTCCTGCCGGAGTACCCGGTGAAGAGCCGGAACCTCCAGAACTTCCTCCTCCAATCCACACATCGCCACTTCCTCCTCCACCACTGTTCCAGTTGCTATTATTTATAAAGGCATCATCCACCCAATAGGAATGACTAACGCAGTTGGTATAGCTGTATTCCAGCTGGTCTTTAGGTCCGGTATATACATCCCAGCATTGGGTGACGGTTATTACCGAACGGGTCTGGGCATGAGGCTTGAATGTGAGTCCTTGCGCATTCTCTTCGCCAAATACTAGATAGCTTAACAAGTCGAATATGAACACTTGGTCGCTTTCTCTTATGAGTTCGTCATCACGCTTCAATGGAAAAAACTTCATCCATCCGTCTTTGATGTGCAACAGCCAGATGGCATCGATGCAGTGTGGCTTGTCAAGGCGGTAGAGGGGAACGAAGATACAGGTCTCTTCTCCAGTCAATTTATAGGTGAAGTTCCAGAGAGGAATGCCGTATTTCAACAGGAAAGAAGCGGTGAAATGCTTTTCTTCTTCCACTCTGCGTAGTGCGGAAATCACGGCTTTTAGGGTAGAGTCGGTGTAGGCAAAGAAGTTTTCCGGCTTGAATAACGCTTGCCGGGTCAACGGGACATCGTTTGCCGGGAATCGGGGTTGATAGAAGGATTCTTCTGTTTCGCAAGAGGCGAGTATTCCTAAAAGAATGCACAAGGCAAGGCAGATGTTTTGCCATTTCTGCTTAGGAGGGGTTGGAGAGTGCTGTCTGCTTCCTTTTGTATTCATAGCGCGAATGCTTAAGGTATAAAGGATAGACAAATAAAGCAAAAAAAAAGCAGAAATGAAAGGAAAAGCGGGAGAATTTTGTTAATCCGGAAGCTGTTCTACCACAGATTGCATGGATTTTCAGGCCATGTAATCTGTGGTGAACACCCTTTTGTAAGGGTGTCTATGGCTGGTATTTTCGTGCTTCTGCAAATTCCTTTGAAACGGAGTTGTTGAAACTCTTGCATACCTCGGCGGCAAACTCAATGCCGTATTGGATAACTTGGTCCCAAGTAGCCTCGTCCATGGTATCGAGGTCCTCGTAGCGTACATTATGTTTCAGCAGCCCGAAGATGATGCCTGCGTTGAAGTTGTCTCCTGCACCGATGGTGCTGACCGCCTCCAGTGGGGGGATGGAATATTCCTTGGAAATCGTGCCGGTGCGCAATGAAACCTGCTCCGCGCCGGCTGTGCAGAGGAAGTTGCGGCAGTAGAACTTTACTTTGTCTTTGTATATCTTGTCGGCCTCCTGCAGGCCCCACATATAGAAGAAATCCTCTTGCGAGCCGCGTACAATGTTGGCGTATTCCAGATTCTCGATGATGGTGGGAGCCAGCTTGATGGCCTCCTCTTTATGGGACGAACGGAAATTGGGATCGTAGTAGATAATGGCATGCATGTCGTGTGCGCGTTCCAGTAGCTCCACCACTTTGTCGCGCAGTACCGGATTCAGGGCATAGTACGACCCTATGATTACGATGTCGTCTTCCTGAATCTGCGGATATTCCACGTCCAGGCGCTGCTTGGGATAATCTTTGTAGAAGATGTATTCCGCATCGCTCCGGTTGTTCAGGAAAGCGAGTGATACGGGGGACTTCCCGTCGGGGAACACATTGACATGGTCTGTGGGAATATTGTTCTCGCGCATGAAGTTGAGGATGATATTGCCCACGTGGTCGTTGCCCGTTTCACTGATAAAGCAGATGGGAACACCGATACGTCCCAGTGAAACGATGCCGTTGAATACCGAACCACCCGGAACGGCTGCTGTGGGCTGTTCGCCACGGAATATGATGTCCAGTATGGTTTCTCCGATGCCTATTACTTTACGCATAGCGATCTTGATTTTTCTCCGAGGTAACCACCGTGATGGCGCTTGGAGTAGTCTTCAATGGTGAATCCTGTTTCTTTCATGGTCTGTACCACCAGGATGTCGCCGATGACGGTCATGGCGGTGGTCGAAGTCGTAGGCGTCATGCCCAGTACACATACTTCTTGCGGTTTCCCGGTGCTGAGGCATACATTGGATTCGTGTGCCAGGGGGCTGTCGGGGTTTCCGGTGATGACGATGAACTTCAGTCCCGGGTTCAGGTTATGTGCCAGCTGTGTCAGCTCCACGATTTCGCGAGTTTTGCCCGAATTGGAGATAAGTAGCAACAAGTCGTTCTCCTGAAGAATGCCGAGGTCACCATGCTGTGCTTCGCTGGGGTGCAGGAAAACGGAAGGAATGCCGGTGGAGCAGAAGGTAGTGGCGATGTTCATGGCTATTTGTCCGGCCTTGCCCATACCCGAAGTTACCAGTTTCCCTTTTTTGCGGTGCACTTGTTCTACGATGAGTTCTACAGCTCTTTCATAAGCGTCCGTCACTGGAATGTTCAGTACGGCTTGTGCCTCTTTCTGCAAAAGCTCTTGAATGGATGCAATCATACTTAATGTGCTAATTTGATTAATGTGCTTAAAATTATAGCAATTGCAAATATCTGCAATTTTCTATAAACGGCAATAAGTTTTATTGTATTTTTGTCGCCTCAAATAGTTTGAAACGTCAGAATGAAGAACTTAAAAGAAAATTTACTGCCAACTTTCAATCAATATACTCTGCCCAATGGCATGCGCATCATTCACGAACCCTCAGCCTCCAAAGTGGCTTATTGTGGTTTTGCCGTAGATGCGGGTACGCGCGACGAGCTTGAAAACGAGCAGGGTATGGCGCATTTTGTGGAGCACCTTATATTTAAAGGTACCGCCAAGCGCAAGGCATGGCACATTCTGAACCGCATGGAGAATGTGGGCGGCGACCTCAACGCTTACACCAACAAGGAAGAGACGGTGATTTACTCTGCTTTCCTGACCGAGCATTTCGGCCGTGCCTTCGAACTTCTGGTGGATATTGTATTCCACTCCACCTTTCCGCAACGTGAGATAGAGAAGGAGACAGAGGTGATTATCGACGAGATACAGTCCTACGAAGACAATCCTTCCGAGCTAATCTTCGATGATTTTGAGGACTTGATATTCAGGGGGCATCCCCTGGGACGCAACATTCTTGGCAATCCCGAGCAGTTAAAGCAGTTTCGCAGTGAGGATGCTGCCGCATTCACTGCCCACTTCTACCATCCCAACAATATGGTTTTCTTTGTTCTGGGTAATCTGAGTTTCAAGAAAGTTGTGCTTATGGCAAAAAAACTTCTGGCGGATATACCGGCAACACCGGTGCATTATGGTCGTACTCCGCCTCCCCTCTATGTACCCGAGCATCTTGTAGTGCATAAGGATACTCACCAGGCACACGTCATGATTGGCAGCCGGGGATATAATGCATACGATGACAAGCGCACCGCACTTTACCTGCTGAACAATGTCTTGGGTGGCCCGGGCATGAACAGCCGCTTGAACGTCTCTCTCCGTGAACGTCGTGGGCTGGTCTATAACGTAGAATCCAACTTGACTTCCTATACCGATACGGGAACTTTCTGCATCTACTTCGGTTGCGACCCTGCAGATTTGGACTACTGCACCCGCCTGGTATATAAGGAATTGAAACGCTTGCGTGATGTCCGGATGACTTCCTCGCAGCTTGCGGCCGCCAAGAAGCAGCTTATCGGGCAAATCGGTGTAGCTTCGGATAATAATGAGAACAATGCGCTGGGTATGGGAAAGACTTTCCTGCATTATAATAAATGCGAAACTTCCGAAGCCGTGTTCCATCGCATTGAACAGCTCACTTCGGAAGCTCTGTTAGAGGTGGCGAACGAGATGTTTGCCGAGGACTATCTTTCGACGCTCATTTATCGCTGACCGCTTTTTTTATTTGAAAACCTGCAACATAGGACGTCCTATCCATACTTGTGGCTGTTTCAGCCCGAAGATGTGGGCAATGGTGGAGGCAACGTCATACTGCATCATGCTTTCATGGAATTCGCCTTCTTTCTTAATGTTCTTTCCGGAGATGATGAAGGGAGTCTGCATTTCCTGCATGGTCTTGCCGCCATGTCCTTTTTCAATGCCTCCGTGGTCGGCAGTAACGATGAAGATGGTTTCTTTCAGCATGCCTGCCTCTGTAACGGCCTGGATGATGCGGCTCACATAACCGTCGAGTTCTTTCAGTTTGGCGTAATATTCAGGAGTATTGTGTCCGGCTTGATGGCCTACATGGTCGGGGTTGTCAAAGCAAATGGCAAGAAGGGTCGGTTGTTTCTCCTTGATATACTTTTCTGCCATACCGCATAAGGCTTCGGGATGTTTGTTGTAGTCGGGCGCTTGCGCATAGTGGCTTAAGGCAAGAGTGTCTACAAGGTATTTGATACCGTCCCATTCATACAGGCAGCCTATTTCCGCTTCCGGCCGGGCATCACGTAGCAGCTGGAAGATGGTAGGAAATATGCCGTGCTGGTTCAGTACGCGTGACGGAAGCTCGGGAGTCTTGGAGCCCCATTGCGTATATCCGTGCAATTCAGGACCTGCCCCCATAAACATGCTTGCCCAGTTGACGGCGCTGGAGGAGGGAAGTACAGTCCGTTTTTCTAATGTATAAGAACCGTCTGCCATCAGTTGCTTGATGTGGGGGATGTCTGCTTTGGGAACACTGTAGCTACCCCAGCCGTCAAGACCGATGAAAACTACGTGTTTTGCTTTTCCCTTGGCATTGCAGGGAACTGAAAAGAGGCATGCCACTGCTAGGGCGATGAATAATGTAAAAGTCAGTTTCTTCATGTTTTCTTTAGTTCTTATTGTTAACATGAAACAAAGTTACGGGAAACGTACCTAGTTTTAGTACGATATCGTACATAATCCAGCCGATTTTATATCGTTTCGTTCTTTTCCAACCGTTGCATGCTGAATTCACAGCCGCAATACTGCTGGTTGTAGAAGTCATACTCTTTCAGCAGTTGGTTGCGCCGCTCCTGGAGCCCGCCTTTCCGCCAATTCTGTTCCCAGAAGAGGGTATCCGGATAGAGCGCGGCGGCACGGCGTCCGGCTTCATTGATTTGCTCCAGGCTTTTCCAGCGCGAAGAGGCGAGGGTAGTGGTGAATACGGAGAAACCATGCTCGGAGGCGTAGCGGGCTGTCTCTGTCAGGCGCAGTGTGAAGCACTTTAGGCATCGGCTGCCACGTTCCGGCTCGTTTTCCAGTCCTTTTATAGTGTGCAGCCAGTGTGCATAGTCGTAGTCCGCGTCGATGAAATCGAGGTTTTTGGAGGTTACGAAGCGGATAGCCTCCTCTTTCCTTATCTCATATTCCGCCTGCGGATAGATGTTGGGATTGCAGTAGAATACGGTGGGGCGTATGCCGTTTTCCAGCATGCACTCGATGATGGCAGAGGAGCAAGGTGCGCAGCACGAATGCAGCAGCACCTTGTCTTCACCGTTGGGTGTTTGGACTTTCAACATTATACTTTCAGTTTAATCTTGCCTTTCACCAGCAGGCCGGTCAGCCCCACAATGACAAGCGAGAAGACGAGGGACTTGAGCAGCCCCGGTACACCGCTTCCCAATGCTTCGGGATAGTGCAGATGCAGCAGTTGCTGGACAGCATACCAGATGTAAGGGATAATATAGCAGGTCAGCGTTGCCGTGCCTGCGGGTTTGATAATATCGAACCAGTTGGTCTTGCCTTTCACGTCCGTCAGCCAGTAGAAGAAGCCGAACAAGGGGAAGAACATGGCGAGGCAGTAGAACAGCCATGTCGGTGTGGCTTGTATTTTGGATATAATCCAGAACGGGTGTGAGACGAGGGCAAGGACAAGCATTCCTATGCCGAGGGCACAGAGCATGCCGATGAACCGTCCCGGCCGTTCCCGGTCGGCATAGCGCTGCATGAGCAGGGAGGTCAGTACGCCGGACATACCAAGGGCATGCAGCGTCCAGTCGCTCGGGATAAAGGGAAGCAGGACAATCCGGCTGCCGTACTCTCCCGGTATCAAGTCGGAATGGCTGACTACGGCAAGCAATACGACCACGAACCAGGCAATGGCATTCTTCCGCAGGTTCTCCCGAGTGAATAGATAGATGCCTGCACATACCGCATACGTCCAGCCGATAAGTCCGAGGATGCCCCACCAGCTTATCTGGAACGGTTTCCCGTTCATGTCCTTGTAGATGACGAGGAAGGCAAGCAGAAGCACGCCTGCTGTTTTCATTGCGGTGAAAAGGACCTTTTTCGTTCCTACCGCTTTGGGATATACCCCCCAGGTGAGGAAGAAACCGATGACCATCAGGATGGAGAACCATGGGTGCGAGAGGCCGCCTTCGATGCCTCCGCTGTTCAGTGAAAACAGTCCCATGGCAATCAGTGCCACTGTCCGCCAGAAGATATGGGTCACGACTTGCAGGGTGTTGTCTCCCTTTTTGTACCGGTTTTGTATGGCAAAGGATACGGACATGCCCATGCAGAAAAGGAAAGCAGGGAAGATGGTGTCGGAGAATCCCATCATGTCTTCGTCTATCCTGGCATGCATCAGCCAGTGGGGGACGTTTTTCAGTCCGGGAATGTCGTTGACAAAGAGCATGAGGAACATGGTGAGTGCGCGGAATACGTCTACCGCGGCAATCCGTTGGGGTGTTAAGCTTTTCATGATAGATAATTTGTTTGGGGGTTTAGAACGCAAATATAGGAAACTATTCTTTCTGATGCTACTGCTTTGCAGGATTTCTTGCTATATTTGCATGAACTTTATGGTCATGGAAAGGAGATTGTTCACTTTTTGTTTTCTTGCCGTCGTGGTATGGCAAAGTATGGTTTTTGCTGCCGGCACGCCCTCTTTTACTGCGCTGACGTCCTCTTTGGATGAGGCTATCGAGGCGCACCGGCACTATGTCGCCGTGCGTGAAGGACGCATTGCCCGGCTGAAGCGCCAAGTGCTGGATACCGATACCGCCAATATCTCTTTTTTTCGATGGAATGGGGAAATCTATAAGGAGTACAAGGCATATGTCTGCGATTCGGCCATCCATTATCTTCGTGTCAATCTGGATTGGGCAGAGCGCTACGACCGGCAGGATGCGGCATCCGAGACAAGGCTGGAGCTTGCCCACCTGCTGGCTTCGGCAGGCATGTACGAGGAGGCTGCCGAACTCTTGAGGCAGACGGACAAAGCCTCCCTTCCCGCCCATTTGCTGCCGGACTATTACAATGCCTGTCATAAGCTTTACACAGAACTGAGTTTCTATACGCTGGACGATTCTTTCAAGAAGCATTATCAGGCTTTGGCCACCCATTATGACGACTCTCTGATGCAGGTACTTCTGCCTTCATCCCCCCTATATCTGGAACGGAGAGAGATGCGGGAGGCCGCTGCAGGCCATCCGGACGAAGCCTTGAGCATCAATGATACGCGTCTGGCACATGCCAAGCCCGATACTCCCGAATATGCGCTGGTGACCTATCAGCGCTCATTGCTCTACCGCCGGCTCGGGAACCGGGAGGAGGAGAAGCGCTATCTGGCTTTGTCTGCACTGACCGATATTCGCCTGAGCATCACAGACCATGCCTCACTCTGGAACCTGGCGGAACTTCTTTATGAGGAAGGGGATGTGGAGCATGCCTACCGTTACATCCGTTTCTCGTGGGACGAGACCAACCGATACAACGCCCGTAGCCGCAGCCTCCAGACTGCCGGCATCCTTTCACTGATAGACCTCACTTATCAGGCCATGCGCGAGAAGCAGAACGGCCGGCTCCGGCTGTACCTCTGGCTCATCAGCGCTTTGATTGTGCTGCTGGTGGTGGCAGTGGGCTTCATCTACCGGCAGATGCAGCGGCTCTCTGCCGCACGGAACAAGCTGGAGCATGCCAACGAGCAACTGCAACTCTCGAACAACATCAAGGAGGAGTATGTGGGCCGTTTCATGAATCTCTGCTCCGTTTATATCAACCGGCTGGATGCCTACCGGCGGATGGTCAACAAGAAAATCTCTGCCGGGCAGATGGAAGAGCTGCTGAAGATGGTGCGTTCCCGTGAGGTGCTGGACGCCGGACTGAAGGAACTCTATGATAACTTTGATACTGCCTTCCTGCACCTTTTCCCCGATTTTGTCGATGAATTCAATGACTTGCTGCAGCCCGAAGAACGCATCGTGCTCCGTAAAGGCGAGTTGCTGAATACGGAACTCCGCATTTTCGCCCTGATTCGTCTGGGCATCGACGACAGTTCGCAGATTGCAGAATTCCTCCGTTATTCCGTAAACACCATCTATAATTACCGTGCCAAGGTGAAGAACAAGGCCCGCATTTCGCGCGAGGACTTTGAAATACGGCTGATGCAGATACGCTGACAATACGTCAAACCGGCTTTTTGAATCCACTTTCTGCCTTTCTCTTCTTCTGATTATATTTCTGATTATTAGTTGTTTGTTTGTTCATGCTTCTTCACTCCTTCCACCTATTCCCGATTCGCCGGTACGAGGTGTTCTTATCTTTCCTAACTTTGGGGAAGCAAAAGCGAATATCGCAACTAATACTATAACCAAAATTATTGCCATGAAACATTTATTAGCGACAAGCATTACCATCGCCCTGCTCTCTTTGGGCCTTGCGGGATGCGGTGAGAAACAAGCGACAAAAGAAGTAACTTCGGATGCATTCGTAACCATTCAGGGTCAGGACTTGATAAAGCCCGACGGTACCAAACTCTTCATCATGGGTACCAACCTGGGCAACTGGCTGAATCCGGAAGGATACATGTTCAAGTTCAACAAGACCAATTCCGGCCGTTTCATCAATGAGATGTTCTGCCAGTTGGTGGGACCGGACTTTACGGCCGACTTCTGGAAAGCATTCAAGGACAATTATGTAACGCGCGAGGACATCCGCTTCATCAAGGAGCAGGGTGCCAACACCATCCGCCTGCCTTTCCACTACAAGCTGTTTACCGACGAGGACTATATGGGGCTGACCGCCGCCCAGGACGGATTTGCCCGCGTGGACAGCCTGGTAGAGTGGTGCCGCGAATCGGACTTGTACCTCATCCTCGACATGCACGACGCTCCCGGCGGACAGACAGGCGACAACATCGACGACAGCTACGGCTATCCCTGGCTGTTCGACAGCGAAGCCAGCCAGCAACTCTACTGTGACATCTGGCGCCGGATAGCCGACCGCTACAAGGACGAACCGGTCATCCTCGGCTACGAACTCTTCAACGAGCCCATTGCCCCTTACTTCGAGAACATGGAGGAACTCAACGGCAAGCTGGAAGATGTATATAAGAAAGGTGTAGCCGCCATCCGCGAGGTGGACAGCAACCACATCATCCTGCTGGGCGGTGCGCAATGGAACGGTAATTTCAAGCCTTTCAAGGACTCCAAGTTCGACGACAAGATAATGTACACCTGCCACCGTTACGGAGGCGAACCTACCCAAGCTGCCATCCAGACGATTATCAACTTCCGCGACAGTGTGAACCTGCCCATGTACATGGGTGAGATAGGCCACAATACGGACGAATGGCAGGCCGCTTTCTGCCAGACGATGCGCGAGAACAACATCGGCTATACCTTCTGGCCCTACAAGAAGATGGACGGTTCTTCTTTCGTCGGCATCACTCCGCCGGAGAACTGGGCAAACATCGTGTATTTCTCCGAAGCACCGCGTGCCACGTACAAGGAAATCCGTGAGGCACGTCCCGCGCAGGCCATGTCCCGCAAGGCGATGATGGACTTTATCGAGGCATGCAAACTGAAGAATTGTGTGGTTCAGGAGGGTTATATCCGGTCATTGGGAATGAAGTAGCGGGTGCTGCCTCGCTGCAAACAGTACGTATCAAGTCCCAGAGGATGAGATGCCGGGACTTAGTATGAAAGAGGTAGGGACTGAGCTGTACACACCATAGGACTGAGCATCCAAAACATCCGGATGTTTTAGGGCAAAACATGGGGATATATTGGGATAAAACATCCGGGTGTTTTGGGGTAAAACATGGGGATGTTTTGGACAACAACATCCGGATGTTATGGGTACTCACTATACGGGTGTAAGGACTTCAGTTCCTATGTAGGTAGGGCTAAGTCATATTCCCTTGTATGTTGGAGATTATCAATGGTACGGACTGATTATGATTGCTTACTTATATAACAACTTAATTATACAACAATGAAAAAAGTATTATTCGGTTTGGTTCTGGCCGCTGTCGCGCTGCCTCTTTCGGCCCAGCAGAAGCCCGTCTATCTGGACGCAAGCAAACCTATTGAAGAAAGAGTGGAAGACGCCTTGAGCCGTCTGACCCTGGAAGAGAAAGTGAAGTTGACTCATGCGCAAAGCAAGTTCAGCAGTGCGGGTGTGCCCCGTCTGGGCATTCCCGATGTATGGACGGACGACGGCCCCCACGGCATACGTCCCGATGTGTTGTGGGACGAGTGGGAACAAGCCGGATGCACCAACGACTCCTGCGTGGCTTTCCCTGCCCTGACCTGTCTGGCGGCAACCTGGAACCCCGAAATGTCTCTCCTTTACGGACAGAGCATCGGTGAAGAGGCGCGCTACCGCAACAAGTCCGTCCTGCTGGGCCCCGGTGTCAATATCTACCGCACACCGCTCAACGGACGCAACTTCGAGTATATGGGTGAGGACCCTTATCTGGCCGGAAAGATGGTGTCGCCCTATATCCGGGGCGTGCAGCAGAACGGCGTGGCTGCCTGCGTGAAACACTTCGCCTTGAACAACCACGAAGTGAACCGCCACACCACCAACGTCATCGTGGACGACCGTGCTCTTTATGAAATCTATCTGCCTGCTTTCAAGATGGCCGTGCAGGAAGGCGGAGCGTGGAGCATCATGGGTGCCTACAACCTATACAAAGGCCAACATCTTTGTCACAACCAATACACATTGAACGATATATTGAAGGGCGAATGGGGATTCGACGGCGTAGTCATTTCCGACTGGGGCGGCACGCACGATACCCGGCAAGCCATCACCAACGGGCTGGATATGGAATTCGGCAGTTGGACCAACGGGCTCTCGAACGGTGCCAGCAACGCATACGATAACTATTATCTGGCAAATCCCTATCTGAACCTCATCCGCGAAGGTAAGGTAGGTACCACGGAACTGGACGACAAGGTACGCCGCATTCTGCGCCTTATCTTCCGTACGGTGATGAACCCCGACCGTCCGTGGGGAAGCATGCTCTCTCCGGAACATTACGAGGCTGCCCGCCGCATCGGTGAGGAGGGCATCGTACTGTTGCAGAACAAGGGCAATGTGCTCCCGATAGACCTGAACCGGGCTAAAAAGATTCTTGTAGTGGGCGAGAATGCCATCAAGATGATGACCGTAGGCGGTGGTAGTTCTTCCCTAAAGGTACAGCGCGAACTCTCTCCGTTGGACGGCATCAAGCAGCGTGTGGCCGGCAAGGCCGAGGTGGTCTATGCCCGTGGCTACGTGGGCGATGCAAGCGGTGAATACAACGGGGTGGTGACCGGACAGAATCTGAAGGATGACCGTACTCCCGAAGAGCTGATAGCTGAAGCCGTGAAAGAGGCCCGGGATGCCGATTATGTCATCTTCATCGGCGGCCTGAACAAGAGCAACGGCCAGGACTGCGAGGACTCCGACCGTAAGGGTCTGGGCTTGTCCTACGGTCAGGATGCCGTTATCTCCGCACTGGCCGAGGCGAACAAGAATCTGATTGTCGTCAACATCTCCGGCAACGCCATTGCCATGCCGTGGGTGAACGAGGTGCCTGCCATCGTGCAGGACTGGTATCTGGGTTCCGAAGCCGGCAGTTCCCTTGCCGCCATCCTCATGGGTGATGTCAATCCCAGCGGCAAGCTTCCGTTCACCTTCCCCGTGAAGCTGGAGGACTGCCCGGCCCACAGCTTGGGCGAATATACCGGCAAACGGAGCAAGGACATCATCGACATCAAGTATAATGAAAGCATCTTCGTGGGCTACCGTTGGGCCGATAAGCAGAAGAAGGTGAAACCGTTGTTCCCCTTCGGCCACGGTTTGAGCTATACCACTTTCGAATATGGCAAGCCGACGGCCGACAGCAAGACCATGCAGGCCGACGGTACGCTGACCGTGAAGGTTTCTGTAAAGAATACCGGAGCGCGCGAAGGGCAGGAAGTTGTCCAACTGTACATCAGTGACAAGAAGTCCTCTCTGCCTCGTCCCGTCAAGGAACTGAAAGGTTTCCAAAAGGTGAAACTGGCTCCGGGCGAAACAAAGGAAGTCACATTTACCATTGATAAGGAGGCTCTTAGCTTCTTCGATGACACCCAGCACGCTTGGGTGGCCGAGCCGGGCAAGTTCGAGGCTGTCATAGCAGCTTCGGCAGCCGATGTGAAGGGAACGGTTCCTTTTGAATTGAAATGATGTAGGAAAATAAAGTTTCCTTTTAGGTTATTATCAAAGATAGTGTAGATGGAGGGTGTGGCCGTGAGGTTGCACCCTTTCTTTGTACTCTTTACAAGCCAATATGTTTTCTTATATTTCTGAGTTTCTTCGGGTTGGCTAAGGAAGATGCAGATATGCTGGATGTTAGAGTTAAAGCAGTGATGTTTTGTAGTAATGGGTGAGTTTTTACCGCCGTGTTTGGGCAGATTTTCATCTTTTATATTTATTTTTACAGAAATGATCGGGACAATGGTTCTTGTCCTGATGGGATGTGGTAGTGCTGTCTTTGCCGGAAGTGCGGCGGGGGCGGTTAGTGCAGGTGTCGGAACGCTGGGAGTGGCTTTTGCTTTCGGCTTGTCCGTTGTGGCGATGGCATACGCTATCGGAGGAATCTCGGGCTGTCATATTAATCCTGCCATTACCCTGGGCGTTCTGTTGTCCGGCAGGATGAGCGGGAAAGATGCAGCCATGTATATGGTGTTTCAGGTTATCGGGGCGGTTATCGGTTCTGCCATTCTTTATGCATTGGTGTCTACGGGCGCTCATGGTGGTCCTACGGCTACCGGTTCCAATGGGTTTGCTGACGGAATGATGTTGCAGGCATTCATTGCAGAGGCTGTGTTCACGTTTATCTTTGTGCTGGTTGTCTTAGGTTCTACGGATTCCGAGAAGGGGGCGGGTAATCTTGCAGGATTGGCCATTGGTCTTACGTTGGTATTAGTGCACATTGTTTGTATTCCTGTTACGGGAACTTCTGTCAATCCTGCCCGTAGCATCGGTCCGGCACTGTTCCAGGGTGGCGAGGCTCTCTCTCAGTTGTGGCTGTTCATTGTAGCTCCGTTTGTGGGTGCTGCGCTGAGTGCCGTTGTATGGAAAGTGCTTGCTGCAAAAGAAGGTAAATAAATGTCGGCAGACAGTGCCTTAAGAAGAGGCGGCTGATGGCAGAAAACTTATAAAGGGAAGCCCTCCGTCCGAAACTTCAAAGTTTCGGACGGAGGGCTTCCTGTTCTTTCCTTATGCTTGCTATATCTTGTGCCTTATTCGTACAGCGATTTGGCTATACCCATTTCCAGTCCACGAAGCTCTGCCAGTCCGCGCAGACGGCCGATACAGGAATAGCCGGGATTGGTTTTCTTCTTCAAGTCGTCTACCATCTGGTGTCCGTGGTCGGGTCGCATCGGGATAGAGACACCACGGCGTTGTTGCAGTTCAAGGAAGGCTTTCATCACGTGATACATGTCCACGTCTCCTTCCAGGTGGTTGGCTTCGTAGAAATTGCCTTCGGCGTCGCGTTGTGTACTGCGCAGATGGACAAAGTTGATGCGGTCGGCAAATTGCTGCATGATGACTGCACAATCGTTGGCGCTGCTTACACCGAGCGAACCGGTGCAGAGGCAAAGACCGTTGCTCTTGTTGGGAACAGCGTCAATCAGTGCCTGGAAATCGGCAGCACAGCTCATGATGCGTGGCAGGCCGAGGATGGAGCACGGTGGGTCGTCCGGATGGATAACGAGCATGACACCTGCTTCGTCGGCTACCGGAGTGATTTCTTGCAGGAAATAGATCAGGTTGGCACGCAGGCGTTCCGGAGTGATGCCCTTGTAGCGGTCCAGTTCCTGTTGGAACTGTTCCAGGGTGAAGCTTTCTTCTGAGCCGGGAAGTCCGGCAATCATGTTGCGTACAAGCAGTTGTTTGTCTGCCTCTGTCATCTGTTCGAAGCGGGCACGGGCTTTGGCCTTTTCTTCATCGGTGTATTCGCCTTCTGCACCGGGACGACGTAGCAGGAAGAGGTCGAAGGCGATGAAAGCGGCACGTTCAAAGCGGAGGGCACGACTGCCGTCGGGTAGTTCGTAGGCGAGGTCGGTACGTGTCCAGTCCAGTACGGGCATAAAGTTGTAGGTGACAATGTGAATGCCGCATTTGCCCAGGTTACGCAAGCTCTCTTTATAGTTGTCGATATACTTCTGGAAGTCTCCGGTTTGGGTCTTGATATGTTCGTGTACGGGTACACTTTCTACTACAGACCAGCGCAGACCGACGGCTTCAATCATTTCTTTCCGTTTCTTGATTTCCTCTACTGTCCATATTTCCCCGTTTGGAATATGATGCAAGGCGTTTACAATGCCGGTAGCCCCGGCTTGTTTGATGTCCCAAAGGCTTACCGGGTCGTTGGGACCGTACCAGCGCCAGGTTTGTTCACAAAGAATCAT
Source organism: Bacteroides sp. AF20-13LB (assembly GCF_003603065.1). NCBI lineage: Bacteria > Pseudomonadati > Bacteroidota > Bacteroidia > Bacteroidales > Bacteroidaceae > Bacteroides > Bacteroides sp. AF20-13LB. The sequence continues at coordinate 112,991 of NZ_QTMH01000003.1, forward strand.
GTTATTTATTGTTTGATGATTTGCAATTTACTATTTACATGGCGAATGCGTTGAACCCTCCGTCCACTACAGCCACCGTACCGGTGACAAAGCTGGAAGCATCGCTGATGAGGTATTGGATGGTTCCGCAAAGCTCTTCTGCACGGCCCATACGTCCGAAGGGAGTTTGGCGAATCACATCTTGCCCACGTTCCGTGTAGCTTCCATCCGGGTTCGTCAGCAGGGCACGGTTCTGCTCTGTGAGGAAAAATCCGGGTGCGATGGCATTTACACGAATACCTTCACCAAACTTCTTGGCAACTTCCGTAGCCATGAAGGCTGTGAAATTGGAGATACCGGCTTTTGCGGCAGCATATCCGGCTACACGCGTCATGGGGCGGAAAGCAGCCATGCTGGAGAAGTTGACAATAGCGCCTGTCTTCTGTTCCACCATCGGTTTGAGGAAGACTTGTGTAGGCAGTACGGTACCGGTCAGGTTTAATTCAAGCACCCGTTGGAACTCTTCTATCTTCAAATCGAAGAAAGTGCCCGTGGGCGCGATGGTGGCACCCGGCATATTTCCGCCGGCTGCATTCAGCAGGGCATCTATGCGGCCATAGGCTTTCAGGATGTCAGCCAAGTTCTGTTCCAGCAGTTCACGGTTCATCACGTCGGTTGTCAGGAACATGGCTTCTCCACCGTTTGCCTTGATTTCTCCGGCAATGGCGTCCCCTATTTCTGCCTTGCGTCCCAAAATGACGACCTTTGCACCTTCTTCTGCCAGATGAAAGGCGATGGCTTTCCCCAATACTCCTGTTCCGCCGGTTATGACCACTACTTTGTCTTTAATGTTAAATAAGTTTTTCATGATTCGTTCATTTAAAAATTACGTTGTGTTTTATTTGATTAGCGTTGCAAAAATACGGAATAATCTGTTGCACTGACTAACAATCATACAAAAAAGATGCATTTGTTGTCCGGAAGAAAGTGCTATTTCCTTATCGGGTTGTCCAATGCCGTGGCTTGTATATACAGTAGATTGAAGTTGTCATGCGGTTTTAGGATACGGTGGGCATAATAAAGATTCAGGTAGTCTTTGCGTGCAGGATTCAGGTAGACGGCAGTACGGTAGAGGTCTTTGCAGAAATTCTGTATCGAGCTTTCCCAGCCGCTTATCTGCTGGTAGGGCCATTCACTGAGGCCCTTTCCGACGTAGGAAGCCAGGAAATCCATGGCTTTGTAGAAGTTACGTCCATCGGTAGAGGTGATGTCATCCAGCTTGATTCCAAGATTTTTTGCCATCAGCATGATGTCAATAAAGTGGGTCAGGTTGTACTGTGAGTAGTGGAAGGCAAGGGTACGTTGCAGTTCGTGCGGTTGTCGTCCGTCAGGAGCTATCTGGGGGAAGATACGTTTTTGGGGGAAGTCATTGATGATTTCCTGCGCCAGTTTCTTGTTACCGGTATAGAGGGCGAAAGCTATGATTTGGGCATCGTAGGCTACGCTGTGGTTGTTGGCACTGGCTGCTTCTTCCTTACCTTGCGGACTGGCGAGCATCCAGTCGGTCAGTTTGGAAAACCATTTCTTCAGTTGTTTGCTGTCCTGGGTAGTAAATGCTTTTGACTGTTCTAGCAGTGCCACAGCATCCAGCATTTCTATGAAGGAGTAGGTGTCTATCAGCCCATAGCAGCGACCTTTGTCGTTATTGTGTCCCGGTATCATTTGTGCATATTCCAGGTTGGGGTTCATTCGGGTGTCTTTGTTCAGAAACCATACGCGGATAAGTTCTGTGGCTTTCCGGGCATACTGCTCTTCTCCGCTGAAGTACCAGACCAGAGCCAGGGTAGTGATGCGGCCGGCTGTTGTTCCCAACCGATTACGGTCTAGTTTGTTCAGTTCAGGATTGGATACGCCGTCGCGGTTGATGTAAGGCAGGCCGTTTGGCTTTGTCGGGTCGGGCCAATAGTATCGGGCTTGGCTCATATAGTCATGCTTGTCACCGCTGGCAGGTGTTTTTTCTTTCATCATGACAGAAAGGGCTTGAGAGTCCAATAGCTTGTCCGCTTCCGTTTTCAATGTCTCGTAAGTTGTGGCATAGAAAGGCTCGTGAATAGAGTGTTTTACATTTGCGAGGTGTGCTGTGTTCCAAATGGATTGTGCTTGCATACAAGATGCCAGGAGCAGGAAGGCAAGCGTCCATTGTATTGTTGCTTTCGGTTTCATGTCTTATTTTAGAGTGATGGACTTCTGTAATACCAATAAGCTCTCCGGTCCCATATTGAACAGCAGGTCTATGATGCTCAAGTTGGGCAGAAACCCGAGTCTCTCTTGAAACACTTGATAATAAGGTTGTGGTGAGAATTCTGTATCTTCCAGAGAAAAATCCTTTTTCGGATGAATGCGTTCGCGGAAATCCGCTTCATTCGGAGTGAATTCAGTCCGGTATTCGGTGGTGCGTGCCATATCGGGCTGTATGTCTATCAGAGAACAGATAAGATGGCAAAGTTCTTCGTTGAAATCGACTAAAAACTCATACTTCTTTTCATAGAAAGGGCGGAAGTCGTCTTTATAATATTCAAAGAAAGGAGTGTGGTTGTAGGCAGATTCTATGGCATTCCAGTGCAGATGCCTCCAGTTCCCGTGGTCTGAAATGCGTATATCGCGCATCGGGCATTTTAGGGTATTCGGTTTGACGGTGGGGATGGAAAGGGCCAGTTCACCGTCCGGTACGGCAATGGTACAACGGTTCCGGTAAGTCTGCTTCATATAGTGGTCATGCTGTTCGATGAATACTTTATCGTATGCCAGCAATTTGGTATAATATTCTATGGGAGCCAAATAGGCGGAAGAAAGAAAAACTGTTTTCATCAGTATATTTACGATTAGATGATTTGCGATTTACGATTGAAGCTACTGTGCATTGTTTGTATTTTCATTTTTATTCTTTCATTTGTTTGTCATTCCACTCTTTTCCATATCCTGCCCCATCGGTAACCGCTGAAAGGTCCTGTTCCCTTTTCTTTGGAGAACCAGATGATAGATGCCTTGCCTATGATGTGGTCTTTGGGGACGAAACCGAAAAGACGGGAGTCCGAAAGATTGATGGCATTGTTGGCACCTACCCAGTAGTAGTCTTTGGTAAAATGGCAGTGTTGCACGGGTTTGCCTTCCACATAAAGGGTGTCGTTTTTGATTTCGGCTTGTTTCTTTTCGTGAAGTACCAGGGTATTTCGCAACAAAGTCTTGTTCCACGGATATACGCGCACGGCTTTGCCTTTGCTGGGGATTATCAGAGGTTTCAGTATCTCCATAGAATCTTCCTTGACAATAGGTTCTATCCAGCAGTTCCCGTTCATGGCTTGTTCCAGCAAGTAGTGTTCATAACGGCTGAAACTGCGTATATTCTTTGTTGAGTCCTGCCCCAATAGTTTGTTGGGAGCGATGGAAAGTATGGAAAGCAATGAATCCAACTGTCGTTCCCGTTGTCTGGGGTAAGAATAAAGAAACTTCTGGTCGGGCGCATTCTTTTCGGAAGGAATCACTGAAAAAAGCGAATCTATCAGCAAGGTATCTCCGGGAATACCGATGCAACGGCTGATGAAGACTTCCCGTCGGTCAATCACGGGTTCTGAAAGATTGGCAGGATTGTTGAATACAAGAATATCCTCTTTCTGCACCGGACTGTCCGCCCAGCGATGATACCCCCATAACTTCATGAAAGGAAGCCGCAGACCGTAGCTCCACTTGTTTACAAGAATACGCTCACTTTGGTACAGTGAATTTTCCATGCCGGAAGAGGGGATAAGATAGGAAGTTGCCACACAACCCCGAAGCAGCACCACGACGAGTGCCACTCCAACTATTGTGATTGCTATCTTACACCCTTTTTTCATTTAATGCCGTCCACCCACTTGAATATCCGGTTCCAGCGTATCTTACCGTCAAACCAGCCCCGGTCTTTGTCCAGTGACAACCATACTACGATAGGCTTTCCTACGACATGGTCTTCCGGCACAAAACCCCAGTATCGGGAGTCGGCGGACTTGTCGCGGTTGTCGCCCATCATCCAGTAGTAGTCCATATTGAAGGTATAAGAGTCGGTCTTTTCACCATTGATGTAGATGCCGTCTTCCTTGACTTCCAGTTTGTTGCCTTCATAGGCAACGATGCAGCGTTCGTAGATAGGCAGGTTGTCCTCGGTCAGCTTGATGGTGGCGCCTTTGGCAGGAATCCATATCGGGCCGTAGTTGTTGCGGTCCCATTTAGTGTAAAGGTTCAGCGGATACATCTGTCCCGAGAATTCTCCCGGTTCAATGATAATATTACTGATGAGTTTCTTGTTGCCCGAAAGGGTCTCGTACATCTTTTTGGTGAGCGGAAGATGATAGACCGGTGCCAGCCTGCCTTGGGCATCCCGGCGGTCCAATCCCATTTCAATCAGATTCTCTTCCCAGCCCAGACCGTCGGTCATCAGTGTCTGGTCTTCTTTGCTGATGCCCAGTTCACGGAACATATCATCGGTGATATAAGGACCTGTAGTCTGTACAAAGTAGTTGAACTGCATTTCTGTAGGGTTCTCGATGGCTTTACCGTCGATGTATACCTGTCCTTTCTTGATTTGCAACGTATCGCCGGGCAGGCCTACGCAACGTTTTACATAGTTTTCACGACGGTCAACGGGGCGTATGACAATGTCACCGTACATTCTCGGATTGGAACGGATAAGATTACGTCCGGCATTGTAGTACAGGTCGTAGACAGTACGTTGCTGCTTGCGTGTCAGGCTGTCCATATTCACCTTGTTGGGATACACGCGTTTTCCTTCTTCGTAAGCAAGGGTATAGAAGTCTGTCTGCTGGAAATTGGTGGCTACCGTGTCGCCTGCCGGGAAGTTGAACACCACAATGTCATTCAGTTTCACTTTGCCGAAGCCTGGTACACGCTTGTATTCCCATTGGGGCCATTCGATGTACGATTTGGTGTTGAATACCGGTAGTGTATGTTGTGCCAGCGGCATGGAAAGCGGCGTATTCGGTACGCGCGGACCATAACTCATCTTGCTGACGTAAAGGAAATCGCCTACCAACAAGGATTTCTCCAATGAGGAAGACGGTATCTGATAATTCTGGAACACATAGATATTTACGAAGTAGACGGCTACCAGCGCAAATACGATGGCATCCACCCAACTCATGATGCTGCGTACGGCAGGATTCTCCGATTTCTTCCAGAATCCCCAGGGTATCTTCTTACTGATGTAGATGTCAAAAATGAAGGGTAGTACAATCAGTCCCAGCCAGCTTTTTACCCAAACCAGAAAGGCAAGGTAGAGCAGGGTGACTATACTGAATTTAATCCATTGGGTGCGTGTTGCTTTTCTCATGATGTTTTAGTCTTTTAAAAATGGAAACAAGTCACTCATTCCCAAAGCACCTTCGTGCTTGGCGGTATATTCGGCAGCAAGGACAGCTCCCAAGGCAAATCCCCTGCGATTCTTGGCATCGTGGGTGATAGTGATACTGTCGGCTTCGGAGTCGTAGCGGATGCTGTGGATGCCCGGTACTTCTCTTTCGCGGATAGAACTTATGGATAGCTCATTGGCTGCACATTCCGTAGAGCCCGAAACGGTTCCGTCGGGAGCTTGGAAAGTCCCTTCTACCCATTTGTCCTTACGGTCGAGATTCTCCAGAATACCTTCGGCAAGCGTGATGGCCGTTCCGCTCGGAGCGTCCATCTTGTGGATGTGGTGCGTTTCGCTCATTGTCACATCATAGGCAGGGAATTGGTTCATTATCTTTGCGAGGTACTTGTTGACGGCAGAGAAGATGCTTACTCCCAAGCTGAAGTTGGAAGACCAGAACAGTGTCTTGCCGCCTTCGGTACAAAGTCTCTTTACTTCGTCTCCATGTTCTGCCATCCATCCCGTACTGCCGGATACCAGTTTGACCCCGGCGCGGAATGCCTTCATATAGTTATTGTATGCAACCATGGGGTTGGTGAACTCTATGGCAACGTCGGCGCTCTTGAAGGCTGCCGATTCAAAGTCTTCCTGATTGTCGACATCGATGATGCTTACAATTTCGTGTCCGCGGCCAAGGGCTATTTTCTCGATTTCCTTGCCCATTTTTCCGTAGCCGATTAATGCGATTTTCATTGTTTCTATCTGTTTTTATTTAGTTTATCAACAAACTATAGGTCGCAAAGATAATCTTTTTCTTACATTTGTGCTCAACATTAACGTCTTGTTAACATGGAACAACTACTGCATTATGTTTGGAAGCACAAAATATTTCCTTTGTCATTGCTCCAGACAACCTCCGGCCGGCCGGTAGAAGTGATAGATCCCGGTTTGCCGAACATGAATGCAGGCCCCGATTTTTTTAATGCCAAACTGAAAATAGACGGTACGCTCTGGGTGGGCAACGTCGAAGTGCATACGCAGGCATCAGACTGGCTGCTCCATAGGCACGACCGTGACAAGGCGTATGATACCGTCATCCTGCACGTGGTGGGCGAATCGAATTGTGATGTGTACCGCACGAACGGTGAGCTGGTTCCCCAGATGGTGCTCACTTGCCCCGACACTGTCCGCTTGCGCTATGAAGAGCTTCGGCAGACAGAGATTTATCCTCCCTGCTATTCCATCCTTGCCTCCCTCCCAAAGCTGACCGTCCATTCCTGGCTGTCCGCTTTGCAGGTAGAGCGTTTTGAGCAGAAAGCATGCGTCATATCCCAGCGGCTCGAACGCTGCAATCATCATTGGGAAGATGTTTTCTTCATTACTCTTGCTCGTAACTTCGGCTTCGGGCTGAATGGGGATGCTTTCGAGGCATGGGCAAACCGCCTTCCATTCCGCGCCGTAGACAAGCATCGGGACAGTCTGTTTCAAGTGGAGGCTTTCTTCCTGGGGCAGGCAGGCCTGCTGGAGGAGGTCTCGGCAGAGGCAGATGATTATTATTTGATACTTCAGAAAGAGTTCCGCTACCTGCAACACAAGTTCGAGCTGCCAGCTCCCATGTCTGTTGAGCAGTGGCGGTTTCTGCGTCTTCGTCCCGATAACTTTCCACATGTACGCCTCGCCCAGCTTGCCTGTCTGTATCACAAGGAGCAGTCGCTCTTCTCGCGTGTTATGGAGGCTGAAACGCTGGAGGCGGTGAAGAAGATACTGGCTGCCAAGACTTCCGCGTATTGGGAGGAGCACTTCAATTTCAGAAAGGTTTCACCCCGGAGGGAAAAGCGGGTAGGGGACGGTGCCTTGAATCTGATTGCCATCAATACGGTCATCCCGTTTCTTTATGCTTATGGCCTGCACAAGGCCGATGACGTTTTGTGTGACCGTGCCACCCGTTTCCTTGAATCCTTGAAGGCCGAAAACAATCACGTAACCCGACTTTGGGATGGTGCCGGTTTGCCGGTATCTACCGCTGCCGATTCGCAGGCTCTGCTTCAACTTCAAAAGGAATATTGTGACAAGAAAGACTGCTTGCGTTGCCGGTTTGGTTACGAGTATCTGAAACATAGATGATAATAATTATCGCCCCATAGCCTTAGCATTTTATTACTTTTATATTATCTTTGCGCATTGAAAAATAATCCGAGTATATGAAGGCTATCCGCTTTGTTTTTTGTCTGTTTGCGGCACTCATGCTGACGACTCTCAATGGTCTGGCTGCCGAAGAGGAGGATTTCAAGACATTTCTCCAGAAATTCACGTCCAGTGCTTCATTCCAGTATTCCCGAATCAAGTTTCCTTTGAAGTCTCCCATCGCCCTCTTGAAGGATGACGGTGAGACGGAACAGACTTTTCCCTTCACCCGCGAGAAGTGGGCATTGCTAGACGAAGAAACGCTGAAGGAAGGACGTACTACCGAAGAGGAGGGAGGTACCTATATTTCTCACTTCACTGTCAATGAGCCTGCCCATAAAGAGTTCGAAGCAGGCTATGATGAATCAGAACCTTCCCTTCGTGTGGTCTTTGAACTGACGGATGGCAAGTGGTATGTCACCGACTGCTATAACGACTGGTACAACTTCGATCTCCCTATCAATGAACTGGAAGAAACTATTCAGGCGGTACAAGAGGATAACAAGGCTTTCGAAGAACTTCATCCTTGATGAAGTGGGGGCAGAAATCCGCCTCAATCATTATTTTATCCTTCTTCTGTACGATTTATGCCCCTCTTTTTCCAAAAAGAGGGGTTTCTTTGTACCGTACTAATACATTGAAATATGCGGTTACAACTTCTTTTGATGCAACTTCTCTTATGTGTCCTCCCCGGTATGGAGATGGGCGCTTCCTGCCGGCTTACCGCCTGGGTCGTGGAGGATTCTTCCGGAAAAGTGGAAATTACATGTATCGGCGATACGATGGATATTGTATCTCCGGACGGGCTGTCCCTTTGGTATAAGGAACGGTTGACGGGAAACTATGAGATTACCTACCGGGTACAAGTGGTGGTTGAGAATGGTAGCTACGACCGTCTCAGCGACTTGAATTGTTTTTGGGGGGCCGATGACCCCCGGCATCCGGATGACTTCTTTGCCCGCAGTGCATGGCGCAACGGCGAGTTCAAGAATTACAATACGCTGGACCTTTACTATGTGGGCTACGGCGGTAATGATAATGGAACTACGCGTTTCCGTGAATACCATGGAGAGTATTATGGAGTGGACGATGCAAAGATTAAACCCATCTTGAAAGAGTATACCGATGCCGCCCACCTTTTGAAGCCCAACCATTGGTATGAAGTTAAAATCCGTGTGGAGAATGGAGCCACCACTTATGCCATGGATGGTGAAGAGCTTTTCAGCTTACCGGTTGCCGATGGCAAAGGAGACGGCTATTTCGCCTTACGGTTGTGGCAGAACCACGTACGTTTTGCAGATTTCCAAGTCGCAAATATCGATAACCTTAAATAAACAGACATGATGCAATTCAGTAAATGGAAAATAGGAGCGGTAGCGCTCGTTTGCATGTTGCTGCCGGGCAGTGTACATGCACAAATCGTGAAGAATGAGCGCTTGCTTTCTTTTGAGGAGAAGCAGGTTCCGGCGTTTGTCACTACGGCAGCTGGTTCGCAGTTGGGCATTAGCGACGAACATTATAGGGATGGTGACCACAGTTTGAGCTGGACTTTCGAGCCGGGTGCCGCACTGTCTATCAAAAAAGACTTGAAGTTTGAGAAGAAAGACCCGACGGGGAAAGACACCTATCTTTCGGCTTTCATCGTATGGGTGTACAATGAGCAGGCCCAGGACAAGCAGATTCGGTTCGAGTTCCTGAAGGACGGCAAGGTATGCACCTCTTTTCCTTTTGGCATCAACTTCACCGGTTGGCGCGGAGCATGGGTATGTTATGAACGCGATATGCAAGGCACCCCGGAAGAAGGGATGGACGAAATCCGCATTGTAGCCCCTGATGTGAAAGGGAAACTCTTTTTCGACCATCTGATTACTGCCAGCAAGGTGGATGCCCGCCAGCAGACTGCCGACTTGCAGGTACCGTTTGTAAATAAGGGAACCACCAACCACTGGCTGGTTATCTACGAACACTCCTTGTGGAAACCGGACATCCCTCTGACAGACGTGACCGAGGCGCAGAAGCAGGATATACGGATTATGGAGAAGCGTTTCCGCAACATGCTCTACACGCCTTCCGCACTTTCGGACAAGGAGATGCAGTCCATCCGTGAGAAGTATGATTTTTATCGGATTACCTACAAGAACGGCAAGGTGGCAGGACGTCCTATCTATTTCGTACGTCACTCCGAGGCATACGAACGTATGGTACCCGATTGGGACAAAGATATGTTCTCCAGACTGGGGATAGAGATAAGCGACTATTTCAACCTGATGAAACGCGTCGCTATCGCCTACAACAATGCGGAGGATGCGGCGCTGAAACACGAGTTGGAGCAGAAATTCATCGCCATGTACGACAATGCCACCGACCAGGGTATTGCCTATGGCAGTTGCTGGGGGAATATCCACCATTACGGATATAGTATGCGCGGTCTGTTTGTGGCTTATTTCTTGATGAAGGACGTGTTGCGTGAGGCAGGTAAGCTGGAAGAGGCGGTACGTACGCTCAACTGGTATGCCATCACCAATGAGGTATATCCCGAACCTGCCGTCAACGGTATTGATATAGATACGTTCAACACCAAGTTGCAAGGCCGCATAGCCAGCATTCTGATTATGGAGGATACCCCGGAGAAACTGCAATACCTGCGTTCCTTCTCCCGTTGGCTGGACAAAGGCTGCCTTCCTGCGCCGGGATTGGCCGGTTCTTTCAAGCCGGACGGTGCTTGCTTCCATCATTGCAACAATTATCCTGCCTATGCAGTGGGCGGTCTGGACGGTGCCACTAATATGATTTACTTGCTGAGTGGTACCGAGTTCCGTCTGTCCGAGCAGGCACACGAGACGGTGAAGAAAGTGCTTCTCACCATGCGTTTCTATTGCAATCTGAAGCAATGGTCTCTCTCCATGTCCGGACGCCATCCCAACGGGGGAGGAAGCCTGATACCTATCCAATATGCCACGATGGCCATTGCCGGTACGCCGGATGGCAAGCAGAAGTATGACCCCGAAATGGCTGCTGCCTATCTGCGCCTGGTTGCCTATACAGAAGCTCCGGACAAGAATGCGCCCGACTATCTGCCGAAGGCTTCTACCTGCCACGAATTGGAGATGAAGAAGTTGCTCGAAGCCCAAGGCTTCCGTCCGGAACCCGACCCGCAAGGCAATCTGGCTTTGGGTTACGGTTGTGTATCCGTACAGCGTCGCAGCAACTGGGCTGCCGTAGTACGCGGACATTCCCGTTACCTCTGGGCTGCCGAGCACTATCTCCCCGCCAACTTCTATGGCCGTTATCTGGCACATGGCAGCATGCAGATTCTTACCGGAAAACCCGATGAAATGGTTACTTTTGCCACCAGTGGCTGGCAGGAGGCCGGTTTCGACTGGAATCGTATTCCGGGTGTCACGAGCATTCATTTGCCTTTCGACCAGCTGCGTGCCCGGGTATTGAATGTCGATACCTTCTCCGGCATGGAGGAGATGCTCTATTCCGACGAAGCTTTTGCCGGCGGTTTGTCCCAAGCACATCTGAACGGTAACTTCGGTATGGTGCTGCATGAACATGATAAGTATAACGGTTCTCACCGTGCCCGCAAGTCGTTCCATTTCTTCGACGGCACCATTGTATGCCTCGGTACGGACATCGAAAACCTAAATACCGAATATCCAACGGAAACCACCGTGTTCCAGCTTGCCGCCACCACTCCCGAAACCCGCCGGTACTGGGAGTCCTATCAGAGTGATGGACAGACTTATATAGACCCCAACGGCGTAGGTTATTACATTTCCAAAGCTTCCCGTCCTACTGCCCGATATGAGAAGAACTTCCCGCAAGTGACCGTAGGCGAGCGTAGCACCAAGCCTACTTCCGGCGACTGGGTGTCCTTGACATTGCAACATGGCAAAGCCCCGAAAGGTGCTTCCTACGAATATGCAGTGCTGCCCCACACGGATGCCGCCGCTTTGAAGGCATTCGCCAAGAAACCCACTTACAAGATTCTCCGGCAAGACCGCAACGCCCACATTGTGCGTTCTCCGGCAGACGGTCTTACTTCTTACGTCTTGTTTGAGACTCCGCAGGCTCTGCCCGACGGTGGATTGTTGCAGAAAGCCGATACATCGTGCCTTGTCATGATACGCGAATATAAGGACAAGCTTCTGCTGACTGTTTCCCAGCCCGACTTGGCCTTGTATCGTGGTCCGAGTGACGAGGCTTTCGATAAAGACGGAAAACGTATTGAGCGCAGTATCTATTCACGCCCGTGGACTGACAATGAGAGTCAGGAGATTCCCGTAACCGTTACTTTGAAGGGACAGTGGAAGGTTGCCGAGACGCCCTATTGCAAGGTGTTGTCGGCAGACAAGAATCAGACTGTGCTGCGCTTTACTTGCCGGGATGCTGCAAGCTTAGAGGTAGAGCTAAAGAGGTAGGGAGAGTATAGGTTAGACATTGATACTGAATACCCACAACACCCGGATGTTTTACCCCATAACATCCGGGTGTTGTGCTATAAAACATGGGGATGTTTTGGGGTAATACATCCCCATGTTTTGGGTGAATACATCCGGGTGTTGTGGGTATTCGGTATAGGAGTCTTAGCCTTTCTCTCCTATAGAGAAAGATACTGGAAACGGTTGTTTAATATGTTCCGAGCAGATTGCTTACTGCTGACTGATAGTTTGCCAGTTTGCTGGTCTTATGAATGGTCTTTCTCGCTTTGCGGTCTCCGTCCGGCAATAGGTACTCCCAGAAACTTTTCATTTTCATTAATAGCTGTGCCTCACCGCCTTGCAGTAGCTCTTGATAGGCGTTGAAGACCTCGGTGTGTAGTTGTCCCACTTTTTTCGCCATTTCATCGGAAGAAATCGGGGTTCCTTGCTTGTATTCCAGCGCCAGGGCAGGATTGGCGAGTAGCCCGCGGCCGATGACGATACCTGCCAATCGGGGGAACCGTGTGGTGATAGAACGGATATCATTCGCGGTATGCAGGTCTCCGTTGTAGAACAGAGGGTGGGTGCACTCTTTGTAGAAAGCTTCAAATCCCTCCAGGTCTACCTCTCCTTTGTATTGCTGCTTGCCCAGACGCGGGTGCAGGATGATGTGTGCGAGGGGGAGTTCGTTGAACAGCGGTAGCAGGGCAAGACACTCCTCTGCCTGCTCCCAGCCCAGACGCAGCTTCACGGAGAAACGGATGTCGGGATGTCGGTCGATGGCTTCGGAGAGCAGCGCCTTCACTTCTTCGGGATAGGGCAGCATGCCGCAGCCATTGTGGCGCCGGGCCAGCATCGGAAAAGGACAACCCAGATTGATGTCCGCTTCCTGGTATCCTTTTTCGATGAAAAGGGACATTATGTGCTCCAGCTTGTCCGCATCCGGAGCAATGAGCTGGGGGATGAGGTGCAGGTCCGGGTTGTTGTCCGGCTCAATGTCACGGGCATCTTTCCGCCGGATTTCTCCGTGCTCCATGCGTACGAAAGGAGAGTAATAGGTCTCTATGCCGCCGAATATGCGTGCATGCGCCCGCCGGTAGACGGCATCGGTGTAGCCTTGCAGCGGGGCGAAGTGGATGGGTAATATGTTCTCGTTCATGGCTGCAAAGATACACATTTTTACTTCCGATCTTTGATGGGAATCACCATATTCCAAGAACGGGATGCATTTTCGAATCCTCCGGGCCCGTCCATCGTGGCAAAGAAGATGTAGGCAGGCTTTCCGTCCTCGAAGAGGATGAAGGGGCGTTCCAGTTGTCCTTGCTTCTCCACGCTGCCGTCTTCCCACTCCACAGTGAGCGAGTAGGCTTTCGGGTCTTTGTCCACCGTCCATTGGATGCCGTCTTTGGAATGTGCCATGACGCCTCCGCCCCGTTCGCCAGTAAACTTGGCTACATGGTCTTTGAAGATGGCATGATAACCGTTTGCATCTTTCCAGAGGAAAGGGTCTTCCGCTTCGCCCTGACCGTCTACTTCAAAGATGGGACAGTCATTGTTCAGCACTCGATAAGGGCCTTCTATGGTAGGAGCATAAGCCATTCCGAGGCTCATGGCCGAGTGCAGGTAACCGTTCGTGTAATGTCGCCCCTTGAATATCATCATCACCGAACCGTCTTCTTGAATGATAGGCGAGGGATTTGAGGTCAGAAAACTGTAGAAAGTATTGGGCTTGGTCTTCAAGATGGGCTCGTCCAAGCGTTTCCACGGACCGTAGGGCGAGTCGGCAACGGCCAGTCCCACGCGTTTGTTGGCGCGGGCAACGGTACACCAGGGGCTTTTCAGGGTGAGTTGTTCGTAAGTAGGGTCGGCAAAGGGGTGGGTGGAACCCATATAGATAAGGTAGTATTTCCCGTTCTGCCTCAAAATGCGTGGATTGTGTGTGGAGCGTCCGTCCCAGTATTGCGCACCACGGGCAGGGAGGGCCACTTCGCTGAACCGATAAGGTCCCTGCGGTATCTCGGATACGGCATGTACAATCTCCGAGGCTACCATCCATCCCGGATGGAACGGCAAGCTTTTGGGAAAGCGGGAAACGAACATATGGTACTTGCCGTCATCTCCTTTCACTACCGAACTTCCCCAGGCCCAATAGCCTTCGCACTCGAAAGCTGGTGTACGTGGAGCTTTGTCCAAGTGATGAAACAGTGGGTTTTCCGACTTCTGTTTCAGTTCTACCAGATTGTCCAGCTTCTGGGCAGAAGACGTTATAGCTATGAAAGCGGCAAAGAGAAAAAGCAGATGATGTCTTTTCATGGGGAGTGTTGTTAATAAGGTTATTATGATGAAACAAAGATAGCCAATCTTTTTATGCCTGTTGCCGCACTCAGCCAGTTCCGTACGAAAACTGCATCTGTTTTGTATGATTGCCGTCATTTCTTCCCTCTGCCTTTCATTATATTTGCTGAAAATATAATCGGACATTATACAATAACCAATACGATTCTAATATGCAGAGAAACCTTATTCTGACCATTCTCGGCCTTTGCTTGGCCGCAACCGCTTTTCCGCAGGAGAAGGAAACGCAGTTTGCTTTCAATAATTATCACCGTTACTACAACGAAGCCCGGCAGCGGGGGGATGCAGAGAAGGAGAAGTCCATCAAGGCTTTCCGCGCTTCCTTTGCGCAGCATCCTTACCGTTATCATTCCCTGGACACCCGGTTGAGTGCGCAGGAGTGTCTGGCACAACTCACTGCCGACGGTATCTTTTCTGGTTTAAGGGAGCAGGAAGAGCAATTCCGCAAAGAGAATGCCTTTCAGAAGCCTTACTCCAACCCGCAGGCCGAAATAGGCTTGTTCGTGGCGGATGCCTTCAACCGTATCTGGAAAGTAGCGGATGCCTATTGTAAAGGTGAACTGACAGAAGAGCAGGCCTTGTCCGGTAAAGTGCTGAAGGCAATCTTGCATTACGGCGGTATCGAGGCAGGACGCCCCAATGACGGTCCCCGTTTCCATGCATCTTGCTTTGCCATACCTACGGCAGCGGTCAATACTTATTTCTGCTATCTGAAACAGATGGACGATGCTGAAGGTGGGAAAGGCGGCACATTGCTGCAAGAGGCGTGCGATATGTTGAAAACCATTGCCTTACAAGCTTGGACCCAACCTCTCCGCCACGACGAAACCGATGAGAATGTAGTTTCCATTTCCCGTTTCCGCAACCATGTGTGGTGGGTGGGCGGCAATGCATTGGCCTATCGTTCCCTATTGCCCGTGGCCGCCATGTACCGTTCCATTCCTATGATAGACTTGCTGGCGGAAGTTTGCCAGCGCGGTATCAGTATGACCTCCCAAACTACGTATTCCGATGCTTTCTGGACTGAGGGATTCACTGCCGACGGGGCAGGTTGGGGACATGGAAAGCAATGCCTGATTTGGGGCTATCCCATTGACGGGACTTCCAATGCACTTAAAATGCTGAATATGCTGAAAGGCTCTCCCTGGGCCAAGAATCTGGGCCGGGATAATGTGCAGGCACTTCTTAATTTCCTGCGTGGTGGTGCCTGGTATTATTATAAGGGATATCGCCTTCCTTGCCTGGACCGTGGCTCGTATGTATATAATCCCACAGAGCTTTCCATCCCTTATGCCGGAATGCTGGATAACCTTATCGGCAACTGGATGGACTCTTTCACCCCCGAAGAGCAGCGGGAACTGTTGCAATTGCAGCAAGAGGTGAAGAAGAATCGCATCACGATGGAGACGTATGCTCCGGGCGTCTATTCCGGTACCCGTTGGTTCTTCAACAACGACGACTTGATAAAGAAGACTCCCGACTATCATATCACGATTAATATGGCCTCTGTCCGCTGTGACGGACTGGAGAGTGCAGCCAGCTTTGCTGATGCCTACAATTTCTATCCGACGGATGGAATGACGTTGTTCCAGCGCAGCGGCGATGAGTATTTCCGGATTATGGGCGGTTGGGATGTCACCGCTTCCCCAGGTGTGACTGCACGCGAAGGCATGGACAAACTGGTTCCCGTAGAGAATTGGCGTGGTTATTGCAGCAGGAGTAATTTTGCTGCCGGTGCTACGGATGGCGGGAGTAATGCCGTTGCAGGATATATCTTCGAAAAGATGAACGCTTCTGCGAAAGAGGGTGTGAACGACAAGGGGAACAGTGAGGGTTTGAACGAGGTTCTTTATGGCTTCAAGGCATATAAGTCTTATTTCATTCTGGGAGATTACATGGTAGCTTTGGGTGCGGGCGTAACCAATAAGCGTCTTGAACTGGATGGGGAGATTCGCACCACTATCGACCAGACGGCTTGGACGGATGAAGTTTTCTCGATGAAAAGGGAAAAAATGGAGCTTGTCGCTTCCGGCACTCACTCGCTTTTGTCGGCAGATGGTACTCCCCTCTGGCTGGTGCAGAAAGGTAAGTTTGCCTATCGGATACTTCCTGAGTATACCCGTGAAGCATTTGTTACTTGCGAGACTCGTCCCACAGATTGGGTGAAGCGGAACAAGGTGAATGAAAAGAAACAAGGCTTGCCCTCAGAAGTCAGAATCCTCCGTCTGTGGGCAAATCATGGACAGCGTCCGGTTGATGATACCTATGGCTATGTGGTTTATGCAGGCCGGCAGATACCATCGGATGAACTGCCGTTCCGGGTATTGCAGAACGATACCCTGGTGCAGGCGGTCTGCTCTATGGATGGAAAGGTGGTGGAAGCTGTCTTGTATCCCGGCAATAAAGGTTTGCAGGCAGAAGGTTTGTCTCTTTCCGCTTCTGCCCCATGTGCGGTGCTGATAAGGGAAGAAGCAGGGGAGATTGTGGTTTCTGTCACCGATGCTTGCATGAATGCGGCTCTGAAAGGGATTCGGATTGTTCTCAATGGAAGGGAAATCAAAGTACCTATGCCGCAGGGGATGCTTTGTGGAAAACCGGCGGTAATACGTGTGGATAGAATGACAAATCAATGATATAGATTATGAAAAAGATTCTTTTATTAATTATTTTCTGGGCTTGCATCGGTGTACTGCAAGCACAAGAACACTTTTCTGCTGCCAGTTTTTATCCGGTGCCCAATTCCGGCCGCGAGGTATTGGACTTTAATCCCGGATGGCGTTTTCATCGGGGGGATATTCCTTTAAAAGCTGATCCTTTGCAACTGGATGACAGCAAGTGGGAGCTGGTAAACCTACCGCATACCGTACAGCTGGTTCCTTCCGAGGCGAGCGGTTCTCGCAATTATCAGGGGCCGGCCTGGTATTCCAAGCGTTTCACTGTCGATACTCGGTATCAAGGTAAGCGGTTGTCCCTCTATTTTGAGGCGGTTATGGGTAAAAGCAGCTTTTATATCAATGGTTACAAGGTAAAGGAGCACTTCGGTGGTTTTCTCCCGGTGAGTATAGATTTGACTGCTGTTGGTGTGCGTCCAGGTGATGAGGTAACCGTTGCCGTATGTGCTGATAACAGTGATGACCCTTCTTTCCCGCCGGGGCGCAAACAGTATACGATGGATTTTTGTGTATTTGGTGGCATCTACCGTGATTGTTATCTTATCTGTACCGGTGACGTGCATGTAAGCGATGCCAATGAGGCTGGCCAGGTGGCTGGGGGAGGCGTGTTTGTCAGCTATGAGGATGTGTCGGACCAAAAGGCTCGGGTGAATGTCAAGACTCATATCGTCAATGATAGAGAGAGTGGTTGCCGGGTGGTAGTGGAGTCAACCCTGCTGGATGCTGTTGGCAAGCAGGTGGCCAGTACAAGGAAAAGTCTCAGCTTGTCTGCCGGAAGTGATGGACACGTCATGCAGCAGCTCACTGTCAGAAATCCGTCTTTGTGGCATCCCGATACTCCGAATCTGTATCGGCTCCGCACCTCTGTCTATCTTAACGGCAAGCTGTGCGACGCTGTTGTTTCCCGTATCGGTATCCGAAGCATTGAGTTTCGCGGTGCCGACGGTCTCTATATCAACGGTAAGCCGTTCGGAGACAAGCTGATGGGGGTAAACCGCCATCAGGACTATGCTTATATCGGGAATGCCGTACCCAACAACCTGCATTGGCTGGACGTGAAGAAAATGCGTGATGCTGGTTTCCGGATTATACGCTCGGCACACTATCCCCAAGACCCTGCATTTATGGATGCCTGCGATGAACTGGGTATGTTCATTATTGTAGCCACTCCCGGCTGGCAGTACTGGAATCCGGAACCGGTGTTTGAAGAACGTATCCTTTCCGACATCCGTAATATGGTCCGTCGAGACCGTAATCATCCGTCTGTCCTTCTGTGGGAACCGGTACTTAATGAGACGGCTTTTCCGGAGTCTTTTGCACAGAATGCCTATCGGGCTACTCATGAAGAGTATCCGGCTCCGGGTTGCTATGCTGCCATTGATGACAAGAGCAAAGGAGCAATGGGATATGATGTAGTTTATACAGCCCCCAAGAACGAGGCGTTTTACCGGAATGCAGGCAAATCCTGCTTTACCCGGGAGTATGGTGACTGTGTGGATGACTGGAATTCCCACAATTCTTACAGCCGTGTGGCACGTGAATGGGGTGAAGAGCCACAGATTCGCCAGGCCCAGCACTATGCCCGCAAGGATTATGGCGGCTCTCTTACGGTTGATCAGTTCTACAAATCTCCTCGGGGGCATATAGGAGGTGCCTTGTGGCATTCGTTTGACCACCAGCGTGGTTATCATCCTGACCCTTTCTGGGGAGGACTGATGGATATGTTCCGTCAGCCAAAGTATTCCTATTACATGATGATGAGCCAGCGTGATCCGCACCTGCACTTGGAGCAGGCTGATAGTGGGCCGATGGTGTATATAGCTAATGCCATGACTCCTTTTTCCCCCGAGGATATAGTGGTTTATACCAACTGTGATAGTGTACGTGTCATTGTGAACGAAAAAGACACCCTTGTGCAAGTGCCGTTGCTGGAGGAGAAGGGGATTCGTCATCCTCCCGTTGTTTTTAAGGGTGCTTATAGCTTTGTGGATGTCCGGGCACTTCATCGGGCCGGGAAACCGGAACAATGTAGTATTGTGGCTGAGGGATTCCTGGATGGCAAGATTGTTGCTAGGACCAAGAATATGCCTTCCAAACGTAATGAACAGCTTGTACTGACTGTTGATTCTGGACTGCCCCTGCGTGCCAATGGTTCGGATATGGTCACGGTGATTGCTTCCATTACCGATAAGGATGGCTATGTAAAGCGCCTTTCTCAAGAAACCGTTATTTTTGAGGTGGAAGGAGAAGGAGAGTTGGTCGGTGGAAGAGAGGTAGAAGCCAATCCCCGTGTCAGTCGTTGGGGGACTGCACCTGCACTGATCCGTACAACAACGAAAGCAGGTACTATCAAAATAAAAGCACGTCTTTTGCATCCAGGTATACAGTTCCATCCCCAGGCAGTGATTGAAATAGCTACTTTGCCTGCGGAACGTGTAGCCTTGTATAGAGAGCTTCCGGTTCCGCAAAAGACGGAAATCTTTGGAAAAACTGAAGTCGGAGAGATTGACTTCAATGAAATAGAGCGCCTTGCCAGGGAAGAGCAGGAACGTATCAATGAAATGAAGCAGGTGGAACAGCAGCAACGCCACTTTGAAAGTACGGAAAAGAAATAGCATTTACTGGTATTTTTGTTTCTACACAAAAAAATAAAAACATCTGTCACGCTATCACGCAAAGGAGTATATATGTGATTATAAATTTATTAGGGTGTGATAGGTGTTTTTTCATACCTATCTATCACGCTCTAATGAGAGTATTGGAAATAGAGTGATATCGTTGTTTTATCTATTAGGGATAGTCTTATATTGTTAGTTTTCAGCATGAAGCTTTTAGTTTCCAGCTGGATGTCTTTTCCCTGATTTAGTTGGATGTTGTTTGGGTAGTATTACATTGTATTGATAAATAAAAGGGAGGAACCTCACGGCCCCTCCCTTTCGTACATATCAAATTGATTAAGGTCTATTTGATTTCTTGATAAATAAGGTTAGAAGTTTTGTGTTATTACGTTTTTATCAGTATTAGTAGCCTGCATTATTAGTCCACTGTGTCAGACGGATTTGCTGATAAGGTATGGGGAAGTAATAATGGTTGTTGCTTTGGAAAAGCGAACCATTCCAAGTCTCGGCTCTAACTTCACTTACCTTTTCCAGACGAACAAGTTCGAACCAACGTTTCATTTCTGCAAAGAATTCCCAACCGCGTTCGTTGAATACAGCTGTTGTGAAAGCTGTAGGATCAGTAGTTGTGGTCAGCTGGTCTTGTGCATAACCGGCACGTTTCTGTACTTTCTGAATGGCATCCAAAGCTTGTGCGTTTACACTGTTTGTGGCACGGGTGGAAGCTTCTGCGTACATCAGCAGGACATCGGCGTAACGGTAGATACAAGTGATACCATTAGCTTGGGCACTCTTACCGGGTGCGCCGTTGTCATAGTCATAATACTTGGAAATGGCGGGAAGCTTATCGGCACTTTCTTTATAAGTGACATGACCGTTTTTAGTTTCCCATTCTGTCATATAATTCCACTCTTTACGTGCATCATCCGGATAATTTAGAAAGAAGCTTTCGTTTGCATAGTAGTCAGACCAACCGGCATTGGGGGCAAAATCGCTGGGGTAGTAAGACTTTCCATAGTTACTTGCCGTCTTCATCTTCGCATTATGGTGGATGGCAAACATTACTTCATTGGGTTGTGCTTTATTGGCTTCTTTCCACAATTCTGCATATTCTTCGGTCAGGTACAAACCAGAGTTGTCTATGATGTCTTTAGCTGCAGCCGCTGCCAGTGAGTAATACTCTTGTCCTCTTTTCAAAGGCCAACCGGCCATTGTCATGTAAGCGTCTGCCAGACAAGCTTCGGCTGCCCATTTGGAAGGAGTAGAGCTGAAGCCGCTGCGACTTTTTGCCGGTAATATTTCTACTGCTTTTTTCAAGCTAGGAATAATCGCTTGATCATAGATTTCTGCAACAGCAGTTCTCGGCATGTACGTTGAAGCGTCTGTTTCTGCTAGAATTAGGGGTACATCACCATACATGCGTACCAAATAAAAATAAGAAAGTCCACGGAGGAAGTAAGCTTCTCCTAATACTTCTTCAAACTTCTTGGCTTGGTCTGCATTTTCCGGTAATACCGTCTTATTAATAAGTGTATTGGAGTGGTTGATAACGGCAAAAAATAGTGACCAAGTAGTATCGAAATCTGCAGTGTTGGCTGTGATATTGGGAGATAGTCTATAGTAATTGGCCAATTCATTATTTGCTTTTGCCGCACGATAAGTAATATCATCTGCACATACATTTATGCGTTGTAAACGGCAGTTAAAACCATAGTTCCCATTCCATAAATCGTTATAAAGTCCTGTTGCAGCTTGTTGAAGACCTGTTAGGTCCATGCTGGCAATGTAATCTTCATCAGTAATGAAAGACTGTGGCTCTTGGGTCAGGTCTACACAAGAAGTTGTCAGGAACATACTGCAGGCTATTGTTGCTATATATGCTAATTTTTTCATATTATTCTTGTTTAAAAGGTAAATCATTAGAATGCAAAATTTAAACCAATCAGATAATTACGGCTGTTAGGATATGAGCCCCAATCAACACCTTGTATCAGTGGGCTTCCCATTGTTGCTTCAGGATCCAGACCGGAATAGTTGGTGATATGGAACGGATTCTGGATGGAAACATAAAGTCGGAGATTGCTGATACCAAGTGATTTGCAGGCTAATTCGGGCAAAGTGTAACCCAAGGTGATACTTTTCATCTTGATAAAGCTTCCATTTTCTACAAAACGACTGCTGAATACTTTGTTTTCTGTGCCTCCTTGTACGAAACCCGGTACATCTGTATTTGTATTGGTTGGCGTCCAACGGTTCAAGAAGTCACGCATTGGAGTTACTGCAGCCATGTTCTGACCGGAAACTGTATTGAATCCCATTTGATGAGTTGCATTGTATATATCAAAGCCATGGAAACCTACCATAAAGAATGAGAAATCAAAATTCTTGTAATTGAAGCTATTGTTCCAACCCCAGTTAAATGTCGGTTGACCACAGCCGATGATACCTTGGTCTGCATCATTCAGTACTCCGTCTTTATTGGTATCTACATATTTAGAGTTACCAGCTACGACTTTATAGACTTCACCGTTTGTTTTGCCATTTGTTTGACCGTTGGCGTCTACGAATGGAGCGTTCACTTCATCTTCCTGCCAGATACCTCCGAAAGTATATCCCCAGAATGTACCTAATTTTTCACCTTCAATCATCTGGAATAATTGATTTTGGAAACTTCCGGCTTGCTGTTGGCGATGGTTAGCTGTAGGTATGCTGTTGAAAGTTCCTTTATTATGCGATAAAGTAACGTCGGTATGCCAGCTGAAGCCTTTACCGGTAAATGGGTCTGCACTGATTGTGAACTCTATACCAGTATTCTTGATTTCGCCAGAGTTCATCAACAATGAGGGAAATCCCATGTGTGTTGGTTGTGCCAGATCCAACAAAATATCTTTGGATAATTTGCTATACCAATCGGCAGTCAAGCGTATGCGACCGTTGAGTATACCAAAATCAACACCTGCATTGAACTGGTCGTTACGTTCCCATTTTAGGTAAGGAGCAGCAGGGCGGTCTACTTTATAAGAGGTGGAGCCATCACTATTTCTTATTGGAGTACGTTTGGAATAGGGGCGGTAAGCTTCTACAGCTTGGTTACCTACAGAACCATAACCGAGGCGAAGTTTCAATTGGTCGATAAAGCTGTTGTCTTTCAAAAAACTTTCTTGTTTCAAGTCCCAAGCCAAAGCTGCAGATGGGAAATAGCTCCATTTATCAACAAGACGTGAAGAACCATCTGCGCGAATAGATGCAGTAACCATGTAACGGTTCATAAATACGTAGTTTACACGTAACATACCTGACATTAATGTATTGATAACACGGTCGGAGCTATTGGTAGCAAGCTCTGCATTTGACCATGCCAAGTTGTTTATACCGATCCTATCAATATAATCCAAACCATAAGCAGTACCGGTATGATTGAAATTATTATCATAAGACTGTTCGAAAACAGCAGTTGCGTTGACACGATGATTAGCATTAAATTCTTTTACATAACTTAATGTGTTGGTGTTTAACCAGGAAGTGTTCCAGTAACTACGTGCTTGACCTTGCGATAAATTGCTATTCTTGAAAGCATAGTAACTTTTGTCATTTTGTACGGAAGTGTTTAGTCTATTGTCAAGCAGAACTCCCAGTTGTGAGCGGAAGCTCAAACCGTCCATGATGTCAAACTGGACATAACCTTGTATACGATTATTTATTGTCTTGTTGGCATTGTCTGCTTCCCAAATATGCCCCATTGGATTGTAAGTTGAACTACCCTCAAAAAATGAATTATTGTAGTTTCCATCTTCATCTTGCGGTTCAATAGTACTGGGAAAGTACATTGCTTGTTGGATTAAACCATCATATTCATTGACACGTGGAGTACTTGTTTCTCTGTAGTGACCATAGATGTTCATACCAGCTTTCAGCCACTTCTTGATTTTGGTATCTACTTTCAAACGCCAGCTGTAGATTTGGCTACTTGACTCCTTGATGATACCTTCATCGTTTTGATAGCGGAGAGATGCCAGGAAAGTAGTCTTTTCGCCACCACCTGCAATAGACATTTCATAGTTCTGTGTAACGGCAGGGCTGCGGAAGATTTCTCTTGAGTAATCATAACCTGCTTTGCCAGACTTGAAGGCTGCTAATTGCTCTGCACTATAATAGTGATTGTCGCCGTATCCAAAATATTCCTTACCATAGTCATTAACCAGGTTGGCATATTCATAGGTAGAAAGATTATCAGCATACTTGGCTACAGTCTTGATGTTGGCAAATGCATTAAAAGATACGGTCAATTTGTCTTGGGATGGGTTTTTGGTAGTAACCAAGATTACACCGTTTGCACCGCGAGAACCGTAAACAGCTGTTGCAGATGCGTCTTTCAATACTTCGATAGATTGAATATCGGAAGGATTCAACGACTGAAGGGAACCACCGATGAAACCGTCGATAACAACCAAAGGACCGGTTTCTGCTGTGATAGAGTTGATACCACGTACACGGATGGTATTGTCTTCAGTAGGATTACCGGAACCAGAGAGAACTGATACACCGGCCATACGTCCCTGCAATGCATCGGATACATTACCGGTCGGGGTATTCTTCAATGCATCTGCTGCTTTTACAGAAGCAACTGCACCGGTCAGGTCACTCTTACGTTGAACGCCGTAACCCACTACGACAACTTCCTGCAGCAATTGGCTGTCTTCTGCCAGTTTTACGTCGATTTTGGTCTTTCCGCCTACGGCAATCTTTTGTGTCTGATATCCGATATAGGAGAATACGAGAGTTGCGTTTGCCGGAACATTGGGAAGGGTGTAGTTTCCGTCAATGTCTGTGATACATCCGTTACTTGTTCCTTCCACCTGGATAGAAGCACCAATCACCGGACCTAAGTTGTCAGTCACTGTACCTGTTACTGTGAGATTCTGTGCATTGGCCTGCGTGGCAAATAGGACAGAAAGCAACATAATACCTAATGCTTTAAAGAAGCTGGATTTCTGTTTCATAAATATTAATTTAATTAGTTATTAATAAAGGTTGTTTCTTTGTTTTGTACTCACTTCAGAGTTGAATCACATCGCAAATGTAGGGGATGGAATATACAAATGCATTAGTTAATAGTTCGCAAAAAGTACGAATTCGTACAAAACTTGCGAACTATACCACTCTTGTACTTTTATTCCCTTTCACTTTGGTTCTTTGCTTCCTTCACCTCTTCCAGTAGGGCAGAGAGCGTTTTTACCTTGTCCGGATGGGCTTCTGCCACATTGTCTTTTTCGGACGGATCAATGGAAAGATTGTACAGTTGGGGCTGCGGGGCGTTGCCCATTTCTATTTTTGTCCAATACTCCAGTGCCGGCTTGTCGCTGGGCTCTATGTATTTCCAGTCTCCTTGGATAATGGAGAGTGTATTGTCCAGATTCTGTTGTACAATATAGTCACATCCGGCAGTATCGGTTCCCAGGAAGTTGTTGAGCTGGTCGCGGCTGTCGGGAGCGATGCCTGCTTCCAGCGGATGGTTCAGCAGGGCGGCGAATGAAGCGTATACATCAATCATGGAGAAGGGGGCTTGTTGTTTGCCGGGTTTGATGCCATTGGGCCAGCGTACAATGAAGGGAATGCGGGTACCGGCATCGAAAGCGCTGTACTTCCCACCGCGGTAGTGCTTCATGGGAGTATGGCCGTTCAGCAGTTCGCGTGCCTGGTCCTGATAGCCGTCGTCTATGACGGGACCGTTGTCACTGCAGAATACAAAAATGGTGTTGTCGGCAATGCCGAGGCTGTCCAAAGTGTGCATGATTTCACCCACGGTCCAGTCCAGCTGGAGGATGACGTCGCCACGTACGCCCAAACCACTCTTGCCGGCGAAACGCGGATGTGGCACGCGGGGAACATGTACATCTTGCGTACCCATATAAAGGAAGAAAGGTTCGTCTTTATGGGCTGTGATGAAGTTCTTAGCTTTGTCTGTAATCACGTCGGCAATGTCTTCGTCTGTCCAAAGGGCGGATTTGCCGCCGGTCATCCAGCCGATGCGGGGGATGCCGTTGATGATGGTGTTATTGTGCCCCTGGCTGGGTTTCATCTTGACGAGTTCGGGGTTTTCGAGACCGGTGGGCCAGTCACCGACCTTGTGGTCGTAGCTCACAGTGATAGGGTCGTTGGGGTCGAGACCCACTACATGTCCGTTCTCTACAAAGACGCAGGGAACGCGGTCGACGGTAGCGGGGATGATGTATTCATAGTCAAAGCCGATGTCTTGGGTGTTCGGTTTGATGGAGTGGTTGAAGTCTGTACCGCCTTTAGGGCCCAGGCCGAGGTGCCACTTGCCCACTGCTGCAGTGGCGTAGCCTTCTTCCTTGAACATATCGGCCATAGTGACGCAGGCGGTATCGATGATGAGTTCGGAATTGCCCGGAGCAATGCCGGTATTCTTCTGTCGCCAGGGATACATGCCTGTCAGCAGGCCGAAGCGGGAAGGGGTGCTGGTGGAAGAAGTGGCATAAGCGTTGGTAAACTGCATGCCTTGTCCGGCAAGGCGGTCGATGTTGGGAGTGCTTACTTTGGTGGCACCGTAACAACTCAGGTCGCCGATGCCCAGGTCATCAGCAATCAGATATACTACATTGGGCTTCTGCGGAGAGTGCTCCG
Source organism: Bacteroides sp. AF20-13LB (assembly GCF_003603065.1). Lineage (NCBI taxonomy): Bacteria > Pseudomonadati > Bacteroidota > Bacteroidia > Bacteroidales > Bacteroidaceae > Bacteroides > Bacteroides sp. AF20-13LB. The sequence goes on from NZ_QTMH01000003.1 coordinate 139,272, forward strand.
AAGTCTTGTCTTTAGATTGGCTTCCGCATCCCGCTATCAGGGCTGCACCGGGAAGCAGAGACCACAAGGGGGAAAAATGCTTCATAGTTCTTTGACTTTAGATTGTAATTCTGAGGTCAAAGGTAAGAGGTTTTATGGAATCGGGTGTATAAGGAAGTACAAGGGAAGGGAGAAAAAGTACAAACCGTATCATGCGATGGCTTGATGTACTATATTAAGATGTCTCTTCACTGTCTTCCGTACTTTCCTCTCCTCCATTCTCTCCTTTGCGGTAGGCCAGCGGGCTGACGTGGTAAATGTCCTTGAAGCATTTGGAGAAATAGCGTGAAGAACTGAAACCTATCCGGTCCGAAATTTCGGTGATATTCAGTTCCGGATTGTTGCGCAGCATCAGGGCACCCTTCTTCAGGCGGATAGTCAGGATAAAGTCGTTCGGAGTTTGCCCGGTGATAGCCTTCAGCTTGGTGAACAGATTGGTGCGTGCCATTGCCATTTCACGTGCAAAGACGTTGACGTTGAATTCCGTATCGTCCAGATGTTTCTCAATGACTGTCATGGCGCGGTCCAGAATCTCCTTGTCTATGGGATTGGTGGCAAGCATCTGTGCGAAAGCCTGTGGTTGCTTGCTGAACTTCTCCTGCAGAAGAATACGCGAGTTTACCAGATTGTTGCAGCGCGAAATCAGCAGATTGGTGTTGAACGGTTTGGTGATGTAATCGTCCGCACCGATGCGCAGTCCCTCGATGTTCTGTTCGATGGCAGTCCGTGCAGTGAGCAGCACCACGGGGATATGGCAGGTGTTGAAGTCACTTTTTATCTGTTTGCACAGTTCCGTTCCCGACATGTTGGGCATTACTACATCGCTGACTACGATATTGGGCATTTCGCTGCGCACCAGTGCGAGTCCTTCCGCTCCGTCGGCCGCAGTCAGCACTTCGTAGAAGGGCTTGAAGATACCTGCCAGCATGTCGCGGATGGAGTCGTTGTCTTCCACTATCAGGATTTTTGCATCCGGGAGTCGTTTGATGGGAGCACTCTCTTCCAGCTCCGCCTTGAGCAGGGCATCGTTTTCCGGTTTGGGAATTTCTATTTGTTGCACACTGTCTGCATTCTTGTTTATTTGCTCTTCGTCAAACTGTGCGTTCCCCAATTGCAGGTTTACGATGAAGCTGCTACCTTTGCCCAGTTCGCTTTCCACACGGATGGTGCCGTGATGGAGCTCCACGATACCCTTCGTCAATGCCAGGCCGATACCCGTACCCGTCTTGCTTGCATCTGTAGAGTCCATTTGGTCTATCTGGTAGAAGCGGTCGAATATCTTGTCCACTTCCCGGGCATCTATGCCGCTGCCGGTATCGGTCACGCGGATGACGGCATTGCTGCCTTCGGTCTTGATGCTGAGGGTGATGCTGTCTTCCGCCTTGGTATGCTTGACGGCGTTGGACAGCAGGTTGTTTATCACTTTCTGAATCTGTTTTTGGTCATACCATACTTCGAGGCTGTCTGTTTCCTTCTCGAAGTAGAGGCTGATTTGTTTGGCGCTGGCATATTCCAGGAAAAGCAGATAGTTTTCGTATAGGAAGTTCACGATGTTGTGCGGACTTACCTTTATCTTCATGTGCCCTTGTTCCTGCTTGCGGAAGTCGAGCAGCTCGGTGATGAGTTCCCGTAGCTGTATGCTGTTCTTGTAGATGCCCAGTACCTTGTTATATATGGCAGGCGTGAAGTTCTGGAGTTGCATCAGCGTTTCCACTTGGGCCACGATGAGTGTCAGCGGGGTGCGGAATTCATGGGAAATGTTGGTGAAGAAACGTAGCTTTGACTGGTTCAGGGCCTCTACGTCACGGATGTGCTTCTGTTCGTACTTCAGTGATTCACGCAACTTGATTCTGGACTTGTAGGTACGCACCAGATACCAGAGCAGGATTCCCGTCACTATCAGGTAGATAAGATAGGCAAGGGGAGTCTTGTAGTAGGGAGGCAACACGTGTATGGTCAGGTGGACTTGCGGACAAAGGCTCTCGTCTTTTCCGTTGGGCTTTATAATCAAGTTATAGGTTCCGGCGTTTAGGTTGGTATAGGTGATGTTGTGCAGTCCACGGGCACTGTTCCAGTCGTTGGAGAAGCCTTCCAGCTTATAGATGATGTCGTCTTTGTTGGCGGCTACATAGTTTGAAGTGGCGAACTCTATGCTGAACATGGACTGGTCAGCGTTGAGCGTAATCTCGGGGGTGCAGTACAAGGCTTGCTGCAGGATACCGGTCTCATCTCCCACTTGTATTTCCGTTCCGTTCACAATGAGGCGGGAGAGGATGATTTTGTAGGGTTTCGGCGTGAAGTTCAACTCCATTTCATGGAAAGAAATCATTCCCTGCGTGCCTCCCAGGAATATCTCTCCGTCACGGGTCACGCAAAGGGCATTCTCGTTGACGGCAGTCATTGGGAAACCGTTTTCGGCACTGTAGTTCAGGAATGCCTTTTGCCGGTAGTCGAAGATGGAGAAGCCCTCGTTGGTGATGAGCAGCAGTTTGCCGCTGGTGGGGGATTCCTCCGTCTCGTAGATGCAGTCGCTGGAAAGGCCGTTCTTCGCTTGGTCAAAGTTCTCGAAGTCGTTGCTGGCAGGGCGGTATAAGTCCAGTCCGCTGCCCGAAGTGGCGAACCACAGATTGCCTTTGCTGTCTTGGGTAATGTTGTTTACATTGTTGTTGCTGATGCTGTGTGGGTCGGCAGTATCATGGCGGTAGTTGGTCAGTTTGCCGGTATCGAAACGGTAGCTGAACACACCTTCGCCCGTGGCTGCAATCCAGAGCGTACCGTTGCTGTCGAAAGTGACATCTGCCACCATCTTGATTTTTTTGCCTTCTTTGCTGTCCTGGAACAGTTGTTGGCATTTCCCGTTGGCAGGGTCGAAGAGGCAGATTCCGTTTTGGGTGGCTATCACCAGGTGGTCTTGGTAAGGCGCGATATCGCGGATGATGTCGGAAGGCAAGGTCTCCGGATTACCTGCTTCCATGCGGTAGTGTGTGAATCGCCCCGAGCGTATGTCCAGTCTGTTCAGTCCGCCCAGATGGGTTCCTATCCAGATGATGTCTTTGGAGGCATCATAATAGAGAGCCTTGATGTTGTTATGGGAAATACTGTTGGGACCGATTTCCGGGCGGAACCATTTGAACTCACGGGTACGGCGGTTGTAATAGTTCAGTCCGCCCCCTTCGGTGCCAATCCACAGATTGCCGTCCTTGTCTTCGATGGTGCGGCCTACAACCGGATTGCTCAGCCCCTTCTTTTCGATGGGCGAATACATATAGCGGCTGTATATCTCGTACTCGGGGTTGAAGTAGTTGACGCCGCCAAAGTAGGTCCCCAGCCACAGCGTTCCTTGGTTGTCCTTTACGATGCACCAGATGGAAGAGTGTGTCAGTCCGTCGCTCTGGGCATCACTGGCAGTGTGGTTCTGGAAGAGTCCCGTACTTTTGTCATACCGGTTCAATCCGTTGAATGTCCCAATCCAGATGTTTCCCAGATTGTCTTCACAGCAGGCTCGCACGAAGTTGGAAGAGATGCTGTAAGGGTTCTTTGCGTCGTATTCAAAGATTTCGATGGTTCCGTCGGTCTTTACATGGTGCAGCCCTTCTTCCCAGCTGCCAATCCATAACTCGCCTTCGCTGTCTTGGTATATGCTGGTGATGTTGCCTTTCAGGATGGGGTGGGTCAGCTCGTTCTTGTCCAGTTGCAGGCGGTATGCTCCGTCGGTGGTCGTTCCAATCCACATTTGTCCTTTGTCCAGATGCATACAGCAGATTTCCAGACTTTTTCCGGGAAGCTGGTAATAGAGGTCAAAGTTCCCGGTCTGCTCGTTATAGCGGTAGATTTCATTCTGTTTTCCGATGAAAAGGGCCTCTTTGTAATATATGCTGTGTACATTTCCTTGCAGCAGGGTGGTGAATCTTTGGGTGGCAAGATTGAACTCGGCTACTCCTTCCGTACAGAGCAGGTAGATTTTTCCGTTACGGTTGCCGGCCATGCGCAGCACGGTGTTGCAGAAAAGGCTGTAAGGGTCGTTCTTCTGCAGCTTGTAAGTTTGTATGTCTTCTCCGTCATAACGGTTCAAGCCTTCTCGGGTTCCAATCCATAAGACACCGTTTTCATCGATGTAAAGGCTGTTCACGGAGAATTGTGACAGACCGTCGTCGGTTGTCAGATGGTTGAAGGTGATGTTCTGCGCCTGCAGGGTTGCAGCAATCATGCTTACTGAAACAAGAAGCAGCCGGATGATAAACGTTCGCACTTTTCGGGTAGTTTTTAAGGTTTCAGTTACAAATATAGGTATATTTTGTACAAGACTTCTTATTTATTAGGCAGTTTTTGCGGCTATGTTTGGATAAATGTATAATTTTGGAAGCGCGCCGAACGATACTTGTCTTTTGATAGATGGCAATCGGCGTATCTTTGTAAACAAATTAATTCATTTATTATCATGAAAGACCTTTTATCTATTGTATCTCATTTTCAAATGCAGGGTACGGTTCGTGAAATCAAGCCTTTAGGCTCAGGCCTGATTAACGATACGTACAAAGTGACCACCGCTGAGGCCGATGCGCCGGACTATGTTCTGCAACGTATCAATCATGCCATTTTCCAGAATGTAGAGATGTTACAGTCCAATATCGAGGCTGTGACCGGGCATATCCGTAAGAAGCTGGAAGAGAAAGGAGAGGCCGATGTCGAGCGTAAAGTGCTTCATTTCATCCCCACGGCCGAAGGGAAAACCTATTGGTATGACGGTGAGAACTACTGGCGTATCATGACTTTTATTCCCCGTGCCAAGACTTACGAGACGGTGAACCCCGAATATTCCTATTATGCGGGAACTGCCTTCGGTAATTTCCAGGCTATGCTTGCCGACATTCCAGATACATTGGGCGAGACAATTCCCGATTTCCACAACATGGAGTTCCGCCTGAAGCAACTCCGTGACGCTGTGGCTGCCGATGCTGCGGGACGTGTGCAGGAGGTGCGGTATTTTCTGGATGAGATAGAAAAACGCGCTGATGAAATGTGTAAGGCAGAACGTCTGTACCGTGAAGGCAAACTGCCCAAACGGGTATGCCACTGTGATACGAAAGTAAACAACATGATGTTCGACGAAGACGGTACGGTGCTTTGTGTCATTGACCTGGATACGGTGATGCCCAGCTTCATCTTCTCCGATTATGGCGATTTCCTTCGCTCAGGTGCCAACACGGGGTTGGAAGACGACAAGAATCTGGATAATGTGAACTTCAATATGGAAATATTCCAGGCATTTACCAAGGGTTATCTGGAATCGGGCAAATCCTTCTTGTTGCCGATAGAGATTGAGAATCTGCCTTATGCGGCTGCCTTGTTCCCATACATGCAGTGCGTACGCTTCCTGGCAGATTATATCAACGGTGATACTTATTATAAAATCCTGTATCCGGAGCACAATCTTGTGCGTACCAAGGCTCAGTTCAAACTGTTGCAGAGCGTGGAGGAGCATACACCGGAGATGAAAAAATTCATTGACTCATGTATCTGAAAAAGTTTTTAATGACGATAGCGGCAGCTCTTTGCATGTTGCCGCTATCTGCAATTAATCCCCAAAATAGTAAAATGAAAGAATTGAATGTAAAGAAAGTAAGTGCGGCCAATATACCGGTAGAGTCGGTTCCGGCTCTTCTGGATGAAGAGAAGGTGGCGTTTCAGCCCGTAAACACAGTGAATTGGGCTGCTTTTCCTTATACTCCCGATGTGGAATTCCGCATAGCGCATACGGAAGATGCCATTCTGCTGCATTTCAAGGTAAGGGAAGCGAGTGTACGCGCAGTTGCAGGCCACGATAACGGTCCGGTTTGGGAAGATGCGTGTGTAGAGTTCTTCTCTGTGCCTGCCGATGACGGAGTGTACTACAATATGGAGTGTAATTGTGCCGGGACTCTGCTTATTGGGGCAGGTGCCGGACGTGGAAACCGCCAGCATGCCCCGCAAGAGGTGCTCGATAAAGTACAGCGTTGGGCTTCTTTGGGACGTGAGGCTTTCGACGAAAGAGTAGGTGAGTGTGCCTGGGAAGTGGCCCTGGTCATCCCTTATTCCGCTTTCTTCCTGCATGACATCACTTCGTTGGATGGAAAGACGCTCCGTGCCAATTTTTACAAATGCGGTGACAAGCTCCAGACTCCCCATTTCCTTTCCTGGAATCCGATAGGTCTGGAGAAGCCGAACTTCCATTGCCCGGAGTTCTTCGGTACCCTGCATTTCGAGTAGTAGTAGAACAAAAAATTACTCAACCTGCCCTCACCACTATCACCGCTTTTCTGAAACTCCCTATTCATCGCCCTTTCAAGGGTGAGTGAGAGCAAATAAAAAGGGTGAGGGCAAATTTTACCCTCACCCTTCCGAGCGTACCCGGTTGCTTCCTGCTTCTTTCCCCGTCTTTTATAGGACAAGACAGACCATTGTCTACAGAAACAGTATAATAAATACCCTTTATATACTTAATCCGTTAGTTCACAACACTGAACAGTTTGTTCCAGCATTAGAGAACACTTTGTTTCAGTATAGAAAAACACTTTGTTTTCATATAATGGAACGAACTGTTTTGTTAAGGGAAACAAAGTGTTCTCTATAAGGAAACAAAATGTTTAGTTAAAGGAAACAGTTTGTTTTACTTAGCATACTGCCTGGAATGAATGTGCATCAAAAAATAGTAAAAGATAATGCAGGAACTATTGTAGAGGAATATAGAAAAGGGCACGAACTACGCAGACTTACAGAAAAGAATTTATTCATCCGTATTGTCTGCGTGATTCGTGCCCGAAGAAGGGTGTTTACTTCACGATTCCTTTGGAATTCTTGATGAAGTTGATGATATTGTGTATCTCGTCACTCATCGGTACTTGGTCTTCAATCTTCTGCAAGGCATCCTGCACGCTGAAGTTTCCCTGGTATACCAGACGGTAGGCATTTACGATATGGCGCAATACACGTTCGGTCACCTGGTGTTTGTGTTGAAGCACAGCAGCGTTGATACCGTGGTATTCTGCCGGATTACCGTTCATGATGATATAGGGCGGCACATCCTTTGATATGCGGCAGCCTGCCTGAATCAGTACCCAACTTCCAATGTGGCAGTATTGGTGCAGAATGACGTTGCTGCTCAGAATGGTGCAGTCGTCTATCTGACATTCTCCGGCTACGGTAGTCTTGATACCCAGTACACAATGGTTGCCTATCTGCACGTCGTGGCAGAGGTGTACACCATCCATCAGGTAGTTTTCATTGCCGATGCGGGTGGCGCTTCCTGCATGGGTAGCACGGCTGACAACCACGTTCTCGCGGATGTCGTTATTATCACCGATAATCAGCATGCTGTTCTCTCCCGTATAATGGAAGTCTTGCGGTTCGGCACCCAGAACGGCATTGTGATGCACCTTGTTCCCTTTTCCCATGCGGGTACCGTGCAGAATTTTTGCCCCCGACATAATAATACAGTCATCACCGATTTCCACGTTCCCTTCGATAAATGCAAAGGGCTGGATGGTTACATTCTTGCCGATTTTTGCGGCAGAATCTACATAAGCTAACGGACTTATCATAGTAATTAGCGATTAATGATTAATGATTAGTGATAAATGGTTAGTGATTAGGATTTACTATTTCATTAATCGCTAATCACTAATCACTTATCGCTCATTTTATTCTCTTCCTCCTCCAAGCGCTTGATACAGACTGATGACTGCCTGCATGCTGCTGAAGGTGTCGGATACTTCTGCAAGCTGTGCGCTGAGGTAAGACTGCTCGGCAGACAAGACTTCCAGATAGGTCGACGTGCCTAAGTTAAACAATTCTTTTGTATCTGAGGCAGCTTGGCGGGCAGAATTTACTTGAATAGTGCGTGAAACGGCTTTGTCCTTCTCCATTTGATACAGGTGCAGGGCGTTGCTCACTTCATTTCCGGCATTCAGCAGGGCGGTTTGGAACTGAATCTTAGCCTGCTCCTCTTGTGCCTTGGCTTGTTTCAGACGGGCAATGTTGGCACCGCGATAGAACAAGGGTTGCGTCAGCGAACCGATGGCGGAAGCCAGCAGTTTACCCGGGTTGACGATACCTGCACCGGAGTTATTGGTCCAGCCTCCCGAACCGCTCAATGTAATCTGCGGGTAGAAAGCGGCACGGGCGCTGTTGGTATTATAGTAGCTGGCAGCCAGTGACATCTCGGCAGCTTTCACGTCCGGACGGTTGGATAGCAACTGCAAGGGGATACCTACTGAAAATTCCGTAGGCAGCTGTTGCTCTTCCAGCACACCGCGTGCGATGCTCTGTGCCGGTTGGTGCAACATCAGGCAGAGGGCGTTTTCGGTTTCGCGTATGCTCTGGCGTATGTCGGGCAGTGATGCCATGACTTGAGCGTAGGCAGTGCGGCTCTGCTCTACGGCAGCAGAAGTGGTTCCGTAGATGCCTGCATCTTTCATGGCTTGCACGGTCTCCAGGTTCTTTTTCAGAATCTCGACGGTGCCTTCGGTGATTTGCAGTTGGCGGTCCAGCATCAGCAGGGTGTAGTACATGTTGGCTACGCCGGCGATGACTTGCGTCTGAACGGCTTGTTCGTAGAATTGCGTCTGCTTCAAGCTAACCTTTGCTTGTCGCTTCGGGTTCAGCAGTTGACCGAAGAGGTCGACTTGCCAGCTTGCGGTGACGGGCAGGGAGTAGATTTGTGTAGCCTTTCCCTTGTCCCAGCTGCTGACGGTTCCTTGCGGAGACAAGGCAAGCATCGGAGCATAGGCAAGACGGGCAGACATCAGTGCGGCTTGTGCTTGTTTCACGTTCAAGGCGGCACTGCGCAGGTCACCGTTGTTGGTGAGTGCTTGCTCGATAAGTGTCTGCAGCTGCGGGTCTGTGAACACTTCTCTCCAAGGCAGATTACCGAAGTTGGCCGTATCTGCGGCTAATGTATCGTTCACGGACGCCGTGTCGCGATACAGTCCGGCAGTTGTTATGTCTTCGGGTCTGTCGTATGATTTGTAGATGTGGCAACTGCTCAATAAAGCAGTTGCGCACATCAGGCATATTATTTTCTTCATAATCGCTAATCGTTAATCACTATTTTGTATATTGTTCAATCTCCGGTTCTGCATCCGAGTTGTCCACATCTTCCCATTCCATCGGCTTGAATTTCTCCTGCAAGTACTGGAATGCCACGAACAGTGCGGGCACTATGAAGATTTGCAGAATCATACCGATTAACATACCGCCGATGGCAGACGTACCCAGCGTACGGTTACCGTTGGCACCCGCACCGGAAGCAAACATCAGCGGGAGCAGACCGACAATCATTGCCAACGACGTCATCAAGATAGGACGCAGACGGGCTGCGGCACCCAATACGGCTGCCCAGGTGATACTCATACCCATTCTGCGGCGTTCGAGGGCAAACTCTACAATCAAGATGGCATTCTTGGCCAACAGACCCATCAACATGATGAGGGCAATCTGCATATAGATGTCATTGGACATCGTACCCAGAATCATTTTCAGTGCCGGGATGCTGCCCAATGCGCCTATACCGCCTACAAAGAGGAAGCTACCCAGCAGACCGAACGGCACGGACAGCAATACGGATAAAGGCAGGATGTAGCTTTCGTACTGGGCACTCAGCAACAGATAAACGAATACGAAGCACAATATGAAGATGAGTCCCGTAGTGCTGCCACTCGTTTCGGCCTCTTCACGCGCCATACCTCCCAACTCATAACCGAAACCGGCAGGCAGGTTTTCCTGCGCCACTTCGGCAATGGCTTGCAGAGCCTGACCGGAAGTGTAGCCTGATGCGGGAGCCACCATCACCTTCATGGAGGTGTAGAGGTTGAAACGGCTGATGACGTCAGGACCATATACTTTCTTGATGGAGATGAACTGCGTGATAGGTGCCATCTCGTTGCCGTTGCGCACCTTGATGCTTTGCAGTGTTTCCATATTCTTGGTAGCATCAGGTTCGGCTTGTACCATTACGCGGTACATCTTACCGAAGCTGTTGAAGTTGGAAGCATACAAACCACCGTAATATCCCTGCAAGGTAGTCAAGATATCATTGGGGCTGATGCCTGCTTTCTTACAAGCGGCAGCATCAATGTCCAGCTGGTATTGCGGGAAGTGGGGGTTGAAGGAGGTCTTGGCGGAGTTGATTTCCGGACGCGCTTCCAGGGCAGCAGTATAGTTGTTCACCACGTCGAAGAAGTGGTCCAAATCACCACCCGTCTTGTCCTGCATGTTCAACTCGATGTCGCTTGAAGCCGAGTAACCCGGAATCATAGGCGGCGCGAAGAACAATACCTGCGCTTCCTTGATAATCTTTTGGGCGCGCATGTACAAAGTGGCGTACACAATCGTGGAGTTCTGCATCGTGGAACGTTCTTCCCAGTTCTTCAGCTTGATGATGAGTGAACCGTAGGAGGGGCCTTGACCGCCCAAGAAGCTATAACCTGAGATAACGGTACGTGACTGTACGGCAGGGTCTGCAGCAACCAAGCTGTCCACACGGTTCAAAATCTCTTGTGCGCGTTCTTGTGAAGTGCCCGGAGGCAGTGTCACAGCGCCCATGATGGTACCGGTGTCTTCGTTGGGCACCATACCGGTCGGGGTTATCTGCATGAATACGCCCAACAGTACAATAGAGCCGATAACCAGTCCTGCCGATATCCAGCGTTTCTGGATGAAGAACAGCACTTGTTTCTTATACTTGCCCAGGATACCGTTGTATGAGTCATTGAAGGATTGTTTGAACTTGTCGGTAGTCATACCTGCCAACGCCAGCACACTGATGATAATCATCAAGCTACACAGAATGGGGTGTTCGCTGAAGCTGAACAGACCGAAAATCATGCCCAGGATAGCTACCGTCACGAAGAGCAGTGTAATGCCGGGACGCATCAACCGGCCTATAGAGTCGGCATAACGTGCAATCATAATTTTGCGCGCTTCCTTGGCGGCAACGCCTACACGCTCTTTCAGACTTTCGTGTCCTCCATTATGAGGTTTCAAGAAGATGGCACACAGCGCAGGACTCAAGGTCAGGGCGTTCAGAGCCGAGAAACCGATGGCAATCGCCATGGTCAAACCGAACTGACGGTAGAAAGTACCTGCCGTACCTCCCATGAAGCTCACGGGAACGAATACGGACATCATCACCAACGTAATGGAGACGATGGCACCACCCAGTTCACTCATGGCGTCGATGGAAGCTGTACGGGCCGATTTGTAGCCCTGGTCCAGCTTGGCATGGACGCCCTCGACGACGACGATGGCATCATCGACCACAATCGCAATGGCAAGCACCATGGCCGAAAGGGTCAGCAAGTTGATACTGAAGCCAATCAGTTTCAATACAAAGAAGGTGGCAATCAACGCCACGGGAATGGCGATGGCGGGAATCAACGTGGAGCGCATATCCTGCAGGAAGATATACACTACGATGAACACCAGGATAAAGGCCTCGATCAATGTCTTGATTACCTCATGTATGGAAGCGAAGAGGAAGTCGTTGGCACTCTGTGCAATGTTTATCTTCAAGCCGGCGGGCAGTTTGCTGGAATAGTCGTCCAGTAGGGCCTCGATATCCGAGATGGTCTGCGTGGCATTACTGCCTGCCATCTGGAAAATGATACAACTCACGGCTTTATGTCCGTTTACCATATTGTTGAATCCGTATGACAGACGACCCAGTTCTACACTTGCTACGTCCTTCAAACGGAGTATTTCACCGTTCTCCAAAGCCTTGATGACAATGTTCTCAAACTCCGTAGTTTGTTGCAGACGTCCTTTGTAACGCAGAGTATACTGGTAGGTTTGGTTACCGCGCTCACCCAACTGGCCGGGAGCCGCTTCGATGTTCTGTTCGCTCAAGGCGGCAACCACATCGTTGGGGATAAGTTTGTATTGGGCCATTACATCAGGTTTCAGCCAGATACGCATGGAGTAGTCTTGTCCCAATACCATGGCATCGCCCACACCGTTGACACGTTTCACCTCAGGGATAAGGTTGATGTTGGCGTAGTTTTCCAGGAACTCGATGTTGTACTGGTCTTTTTCATCATAGATGGAGAATACCATCAACATGGAAGTCTGGCGCTTACGGGTGGTTACACCGATTTTGGTAACTTCGGCAGGCAGCAAGCCTTGCGCCATGGAAACGCGGTTCTGTACGTTCACCGCTGCCATATCGGGGTCGGTACCTTGCTTGAAGTAGATGGAGATGTCGCCCGAACCGCTGTTGGTGGCGCTCGAACTCATATACATCATATTTTCCACACCGTTAATCTGGTCCTCCAGCGGAGCGATAACGGAGTTAAGCACCGTTTGGGCATTGGCACCTTGGTAAGTCGCACTTACCGATACGGTGGGAGGTGCAATGTCCGGGTATTGGGTGATAGGCAAGGTAGCCAGACCAATAACTCCTAAGATTACTATCAGGATGGAAATTACCGTTGATAGTACCGGACGGTTAATAAATCTATCTAATTTCATTTCATGAACAATTAAGGAATTAAAAATTGAAGAATTTTTTTATTTTTCATTCTTTCATTGAAACGCAGTCTGAATATTGCCTTCTTTCTGGTCTTTTAGGGCCTTCTGGTATTCGGCTTCCTTTTCAGCAGGCGTGATGGGCGTGATGGACTGTCCGTCCTTCAGGTTCTGTACCCCTTCGATAACGATTTTTTCGCCTGCTTTCAAACCTTCCGTCACGTAATAATACTTGCCGTCGTCTAAGCTGAACACTTTAACTTCGGTATTTTTCAGCGTGTTGTCCGGTTGCAGTACGAATACGAACTGCTTGTCCTGGATTTCGGTAGTGGCAGACTGTGGAATCATGATGACATCATGCAGCGGGTTGGGGAATACCACATTGCCGGTGCTTCCACTACGCAGCACGTTGTGCTTGTTGGGGAAGAGGGCACGCATGGTTACCGAACCGGTAGTCTGGTCAATGACTCCGCTGATTGTCTCCACGCGGCCACTGTCGGCATACATGGTCCCGTCGATGAGCTGCAACTGTACATCCGGCATCTTTTCCAGAATTTCCTTGGTGCTACCGCCTTCACGAATCTGTGACAAGAGTTGGCGTTCGGTCATGGAGAAGTAGGCGTACATTTCGGAGATGTCGGCAACGGTAGTCAGCGGGCTGGCTACGGAAGGACTAACCAAGCTACCTACGCGGTAGGGAATGCTACCTACTACACCGTCACTGGGGCTGGTTACACTGGTGTATGACAAATTGTTCTTGGCATTGACCAATTGGGCATTGGCTTGTGCCAGTTGTGCCTTTGTCTGTGCCAGCTGGTTTTCGGCCATTTGCAAATCGTAGTCACTGATGATGTTTTTCTTGTTCAGTTCACGTTTGTTGTTTACAGTCAGTTCTTGTGTGTTTACGGCAGCTTTGGCTGTTTCAACAGCAGCTTTGGCCGAATTTACGGCTGCCTGATACTGTACGGGGTCGATGCTGAACAACACTTGTCCTTTGCGCACTGTTGCGCCTTCATCCACGTGCAATTTTGTGATGAACCCACTCACCATCGGGCGGATTTCTACATCTTGTTTACCCTTGATAGTAGCAGGGTAGCTGTTTGTCAAGTTGGCAGTGGTGGTCTTTGCCTCAATCACTGCAAATTCGGGAGCTTTACCCGTTCCTTTGTCGCCTTGTCCGCAACTGCTGAGCAGTGCCAGGCAACATGCCAATAATACTAATCTACTCTTCATACTCTTTTTTGTTCTCTGTATAATTTTATATTCTTCTTTTTTTCGATTCTTGAAAGGCGTTTTTGTGTGTAATTCATGATTTAGAAATAAGGTAGGAAAAAGAAAACTGAATACTCCTATTCAGTTTTCGTCTGCAAAAATATTCTTTTCTTAGTATATAAGGTGTGAAACACTTCCTTTTTTAACTATGTTTCATACATAGATGAGAACGAAAGGACATTTTTTGATTAAAATACTGTAAAGCATACCGCTAATTGGCAGATAACCTTTATTTTTGCAGCATGTTAGAACGTAAACGCCATACTAAAATGAAGCCGCTTTTCCGCAGGTTGTTGGGGGGTGTTGCCATAGCTGCCGCACTGTATTCTTGTGCCAGTGTGGGCCGTATTGAAGGAGGACCTTATGATGAGACTCCTCCGCGTTTTATTTCCGGTACTCCCACGCCCGGCGCACTCCATCACAATAAAAATAAACTTTCCATTGAGTTCGATGAATTTATCAAGCTTGACAAGCCGAATGAGAAGATTGTAATATCCCCTCCGCAGGTGCAGCAGCCCGAAATTAAGTCTAATGGGAAGAAGGTGGTCATCACTCTGCAGGATACATTGAAACCCAATACTACTTATACATTCGATTTTGGTGATGCCATCCAGGATAATAATGAGGGGAATCCCTTGGAGAATTTCTTCTATTCTTTCTCTACGGGCGACCGTCTCGACTCTATGGCTGTGGCCGGTACAGTACTGAATGCGGCCAATCTTGAACCGGTGAAAGGAATGCTGGTCGGTCTGCATGCCAATCTGGCCGACTCCGCTTTTACCAAACTTCCTTTTGAGCGGGTGGGGCGTACGGACAGTCGCGGACGCTTCTCTATCCGTGGAGTGGCTCCCGGCAAGTATCGCATTTATGCCTTGCAGGATGCCGACCAGAATTTTGCCTATTCCCAGCCGACGGAAGTGATAGCTTTTAATGACTCTATCATCATTCCTTCCATGGAAGAGCGCATGCGCCAGGATACGACCTGGATAGACTCGCTGACAGTAGATACGATTGTAGAACGTCAATATACCCACTACCTTCCGGATGATGTTCTGCTGCGTGCTTTCAAGGAGCTTTCCTTCTCGCAACGTTTTTTGAAGGCCGAACGGTTGACTCCGGAGAAGTTTTCGCTCTATTTCACTGCTCCGGCAGACACGTTGCCTTTATTGAAAGGATTGAACTTTAATGAGGAAGATGCGTTTGTTATAGAACAGCCTACCGGCCGGAACGATACGATTCATTATTGGATAAAGGATTCTCTGCTCTATAAGCAGGATTCCCTGAAAATGAGTATCACCTATTTGTATACGGATAGCCTGAAACGATTGGTACCCCGTACCGATACTTTGAATGTGCTGGCGAAGTTGACATACGACAAGCAGCAGAAGCAGAAGCAGGAAGCGAAGGAAAAGGAACAGAAAGAGCGTGAGAAGAAAAAGAAGAAGTTGAAGGAAGGTGAGGTGGAAGAGCCCGAGCCGACGGAATTCCTGGCTGTAGATGTGTATGCCCCTTCTGCAATCGATGTATATGATTATCTTACTCTGTCGTTTACGGAGCCGGTGGCAAGCATAGATACCACCGCTTTCCATCTGAAACTGAAAGTGGACTCGTTGTGGCAGGATATCCCGTTCGACTTTATGCGCGACTCTTTGGACTTGAAGCGTTATAATCTGTTTGCCGAATGGGCACCCGGCGAAAGCTATACATTTGAAGTGGATTCTGCTGCCATACGCGGATTGTACGGGTTGTTCTCCGACAAGATAAAGAAGGACTTCAAGGCCAAGAAGCTGGAAGAGTACGGGCAGATATTCTTTAATGTGCATGGAGCGGACTCTCTGGCTTTTGTGGAACTACTGGACGGTCAGGACAAAGTGCTGCGCACGGTGCCGGTGGTGGATGGGAAAGCCGATTTCTATTTCCTCAATCCGGGTAAATATGGAGCGCGGCTGATAAATGATACGAATGGGAATGGTGTCTGGGATACGGGAAACTATGCCGAGAAGCGCCAGCCTGAAATGGTTTACTATTATCCGATGGTTCTGGAGCTTAAAGCGAACTTTGATTTGACCCAGGAATGGGATATTAAGGCCAAGTCCCTGGATAGGCAGAAGCCGGACGAACTAAAAAAACAAAAACCAGATGAAGATAAGAAAAAGCAAAACAGGAACAAAAATAACCGCAGTGGCAATAGCAGCCGCAACAGTGGTAGGGGCCATAGCTATTAGGCGGAAGCAATTGTTCATTCTATTAATGGTGGGAGCGGTCTGTTTGGGAACCTCCCAATCTGTTCAGGCTCAATGTACTGCAAAGAATGAAGCTTTCCAGTCGGGCGAGCATGTCATGTACGATTTATATTTCAATTGGAAGTTCATTTGGAAGAAGGTGGGTCTGGCAAGCCTCACTACCAATGCCACGACTTACCATTCCGAGCCTGCATTTCGCTTTAACTTGCTTTGTGTAGGTAGTAAAAAGACCGATTTTTTCTTCAAGATGCGTGATACGTTGACTTGTTATGTCAGCGATAGGTTGGAGCCGCTCTACTTCCGTAAAGCGGCGGAGGAGGGAAGCCGCCATACGGTGGACGAGGCCTGGTTCTCCTACTCGGACGGACTGGCGAATGTAAAGCAGAGACGCACTTGGCACAATCCCGTGCGTGAGGCTCAGGAGATGGAATACAGTGATAGTCGCTGTATCTTCGATATGTTGAGCATTTTGGCGCAGGCGCGCTCTTATGACCCTAAAGACTACAAGGTAGGGCAGAAGATACTCTTTCCCATGGCCACGGGACGCAGGGTGGAAGAGCAGACGTTGATTTACCGCGGCAAGGAGGAGGTCAAGGCGAATAACGACACCGTTTACCGTTGCTTGGTATTCTCTTTCGTAGAGTACAAGAAAGGTAAGGAGAAGGAGGTTATCACCTTCTTCGTATCCGATGATAAGAACCACCTTCCCATTCGCTTGGACATGTATCTGAATTTCGGTTCGGCCAAGGCGTTCTTCAAGAGTGTCCGGGGCAACCGCTATCCGATGACGTCTGTGGTAAGGAAAAAGTGATGTTATCCCCTTTTCTAAATACACTGGATTCGAAGGTGGCAATCAGTTTCCCTTCCTGGTTGGTGACGTCAATCTGGTAATATCCGGTGGTGCGGCCGATGTAGCGTTCGCGTGCTTCGGCATACAGCACATCGCCCGGTCCGCTGCCGCGCAGGAAGGTGATATTGGACGAAAGAGAGAATGCCAGTGTTCCGTGGGAGTTGGCTGCCGCCGCCAGTGCCAGGTCGGCAAGGGTAAAGATGGCACCCCCTTGCGTACGGCCTCCCGCATTGAGATGCTCTGCTGTGATAACCAGGCGTGCCTTGCTGTATCCTTCCTTTATTTCTATCAGTTCTACGCCTGCATTCGTGGCGAAGCGGTCGTTCTTAAAAAACTCTTGTGCGGTCATGAGGGGTAATGATTAATGTTTAGTGATTAATGATTAATGGGTGGAAAATATGTACTTCCGGACGCAAAAGTAACGATTTTAGCCATTAATTGAATTATTTAGGTGGGTCAAATCTGTACACTTGCCCTACTTTTGCAGCAGGAAAAATCATAAACTCTTAATAAATAAATCCCTTATTATGAAAACAGTCCTCACTACATTGGGAATCTCCCTCCTTGTATTGGCAGGTTGCGCAGGGCAAAAGCAGGCTGAAAGCAACTTTATCCAAGAAAACATTGATAATGCTGTGGCTCAGGAGACAATTCAGACAGACATTATCGAGAAATCCGGTAAAATCCTTAATCCCCGTACCATTGATAAGGATGGGAACATTGTCTATGTACCTATCGACGATTGGTGTTCCGGCTTCTTCCCCGGTAATATCTGGCATATGTACGAGTTGACCGGTGACCAGAAGTGGCTGCCGCTGGCAGAGAAGTATACCGAGGATTTGGATTCGGTACAATACCTTACCTGGCACCATGATGTGGGCTTTATGATTGGCAGCAGCTACCTGAACGGATACCGTTTTGCAGGTAAGGAGGAGTACAAGCCGGTCATCATACAGACAGCCAAATCATTGTCTACCCGTTTCCGCCCTGCAGCAGGCGTACTTCAGTCATGGGATGCAGACAAGGGGTGGCAGGCTGAACGTGGCTGGAAATGTCCCGTTATCATTGATAATATGATGAACCTCGAACTGCTGTTCGAAGCTTCCAGGCTGTCCGGCGACTCCACTTTCTACAACATAGCCCGGAAGCATGCCGATACGACTATGGCTAACCATTTCCGTGAGGACAACAGCTGCTATCATGTGGTGGATTATGACCCCGAAACCGGTGCAGTCCGTAAGAGACAGACTGCACAAGGCTATGCCGACGAGTCTGCTT
This sequence comes from Bacteroides sp. AF20-13LB, assembly GCF_003603065.1. Classification (NCBI taxonomy): domain Bacteria; kingdom Pseudomonadati; phylum Bacteroidota; class Bacteroidia; order Bacteroidales; family Bacteroidaceae; genus Bacteroides; species Bacteroides sp. AF20-13LB. Next base: position 157,452 of record NZ_QTMH01000003.1, read on the forward strand.
GGGCACGTGGACAAGCGTGGGCCTTGTACGGCTATACCATGTGCTATCGCTATACACACGATGCCAAATACCTGGAACAGGCTGAAAAGGTCTACAACTTTATCTTCAACAACAAGAATCTTCCGGAAGACTTGGTTCCCTACTGGGATTTCGATGCCCCCAATATCCCGAATGAACCTCGCGATGCTTCGGCAGCTGCCTGCACGGCGTCCGCCCTTTACGAGCTGAGTACTTATCTGCCGGATAAGGGATACAAGGAAACCGCCGACCGGATTATGGAAAGCCTCGCTTCTCCTTCCTACCGTGCCAAGGTGGGTACCAACGGCAACTTCATCCTGATGCACTCTGTGGGCAGTATTCCTCACGGTGCGGAGATTGATGTACCGTTGAACTATGCCGACTATTACTTCCTGGAAGGATTGATGCGTAAAAGAGACTTGGAAAAATGAAAACTCAATTAAATATTTTGTTAGGTGGTTTAGGTTTGTTCGCCTTGCAGGGCTGTAAAGCCCCGCAGGCGGAACAATCCGTCCAGCCGAATGTCATTTACGTTTTTCCCGACCAATACCGTAACCAGGCGATGGAGTTCTGGGGCCAGGAAGGTTTTCGCGAGAAAGTGAACTTTCGGAATGACCCGGTGCATACCCCACGCTTGAATGATTTTGCCCGGGAGTCGGTGGTATTGACATCTGCCATGAGCAACTGCCCGTTGAGCAGTCCCCACCGTGGTTCTCTGTTGACGGGAATGTATCCTAATAAGAGTGGTATTCCATTGAATTGCAATTCGAGCCGTCCCATCAGCTCCCTGCGTGAGGATGCTGTGTGTGTGAGTGATGTTTTCTGCAATGCCGGATATGACTGTGCCTACTTTGGCAAACTGCATGCCGACTTTCCTACCCCCAACGACCCCGAACGTCCCGGACAGTATGTGGAAGACCGTGTACCTGCATGGGATGCCTATACGCCGAAAGAACGTCGTCATGGGTTCAATTACTGGTATTCTTACGGTACCTTTGACGAACACAAGAATCCGCATTACTGGGATACGGAAGGCCGTCGCCACGACCCGCGCGAGTGGTCACCGTTACACGAATCGGGCAAGGTGGTGTCTTATCTGAAGAACGAGGGGAATGTACGCGACCCGAAGAAACCTTTCTTCATTATGGTAGGCATGAATCCTCCCCATAGTCCGTACCGTTCTTTGGACGACTGTATGGAGGAAGATTTCAATCTCTATAAAAACCAGCCTCTGGACAGCTTGCTCGTCCGTCCGAATGCCGACTCCAAGATGCTCAAGGCAGAGAGTGCACGCTACTACTTTGCTTCTGTGACGGGTGTCGACCGTGCTTTCGGTCAGATACTCGATGCCTTGAAGGAACTCGGGCTGGACAAGAATACCATTGTCGTGTTTGCCTCCGACCATGGAGAGACCATGTGCAGCCAGCATACGGAAGACCCGAAGAATTCCCCGTACTCCGAGTCCATGAACGTTCCTTTCCTGGTGCGTTTTCCCGATAAGATTAAGCCTCGCGTGGACGACTTGATGCTTTCCTCGCCGGACATCATGCCTACCTTGTTGGGGCTTGCCGGTCTTGCCGACTCCATCCCGACCGAGGTGCAGGGACGCAACTATGCACCGCTTTTCTTCGATGAAAAGGCGGATATTGTACGTCCCACCGGCGCTCTTTACATCCAGAACCTGGACGGTGAGAAGGATGCGGAAGGTATGGTCCGTTCCTACTTCCCTTCGTCGCGCGGCTTTAAATCGGCGCGCTACACGCTGGCGCTCTACATTGACCGCGAAAACCATAAGCTGGTCAAAAGTTTGTTGTTTGACGATGAAAAGGACCCGTATCAGATGAATAACCTTTCTTTGGAAGAAAACCAAGAAGTCGTAAAAGACCTTTGCGCAGAGATGGGCAAAGTGTTGAAAGAGATTGATGATCCTTGGTATAAGGAAGGTATCTTGAAGGATATGATACCTTATTGATTGGAAATGGGTTATAGATAATCCTCCATAAATTGCTTGAACGTTTTTTTGCGACCCGCTTCGACTGATAGTGAACTATTTGTCGGAGCGGGTTGTTTGATTCAGAATGGAATAAATTACCAATACGTATTAAGTAAATGATGGAGATGAAGTATAGACTATGGGCTTGTTTGTTGTTTTTGCCGATGGTCCTTTGGGCGTCCGGGCGTCCGAAAGTGGCTGTCGTACTCAGTGGGGGTGGCGCCAAAGGGACGGCGCATATCGGTGCTCTGAAAGTAATTGAAGAAGCGGGTATCCCTATAGATTATGTGGTGGGCACTAGTATGGGGGCCATTGTGGGCGGTTTGTATTCTATCGGATATACCCCACAGCAATTGGACAGTATGGTGAATGCCCAGAACTGGAAATTCTTGCTCTCGGATGCCCCCAATCCTAAGGATGTGTTGCTGGATGACCGGTTGAAGTCGGAGCGCTATGTACTCTCCATTCCGTTTTCTTTGAAATCTGCCGCTGTTTCGGATGCGGGTATCATAAAAGGGAAGAACCTGGCACGTTTGTTCTCCACATTGACAGAAGGTTACCAGGATTCTGTGGATTTTAGCCGTCTTCCTATTCCGTTTGCCTGCGTGTCGGAAAATCTGGTGAATGGCAGCGAAGTAGTGTTCCATGAGGGAATACTGGCCACTTCCATGCGTTCCAGCATGTCCATTCCCGGTGTGTTTGCTCCGGTAGACCTGGATGGAATGGTGTTGGTGGACGGTGGAATGGTGAATAACTATCCGGTAGATGTGGCGCTTGCCATGGGGGCCGACTACATTATCGGGGTGGATGTGCAGAGTCCGCTGCTTAAGGCTTCCGAGCTGAAATCGGTGAAAGACATCTTCGGGCAAATCATTAATCTGCAAGGAGAGAAGAAATACCGTGAGAATCTGCGTAATACCGACGTGTTGATAAAGGTGGATGTCACCGGCTATTCGGCTGCAAGTTTCACCAAAGAGGCCATCGACACTTTGATGGTGCGGGGAGAGCGTGCTGCCATGGACAGTTGGGACGGACTGCTTGCCCTGAAACGGAAGCTGGGACTTGCAGAAGATTATCAGCCTCGCCGTCCGGGACCTTTCCGCTTGCCTGGCGCGGCTGTTGATAGGGAGATTCCCGTTGATTCCCAAATAGCCGTCCCTGCTGTACGGGAGAACAAGTTGAATGTCGGTTTTCGTTTTGATACGGAAGAACTGGCGGCGTTGCAGGCAAATACGGACTTCTATTTCGGCCGGCAGCGGGAGTCGCTGGTCAGCCTCACCGCCCGTCTGGGCAAGCGTACACTGGCACGACTTGGATATGGTTATCAATGGGACGGTGGATGGCAGGCAGGACTTGCCTATCAGTTCGACTATAAAGATATGAATATTTATAATGAAGGCAAACGGGCGCTGGATTTGACTTTTACACATCAGCTGGTCCGTATGGGGGCGGCGAAGGACTGGAACAATATCCAGGTCAGTCTGGGCATTGACTTTGATTACTACCACTATCATGATTTGCTGTCGCTCGACCCGTTAGCTTCGGCACTGTTTGAAAATTCGTCCTTATTCAGTTACTTTGCCGGACTTGTGTTCAACAACTTGAATGAGAGGAGCGCCCCTACAAAAGGTATGTCGTGGGCGGTATCCTATCATCTCTATACGGATAACTTCTTCCAGTATAAGGACAACAATCCTATTTCTGTTTTCGATGCCCGTTGGCAGGGATGTTTCTCTCCCTCGAGTAAGTTCACTGTCACTCCTTCGTTTTATGGACGCGTATTGTCCGGAAGCGGTAATTATCCTTTTGCCATCATTAATATGGTGGGGGGAACCATACCGGGGCGCTATATGCCACAGCAGATACCGTTTACGGGCATCAACCGTGCGGAACTGTCACAAGCCGCATTGCTGGTTGCAGGGCTGAACCTCAGACAGCGTATCTTGAAAAACCAGTATATATCAGTGATGGGCAGTTATGGGCGAAACTCCGGGAGGTTTCATCAGATTCTTGACTCTTCCGAATCGGTTGATATGGCAGGGGTAGGCATCGGCTATATGTACAAGAGTTTTCTGGGACCAGTGGAGATACAATTGAATTGGTCCAACCAGACGAAGAAAGTAGGGTGGTATGCCGGGTTCGGATTCGTATTCTAACAGGGATGTATCAAAATACACAATCACCATAGGATTATACAGATTTTATTTTTCAGTTAAAAGAACAGAAGAACAAGAGAAAAATATGTTCTTTTGTTCTTCTGCCTAAAACTTACCCCAATCTGTATGATTCTGTGGTGAGTTATGATACCTTCGTTATTTATTCAGCTTCCATTCGCTTCCGTCCTTACCGTCCTTAATCTCGAAACCGAGCGCGGTGAGTTCATTGCGGATTTTGTCGGATGTAGCCCAATCTTTGTTGGCTTTTGCCTTTGAACGCTCTTCCAATAGCATGTCCACTACTTTGCCGAAGGCAGCTTCACGCTCTTCGTTGGAGGCGTTGTCTTCTTGTAATCCTAAGATGTCGAAGCAGAAGAGGTGGAAGGTTTCCTTCAATTCTTTCAGGTCTTCGGCTGTGATGGAATCGTTTCCAGCCAGGATATTGTTTACCATCTTGGCGCCGTCGAAGAGGTGGGCGATGACAATCGGTGAGTTCAAGTCATCATTCATGGCTTCGTAACACTTGGCACGCAGGGATTTCACGTCTATGGTGGAGGTTGCAGCAGGGGTAATCTTGTCCAGTCCATGTACAGCATCCATCAGTCTTGCCAATCCCTTTTCGGCGGCTTGCAGAGCTTCGTTGCTGAAGTCTACCGTACTGCGGTAGTGGGCTTGCAGGGTGAAGAAGCGGATGGTCATTGGGCTGTAGGCTTGCTCCAGCATGGGGTGTGTGCCTTTGAAGAGCTCTTCCAATGTGATGAAGTTACCGTAAGACTTACCCATTTTCTGTCCGTTCACGGTCAGCATGTTGTTGTGCATCCAATAATGTACCATATCTTCTCCTTGGGAAGCTACGGATTGTGCAATCTCGCATTCGTGATGCGGGAAGATAAGGTCCATACCGCCACCATGAATGTCGAAGTGCTCGCCCAAGTATTTCTTTCCCATGGCTGTACATTCGGCGTGCCAGCCGGGGAAGCCGTCGCTCCACGGGGAAGGCCAACGCATGATGTGTTCCGGTTGCGCACATTTCCAGAGGGCAAAGTCTGCGGGATTGTGCTTCTCGCTCTGTCCGTCCAGTTCGCGGGTGGTGTTGAGAACATCATCCAGGTTGCGTCCGGAGAGCTTGCCGTAGTGATGGTCCTTGTTGTATTTTTCTACATCGAAATAAACGGAACCTTCACTTTCATAGGCATATCCGTTCTTCAATATCTCCTTTACAAGTTCTATCTGTTCGATGATGTGGCCGCTGGCATGTGGCTCGATACTGGGAGACAGCACATTCAATGCATCCATCGCCTTATGATAGCGGTTGATGTAGTACTGTGCCACTTCCATTGGCTCCAGTTGTTCCAGACGGGCTTTTTTCGCAATCTTGTCTTCACCTTCGTCGGCATCGTGCTCCAGATGGCCCACGTCGGTAATGTTGCGGACATAGCGCACCTTGTAGCCGATGTGCGTCAGGTAGCGGAACAGCAGGTCGAAAGTGATGGCAGGGCGTGCATGTCCCAAGTGCGGGTCACCGTACACGGTCGGTCCGCAGACATACATGCCTACATGCGGTGCATGCAGCGGTACGAACAGCTCTTTTTTTCTATTTAAAGTGTTGTAAATGGTCAGTTGATGTTCCATAACAGTTGATTATTAGTTCTTTTAGGAGTACAAAGGTATAATAAATCTGTGAAAATCTATAATGATATTCTGTTTTATAAGAGTAAATGCAACGGATTTCACCTTCGTTTATTACTTTTGTATCCATGAAGTCAGATAAACGTGTATTGCTTGGCATGAGTGGCGGCACGGATAGTTCCGTGGCCGCCATGAGGTTGCAGGAAGCCGGTTATGAGGTGACTGGCGTGACTTTCCGTTTCTATGAGGCAGGAGATGAGACCGGGTATTTGGAAGATGCACGGGCTCTGGCCCTGAAGCTGGGGATGAAACACATTACCTATGATGCACGCGAGCTTTTCCGTTCGCGTATTATCCGCTATTTTGTGGAAGAGTATCTAAGGGGACGCACTCCCGTTCCTTGCACGGTCTGCAATAATGAGCTGAAGTGGGCACTGTTGGCTAAAATAGCCGATGAAAAGGGGATTTATTGGATTTCTACCGGACATTATGTGCGTAAAGTCTTGTCCGGAGGAAAGTATTATATAGCTCCTGCTGCAGATAAGGACAAAGACCAGACTTTCTTTCTGTGGGGATTGAAGCAGGACATCCTGCAGCGTATGTTGCTTCCGATGGGAGATATTACGAAAAATGAGGCGCGCTCGTATGCGGCGGAGCGTGGTTTCGGGCAGGTGGCTGCGAAGAAAGACAGTATAGGTGTGTGCTTTTGCCCTTTGGATTACCGTTCCTTTTTGAAGCGTGAGGTTCCTGAAACACTATTACCCGGTAAAGGTAGATTCGTCGATGAAAAGGGGGATTTCTTGGGATGGCATGAGGGCTATCCGTTTTATACCGTAGGGCAACGTAGGGGCTTGGGTATCCATCTGAACAAGGCTGTTTTTGTGAAAGAGACAAGAGTGGAAAGCAATGAAGTCGTTTTAGCTCCGCTCTCTTCCCTCTACAGGCAGGAAATGTGGCTGGGAGACTGGAACCTGGTGGAGAATAGTCGTGTGCTGGGTGCAAACGAGGTTATTGTGAAGATACGCTACCGTAAGCAGGCAAACCGGTGCAGGGTGACTCTTACGGTGGAAGGTCTGTTACGTGTCCGTCTGATAGAGCCGCTGGAATCCATTGCACCCGGGCAGGCAGCGGCTTTCTATGATAAGGACGGATACTTGTTGGGCGGTGGAATTATTCTCTGAACCTTACATTCGTTTTATAGCTTCTCGAACAAAAGATAGTAAATGTTGTTAATTTTATGAGACGTCTTTTTATGAGAAACTTTTAAAACGAACTGTAATATGAAAAGGATATATATTGTAATGTTGTTTGCTGCTTTAGCAACCATAACTTATGCTCAGACGGATGATAAAGGTTATCAGGAGGGAGCTTGGGTATTGAAAGGAGTGACTGGTCTTAATATGTCACAGACTGCCATGGCCAACTGGTCGGCAGGAGGTGAGAATTCCATTGCTGGAAATGCCTACTTGAATGCATCACTGACACACAAGAAAGGAAACTGGCTCTGGGTCACCAACATGGTGCTGGACTATGGCTTGTCGAAAACCAAATCTCAGGGGATGAGGAAAAGTAGTGATAAAATAGGGCTTTCCACTCAGTTGGGATATTCTACAGACAACGTCTGGTTCTATACACTGATGGGTGATTTGAATACCCAGTTTGCCAAAGGATATGACTATCCTGACAAAGAGCACCAGATTTCCAATTTCTTTGCTCCTGCCTATTCGAATATCGCCCTGGGTATGGAATGGAGGCCTAAGAGTAACTATTCTCTACTGCTTTCACCCGTTTCCACCAAGATGACTTTCGTGACTGATGACTATCTTTCCGATTTGGGCGCTTTTGGTGTAGACCCGGGTGACCACTTCAAGATAGAGGGTGGCGCTTTTGTGAAAGCCCGTGCTGAATTGCCCGTGATGGAGAATGTGAATCTGATTACTACGGCTGATTTCTTTACTCCTTACAGCAAAGATTTTGGAAACATAGATGTGAATTGGGATGTACTTATCAGCATGAAAATCAATAAAGTATTGTCGGCTACCATCAATACAACTCTGAAGTATGACAATGATGTGAAAACGTTTGATGACAATGGAGTGAAGAAGGGCGCCAAGGTGCAGTTTAAGGAAGTGCTGGGAATTGGGCTGGCATATAATTTCTAATCCTTGAGGCTGATTGTTGAAATGAAAAAGTAAAGTCAAAACGTACTGACTGATTTGTAAAACGCGGATTACGCAGATTACATGGATTTATTAATTTATCCGCGTAATTTGCGTAATCCGCGCTTGATTTTTATGATATAGTAATTTACCGGTTCAGTTCCAGCATTTCCTCTATATACTCCCTCGTGTTGCTGAGCCGGGGCACCTTATGCTGTCCGCCGAGTTTCCCCTTGCTATCCAGCCAGTTATGGAAGAGGTTGGGACGGGCGACGATGATTTCCAGCGGTTGCAGCGCCAGGTTATTCTGCCTTTTAGCTTCATAGTCGGAGTTCACCTCTTTCAGGGTGTCGTCCAATACTTTGGCGAACTTCTCCAGGCTGTCCGGCATTTGTGCAAACTCTATCAGCCACTGGTGGCGGCATTTGGCATGCTTGTCCATAAACACGGGAGCAGCAGAGTAATCTACTACTTGTGCACCGGTCTCGGCACATGCCCTGGCAAGTCCTCTTTCCGCGTTATCCACAATCAGTTCTTCGCCGAACGCGTTGATAAAGTGCTTGGTACGTCCGGTGATGACGAACTTATAGGGGTTCTTCGATGTGAACTTCACCGTATCTCCAATCATATATCGCCACAAACCGGCAGAAGTGGAGATTACCATGGCGTAGTTTTTGTTCAGCTCCACCTCCTCGAGGCAGAAGGTACGCGGATTCTCCTTGCCTACATCTTCAAGCGGGATGAACTCGTAGAAGATACCGTAGTCAATCATCAGCAACATGGCAGGGTCGGCAGGGTCGTTCTGCGTGCCGAAGTAGCCTTCGGAGGCGTTATAAGTCTCTACATAATGCATCTTGCTGCTGCGGATCACGTCTTTGTATTGCTCGCGGTAGGGAGTGAAGGCAACGCCGCCGTGGAAGAATACCTCCAGGTTGGGCCATATCTCCTCAAGGCTCTGCTTTCCCGTCTTTTCCAGTATATGTTTGATGAGTACAAGCATCCAGGACGGTACACCGGAAAGGTTGCTTACATTTGCATGGATGGTTTCGCGGGCAATGGCCTCCATTTTGGGCTCGAAGTGCTCCATCAAGGCTGTCTGCTTGCTGGGTACGCGGACAAAGTTTACCAGCGGGTTGATATTTTCTATGAGGATGGCGGAGAGGTCGCCTACAAGACTGTGGTTGGTGTTCAGGTTGGGAGCGTGGCTGCCTCCAAGGATAAGCCCTTTACCGGAAAAGAAACGGCTTTCGGGATTCTGTCCCAGATAGATGGCAACGGCATCCCGGCCTCCCTTGTAATGCGTGTCGTGCAAGGACTCCCGGCTGACGGGCAGGAACTTGCTCTTGTCGTTGGTGGTACCCGATGATTTGGCAAACCAACGTATTTCCGAAGGCCAAAGCAGATTTTGCTCACCGGCACGCAGGCGGGTTACATAAGGTTTTACTTCTTCATAAGTTTGTATGGGAAGGCGCTTCTTGAAATCTTCATAAGTACGGATAGAGGCATAGTCATGCTTCTTTCCCCATTCCGTGTTTGCCGCTGTCCGGACGAGGCGCTGCAGTACAAGCTGTTGCAATTCACCGGCATGGCTGGTGTATTGTTCGATTTCTTTCAGACGGGGAGCAAAATATACCTTATTCAGAAACTTTGTAATATTCATCGTTCTTTGTGAAATCTTATTTTAAACCGCAAAAATAATCTTATTTATCGGCATCTCTATCTTTTTTCTCTTTTTTTTCTATCTTTACGGACCTATAGAACAATAATTCAAACAAAAATATCATGAGAATAGGTATTTTGACTTCAGGAGGCGACTGTCCCGGCATCAACGCTACCATTCGCGGTGTATGTAAAACAGCTATCAACCATTATGGAATGGAAGTAATTGGCATTCACAGCGGTTTTCAGGGGCTGCTGACCAAGGATGTGGAGTCGTTTACCGAAAAATCCTTATCCGGTTTGCTGAACTTGGGAGGTACGATGCTCGGTACTTCGCGCGAGAAGCCCTTTAAGAAGAACGGCGTGATGTCCGGCGTGGACAAACCGGCACTGATAGCGCGGAATATCGAAGAGATGGGGCTTGATTGTGTAGTCTGTATCGGCGGGAACGGTACGCAGAAGACAGCCGCCAAACTCTCTGCTATGGGGCTGAACATTGTGTCTGTACCTAAAACCATAGACAACGATATTTGGGGAACTGATTTCTCCTTCGGATTCGATTCTGCCGTCAGCATTGCTACGGATGCCATCGACCGGTTGCACAGCACGGCCAGCTCGCACAAGCGGGTGATGGTGATTGAGGTGATGGGGCACAAGGCAGGTTGGATAGCCTTATACTCCGGTATGGCAGGCGGTGGTGACGTGATTCTGATTCCGGAGATTCCCTATAATATCCACCGTATCGGAGAAACGATTCTGAATCGGCTGAAGAAAGGAAAGCCTTACTCCATCGTGGTGGTAGCCGAAGGTATACAGACGGACGGGCGGAAGCGTGCCGCCGAGTATATAGCTCAGGAGATAGAGTATGAGACGGGTATCGAGACCCGTGAGACTGTGTTGGGTTATATTCAGCGGGGCGGCTCACCCACACCTTTTGACCGTAACCTTTCCACACGTATGGGTGGACATGCCACGGAACTGATTGCCAACGGGCAGTTCGGGCGGATGATTACCTTGAAGGGGAATGAAATAGCTTCTGCACCGCTGGAGGAGATTGCGGGCAAGTTGAAGCTGGTGACGGAAGACAATGACTTAGTTGTCCAGGGACGTCGGATGGGAATCTGTTTCGGCTAATTTTTCTTGTGGGGATTCTTCAACAGCTTCTGCCATGGGATTTTCTTCTGTGGAGGTTTCTGTTGCATGGTTTCGCTCCTTGGCTGCCTGGACTTCCTCCTTGAAAGCGGCATCCTTAATTTTTTTCAATGCCATCTGTGCCGCATTTTGTTGCGACTCCTTCTTGGAATAACCGGTGCCGGTACCTGCCGATATCCCTTCGATGCGGACTTCGGTGTGGAACATCGGATTGTATTCTTCGTCGAGAAACTGCTCGATAAGCTCGAATGACACCTCCATTTTGTTCTTCTGGCTCCATTCGATGAGTTTTGACTTGAAGTTGACCTCTTTGCGAGACATCTTGTCGAGGTCGATATAGTTTTTGAAAATCTTCTCTTCCATGAACTGCTTGCAGCGGTCGTAGCCCTGGTCCAGATAAATGGCGCCGATGAAGGCTTCGAATGCATTGCCGTACATGTAGCTGTTGTGGGATGAGGAGCGGGTGGAGTATTTCACCAGTTTGTCCAGTCCGATTTCCACGGCCAGTTTGTTGAGTGTTTCCCGCTGTACAATTTTGGAACGGGTATTGGTAAGGAAACCTTCGCGGCGTCCTTCGAAATGGCGGTAGACAATATCTCCTACAATGGCGTCGAGGATAGCATCGCCCAAGAATTCCAGCCGTTCGTTGTTGATGGGACGTCCTTTTTCGGAGCGCATGGAGATGGATTTATGCAGCAAAGCCTGCTGATAGACCTTGATGTCACGTGGAAAGAAGCCGAGAATTCTGTAAAAACAAAAATAAGACTCTCTATCCTTGCGGAACAAGAGCCTTATTTTATCTATTTGGTTACGTAACACGACCTTATTATTCTGCGTATTTCTTGAAAATGACACACGCATTATGACCACCGAATCCAAAAGTATTGGACAAAGCTACGTTCACTTCGCGCTTTTGTGCTTTGTTGAACGTGAAGTTCAGGTCATAGTCGATGTTTTCGTCGTTATCACCCTCTTCGTGGTTGATGGTCGGAGGAACAATGCCATTCTTGATGGCGAGGATGCTTGCAATGGATTCTACCGCACCGGCAGCGCCCAGCAAGTGGCCGGTCATGGATTTTGTCGAACTGATGTTCAACTCATACGCATGCTGTCCGAATACCTCTTTGATTGCTTTTGCTTCCGAAATATCACCTACGGGAGTAGATGTACCGTGAACATTGATATAATCTACTTCTTCGGGTTTCATTTCTGCATCTTCCAACGCATTCAGCATCACTAACTTGGCTCCCAAACCTTCGGGGTGAGAGGCTGTCAGGTGATGAGCGTCGGCAGACATTCCTACGCCGGCAACTTCCGCATAGATTTTGGCACCGCGTGCCTTGGCGTGTTCCAGTTCCTCGAGAACGAGACAACCGCCACCTTCACCCATGATGAATCCGTCACGGCTTGCGCTGAACGGACGGGATGCAGTTTCGGGAGAATCATTGCGGGTTGACAATGCATGCATGGCATTGAAACCACCTACACCGCAAGCGGCGATGGCAGCTTCCGAACCACCGGACACGATAACATTTGCCTTACCCAAACGGATGAGGTTAAACGCATCGGCAATAGCATTTGTGGAAGTGGCACATGCAGAACAAGTTGCGTAGTTGGGACCATGGAAACCATACATGATGGAAATTTGTCCGGCAGCAATGTCCGAAATCATCTTGGGGATGAAGAACGGATTGAATTTGGGGCCGTTTTCCTTACCGGTCAGGGCATAGTTGCCCGCCTCTTCTTCGAATGTACGGATGCCACCGATACCGGCGCCGAAGATGACACCGATTCTGTTTAAATCCTCATTTTCGACGTCAAGCCCAGAGTCACCTACCGCTTCTTTGGCTACTGCAATGGCATATTGTGTGTACAAGTCCATCTTGCGGGCCTCTTTGCGGTCTATATATTTGGTAGCATCGAAGCCTTTTACTTCGCATGCAAACTGAGTCTTGAAAAGCGATGCATCGAAATGAGTAATAGGTCCTGCTCCACTAACCCCATTCACAAGATTTTCCCAGAATTCGGGAACACTGTTGCCAATGGGAGTAATGGCGCCGAGACCTGTTACTACAACTCTTTTTAATTCCATGTTATAAACGAATGGATAAGATTACTTAGCGTGTTCTTCGATGTAAGATACAGCATCACCTACAGTACCAATCTTTTCAGCCTGGTCATCGGGAATAGAGATACCGAATTCCTTTTCGAATTCCATGATAAGTTCTACAGTGTCAAGAGAATCAGCTCCCAGGTCGTTAGTGAAGCTAGCTTCGTTAGTAACTTCTGATTCTTCTACGCCTAATTTATCGACGATAATCGCTTTCACTCTTGATGCAATTTCAGACATAACTTTAAGTTTTTAATTAATAATTAGTTTTATTTCTTTAAATTTGCGGTGCAAAGGAATGAATATTTATCATTCCTCGCAAATATTTGATGAATTAAATGCACCTTTTTGCACATTTTTCACGGTTTTGTGCAGTAATTGGAGGGATTATGGGAAAAAATATCGCAGTTTTAGCGTCGGGAAGTGGTACGAATGCCGAGAATATCATCCGTTATTTCCGGGAAAAAGGTTCGGCATGTGTGGCTCTGGTTTTGACTAACCGGCAGAATGCGTTTGTTTTAGAGCGTGCCAAGGGGCTGGGAGTGCCTTGTGTCTGGTTTGCCAAGAGCGATTGGGAAAGTGGAGAGCTTGTTTTGTCGACGCTTCGAGAGCATGATATTGATTTTGTGGTATTGGCAGGATTCCTGGCACGTGTGCCGGACAATATTCTGCATGCTTATCCCAATAAAATGATAAATATACATCCTTCGTTGCTGCCCAAGTTCGGTGGAAAGGGAATGTACGGCGACCGTGTGCACGAGGCAGTGATTGCTTCCGGCGAAAAGGAAAGCGGTATTACCATCCATTATACGAATGAGCATTATGACGAAGGCGGCATTATCTGCCAGCAGAAATGCCCCGTATTGCCGGGCGATACGCCGGAGGAGCTGGCGCAACGCATCCACCGGCTGGAGTATGAATACTATCCGAAGGTGATAGAGGAGTTGGTGGAAGGCCTCTCTCCCAGTTATTTATAGAATCGGTTAAGGGAGAGGATGGCCTCGTTCAGCTTACGGTTGTCTATCTTGTAGTTTTCCAGGGGATTCAATGCACTGTCGCTGATTTCTATATATCCGGAAGGGTGTTTTTCCAGAATAGTATGATTTTCTACGATAAAGGCATAATTGAGATTGTCGCCCACGATATGCCAGTTCCGTGGACAAGTATCGGTTATTAAATGCCCCATACTGTAATCGGAAGGCGGATTGGTTACACCCAGCACTTTATTCATTAGGGTTGGTGCAAAATCATAGTGCGTGGTACGGTGATGGTAGGTATGTGGCTGTTCTCCCGGTTCATATAATAGGAAGGGGATATGTGTTTGTACCGGTGAATAATTACTGCCGTGGCCCCAATAATTTTTATGATTCTCATTGAATTCTTGTCCATGGTCTCCGGTAATGATGACCAGGGTATTGTCTAGCAGTTTCTTTTCCTCAAGTTTGTGGAGGACGCATCCCACCAGTGAGTCGGCTTCCGCCACGCAGTTGTAGTAGAGGTTCAGGAAAGGAGTAGGGTCTATGTCGTTGTTCAGTTTCATATAGTCGGCGAACTCCCAGGACGGTTGGAAACGATAAAGCTTGTCCTTCGGCACTTCATATCCGTGTGCCAAATCATAGAAGAGAAAGGAAAAGAAAGGTTTTGTACCGCTGCCCAGCGTATCGAGTGCTTGCAGATAATCTGCTGTAATACGGCAGTCGCGGTCATAAACGGTTTTTCCTTCGGTATGGGTACGCAAGTCGGGTACCTTTGAGAAAAGTATTTTGGCAAATGGCGGGTTGACGATTGTAGCACTGGGATAAATACCTATCTGATAATTCTGCTTCAATAGTTCTTCTATGAGCAGGGGCTGTATGCCCGATACCTCAAAATCAGTCCAGTAGATGGATGAGAGACTGAAGAAAAGCCCGAAGATACTTCCACGTGTGCCATTGCTGCTGCTTAGATGGGAGGTGAATCTGCTGCAACTGTCGGCAAAGTGGCTGATATGAGGTGTAATGTCCTGGTTAAAGGCGCGGTAGTTCCATGAGTCTATGGCTATCAGCACTACATTCTTGGGGTTGGAATGGACTTCGTATTTCAAAGAATCTATCGGATAGTTGAGGTCAGCAGACTGCTTTTTGTTGTTGAAGTTCATTTTAATGACATCCTTGGATGAGACCACTCCTAACTTCATCATCAGGCGGGTTGCCGTAAGCGGGAAGTAATAGGGCAGGCAGGGGGCGCTGCGAATCACTGAAGTCTTTTGCGCTACGGCGGCATAGGCATGATAAAAGTTAGAGAATAGTGCAAACAAAATCAGAGTGGCAAGTATAGGACGGAAGC
This sequence comes from Bacteroides sp. AF20-13LB, assembly GCF_003603065.1. Lineage (NCBI taxonomy): Bacteria > Pseudomonadati > Bacteroidota > Bacteroidia > Bacteroidales > Bacteroidaceae > Bacteroides > Bacteroides sp. AF20-13LB. The sequence goes on from NZ_QTMH01000003.1 coordinate 172,653, forward strand.
CACAGCGGTGAAAGCGGGTATAACAATGGCCTGCAAGTATTCTTAGCAAAGTATTGGCGGCAAATATACCCACTAATACTCCTGCAATCTTCAGATAAAGCCAGAAGCTGAATGTGAAAATCTCACTGTTGCCCTCTCCAACCAGGAGATTCAGTACAAAACCATTGATATGGAACTTGTAAAGACTGTACACACTGCCGTCTATGTAAGCAAGTATATTGAGTAATGATACAAGAATAATGTGTGTGATGGCGGCGGCTTGATGGCGCCGGACGGTAATGGCTACGATTAAGGATATGATGTAAGGAATAAGTGCCCACAAGGCGGCATGTGAGCAAGCGGCCGTTATATAAAACATCCAGCCTCCCACGTCCATCATGGCGAGCCGGGGACTGTGAATCAGATAAAACAGAAATTGTATGGCAATCGTCAGAGTTGAAATTGCATAAAAAATAAATCCTTCACTGAGTGATTTCTCTAACTGTATTTTTTGCATTGATATTGTAATGTTTTGCCTATAGTTTCCTCTGATTCGGCATTGATAGTAAAGGCGTGAGGAGCTTATATAGTGACGTCTTTTGTATTATCGGGCTGTATCTCTAAATGTATGTGCTACTTTGGGATATAAGTGTAAGCATCTTTTTCTCTTCGTAGCGGGTAGTCTCCCCGCAATTTTTCAAATTGTTCGGGATGTGTTTTCAGTGTTTCGCTGTCCCTTCTCGGGTCATACATTTGCAGATATGCTTCTGCCAGGCTGTCGGCGGTAATAATCGGGTTCCGGGGTTGGGGGGGAGCGATGCGGTAGTCGGCTTTGATGTGAAAGAAACGGCAAAGGGCATCCAGGGACATACGGGTGGCATTGGCTTTTCCGTCGGCTGAATAACCGGCTATATGGGGAGTTCCAAGGAACACTCTATTTAATAAGGTAAGATTGATATCAGGCTCGTTCTCCCATACATCAATGATGGCATCGGAAATCAGTCCGTCTTCTAAGGCATTCAGGAGCGCATTGGTTTCAATCACCTCTCCACGTGAGGTATTGATAATGACGGGACAGCGTTTTAATGACCGGAAGAAAGTATGGTCTGCCAAATGGAATGTTTTGTATGGCCCTTCCTTATATAAAGGTACGTGGAAGGTGAGGATATCACATTCTGCTGCGAGTGCTTGCAAGGAACTGAAATCTCTCTCTCCTTCCTTGTCTTGCCGGGGCAGGTCATTCTTCAGGACACGCATGCCTAGTTCTTGCCCTACTTGGGCTATTTTGCTACCCACATTGCCTACGCCGATGATGCCTAATGTCAATTCGGACAGTTGTACTCCTTTGAGTTGTTGCAATAATAGTAAGGCTGATTGCACGTATTGGGCTACGGATGCTGAATTGCATCCGGGGGCATTGGTCCAAGCGATGCCTGCTTCACGGCAATATTCCGTATCTATATGGTCGAAGCCTATGGTGGCGGTAGCAATGAAGCGGACTTTACTGCCTTCCAGCAATTCCTTGTTGCAGCGGGTGCGGGTACGTATAATCAGTGCATCGGCATCTTTTACCAACTCCGGAGTGAAGTCTCTGCCGGGAGTATAAATCACGCTGTCGGCTATTTTTTCGATGGCTTCTTTAATGAAAGGTATTTTGTTGTCAACAATGACTCTCATAATGCTGCTGTTCTTTTCGACGATTTTCCATCGTGCGAAGATACGACTAATCCGTCAAAGTGGCTAAGTAATGCCCGGAAAATAATTTGACTCTTTCCGTTTTTAAGTTTGCATTTCTGCCCTCACCGCTCTCACTCTTTTCTTCAACTTCCCTATTCAACGGCATTGCAGGGGTGGGTGAGAGCAATCGAAAAGGGTGAGGGTAAATTTTGCTCTCACCCGTGTTTTCTTCCGTTCCGCATCCTTCTTTCTTCTGTTGCATCCTTTTCATTCTTTCGTTTTACTTTTGGATTCTTCAGCAGCCCACGTTAGTGAGCCGTGATGTTCACTTGAGTGAACTAAACAGCTCACTAGTGTGGTTGAATTGGTTCATAACAGTGGGCCGATGATGAATAAAGTAGTTTTCGGGAAGGAGATAAGGTGTTTGAAGGATAAAACAATGGGCCAGTACGGATTGAACAATGGGGATGTGCCCGATTCCGTACTTGGTTTTTGTAACAGACAGCAAGTGATTGCTCATCTCTATCTTATGTTTTATAGGTGAATTTGTGTTTTTGTCAAAAAAGGAAAGCGAAATAGACTGCTATATGAGGATTATCTTGTACATTTGCAGCTGAAACTTTTTAGAGATGAGAATAGGATACGACGGAAAACGGGCTGTGCAGAATTTTACGGGATTGGGCAATTACAGCCGGTATGTGGTGCAGTCATTGTCAGCCTTTGCTCCGGAAAACGAGTATTGGTTGTATGCTCCGGTACACCGTGAAAATCAGCAACTCTCGTCGATGGTGGCCGAAAGCCGGGGAACGGTATCGGTACATTATCCATCTTATTGGCTCTGGAGAGGAATGACTTCGTTGTGGCGCGTGGGAGGTATACGCAGGACTTTGAAACGGGACAACATACGGCTGTTCCACGGATTGAGTAACGAACTTCCCCTGACCATCCATCGGGTACGGGAAGTAAAGAGTGTGGTGACTGTTCACGACCTTATTTTCCTGAGACTTTCACATTGTTTTTCGTTGGTCGACCGCTTGATTTATAACTACAAATGCCGCTATGCATGCAAGCATGCAGACCACATCATTGCTGTGAGTGAGTGTACCAAGCGTGACATCATACATTATTATGGAATTCCTGCGGATAAAATTTCCGTTATTTACCAAGGGTGTAGTTCTCTGTATGCCTGTCGTGTCGGTAAGGATAAGCGCAAGGAGGTGATGCGGAGTTATCGGTTGCCCGAACGCTATATCTTGTCGGTGGGCACCATTGAGGAGCGTAAAAATGCGCTGGCCATTGTGAAGGCTTTGGAGTATCTGCCCGATGAACTGCATTTTGTTCTGGTAGGGAGACCCACAGCCTATATCCATCAGCTGAAAGAGTTTATGACAAAAGCCGGATTGCAAGACAGAGTACATTTTCTGCATGGTATCCCTTCGGACGATTTACCTGCCATTTATCAGTCGGCCGAGACTTTTGTATACCCATCCGTTTACGAAGGTTTTGGCATCCCTATTCTTGAGGCTTTGCATTCCGGCATTCCGGTGGTAGCAGCAACCGGCTCTTGTCTTGAAGAAGCGGGGGGGGAGCATTCATTGTATGTGCGTCCCTATGATGTGGAGGGATTGGCGGCAGCGATTGCCCGTACACAAGAGCCTTCTTTGCGTGCCACCATGATTGAGGAGGGGCTGAAGTGGGCACAGCGTTTCACGGAGGAGCAGATGGCGCGTGAGACGATGGAGTGTTATCGGAAAGTATTAACAAAAGAAACCTAAGATATGAATTATTTGGACCGCAATGAGTTTAACTACGCACCTTCGCAAGAGGTGGTGGAGGCTCTAAAGAATTTTGATATAAACAAACTCTGTTTCTATACCCGTATCTACGACGAAGGCAAGAAGAGTATTCTGTCTGTTTATCTATCTGAATCTTACGGAATTGATGAACCGCAGGTACTGTTGGGTTATGGTGGAGAAGATATATTGAAACAAGCAGTCCACTATTTCCTGACCCAAGAGGATGGGAACAAGACGATGCTCATTCCTAAATTCTCGTGGTGGTACTATAAATCCATTGCTGATGAAGTGGACGGGCATACGTTGCAGTATCCATTGTATGAGGATGGCAATACCTTTAAATATGATTTCGCTGCCATGAAAGAGATGGTACAGCGTGAGAATCCCAAGGTCTTATTAATCGCTTCGCCCAATAATCCCACCGGTAACGGTCTGACCCCCGCAGAATTGGACGCTTTGTTGGCTGAGTTGCCCGTAACAACCATCGTTTTGGTGGACGAAGCCTATGCCTCTTTCGTATCTACTGATACGGACTATATTAAAATGCTGGTTGATAAATATCCCAACCTGATTATTTCACGCACGCTTTCCAAGTTCTACGGATTGCCCGGATTGCGCATGGGGTTTGGGTTTATGAGTAAGGAGTTGGCCAGCTTTGGCAAATACAGCAACAAATATCTGGGTTATAACCGTATCTCTGAGGATATTGCTATTGCCGCACTGAAATCGGATGCGCATTACCGGAATATAGCACGGCTGATGAATGAGAGTCGCGCCTGCTTTGAAGCGGAGATAGGGACGTTGCCTGGTTTCAAGGTATATGAGTCGGTGGCGAACTTTGTCCTTATAAAATATCCGATTGTCTTGAAAGAACGCTTACAGAAAGCTTTTGCCGACGAGGATTATAAGGTGAAGTTCATGAATGAACCAGACATCAATACCCATTTGCGTATTACCTTGGGGCGTCCTGAACAGAACCGTATTGTCATTGACACCATTAAAAAAATTGCATTACAATGAAAGCGGTTATATTGGCTGCAGGGATAGCTTCGCGTTTGCGTCCGTTGACTGATACCACTCCAAAATGTCTGTTGAAAGTTGGAGAGCGTTGTTTGCTGCAAAGAGCCTTTGATGCATTGCTGCAGAATGGCTTTCGGGAGTTTGTCATTGTCACCGGTTATAGACAGCAGCAGATTGTGAACTTTCTGGAAGCTCATTATCCGGCATTGGAGGTTACGTTTATCTATAATGAGAAATATGCTTCTACCAATAATATCTACTCTTTATGGCTTACACGGCCTTATGTAGATAAAGAGGACATTCTGTTGCTGGACAGCGATATCCTTTTTGACCCGCAGATTGTAGCCAAGTTGCTTGGATATGGTCAAGCGGATGCGTTGGCTCTGAACCATCATACATTGGGGGAAGAGGAAATCAAGGTAATAGCGGACAATGATGGCAAGGTGTTGGAAATCAGTAAGACGTGCTCCATATCCCGAGCTATTGGCGAGTCTATTGGCATCGAGAAGATGTCTGCCGCTTATACAGAAGCGCTTTTCCGGGAATTGGAGGTTATGATTACCAAAGAAGGTTTGGATAATATCTTCTATGAACGTGCTTTTGAGCGTCTCATACCGCAAGGACACTCTTTCTATGCGCTTGACACTACCGAATATTTTTCTGTGGAGCTTGATACGGTGAATGACTTTGAACAAGCACAGCGGTTGATTCCTTCACAACTTTATTAATTAATGGGCTGATTTTTATGGCAGATTATGATATACGTCCTTTGCAGCTTCGTATTTTGAAGATATTGCTTGCTGTGGATAAAGTTTGTAAAGAACATGGTTTGCGCTATTATATAATGGCCGGTACTATGCTTGGTGCAGTCCGTCATAAGGGATTTATCCCTTGGGACGATGATTTGGATATCGGTATGCCGAGGGCTGATTATGATTTGTTGATGTCTCATTCCAAGGAATGGCTTCCCAAGCCTTATGAGGCTGTCTGCGCAGAAAATGATCCGAATTATCCATTACCTTTTGCCAAGATACAAGATGCGGATACGACTCTTATCGAGCGTATGCATTTGAAATACTTGGGAGGTATCTACTTGGACGTATTTCCATTGGACGGTGTACCGCAAAGCAACCTGAAACAGAGGATTCATTTTGCCCGGTATGAATTTTACAAGCGGGTGCTCTATTTTATCTACCGCGACCCTTATAAACATGGAAAAGGTCCCGGCTCATGGTTGCCGCTGCTGTGCCGGAGACTTTTTACTACTGCCGGCGTACAGAGGAGTATCAGAAATGTGATGACCACCTATGACTTTGACAAGTCTTCTTTAGTCTGTGATTATGACGACGGTATGCGCGGTATTATGCCCAAGGCAGAGCTGGGAGCTCCGACTCCCGTTTCGTTTGAGGGCGAAACAGTGTGGGGAGTACAAGATTATGACGCCTATCTGACCCGAAAATATGGAGACTACATGGTTATACCGAAACAAAGCGGGCAGAGACAGCATAATTTCCACTATTTGGATTTGGATAAGCCCTATTCTTCACAAGAAAGTTCCAATTCTATTTTATAATTTTGCTCTTTTAGGGAAATGTTAGACAAATGTTTTTTTCCAAAATTTCCATAAGGGACCGAAATCTTTGGTTAATAAATAAAATATGGCTTTTAGGCGGCCGCGTATTAGGCTTATTTTGAATCTATTTCCTGTTTTGAAAGTTCCTATCTTTTGGGATTTGAAATCTTTTCCTTTGTAAGTGAAAACTTTGCGGAATGTGGATGAAGTCATGCCCCATTTTAATAGAAATTGCATTTGACCACAATTCTTGCGTATGCGGGTAGTTGATTTTGTTTCAAAATGATAGATGCGACTGGCTTGTAGCCCTTTCATGAATCTGACTCCACACATATATAATTTTGCGGTGAAATCTGGGTCGCTGTACATTCCGGGTGAGTATTCTATACTATAACCGCCTACTAAATCCCAAATGTCCCGGTGTACGATATTGGGAGGAATGGTAGCTCCCATCCAGTCGTTTATTTTGTAGTTCATGTATTCTTTCAGTAATTTATATTCTTGAAAAGTTTCGATACTGTCTCCATAATTGGCTAAGATGGTTGATGCGCTTTGTGTATGTGGTTGTATTGATGTAGCTGAAAGAAAGAAATAATTGTCAGACAGTTTTTCTATTTCGTCATAGAGAACCTTGTCCCAAAAAGGGAGTACATACATATCATCATTCAAAAATAGAATATAATCAGTTTTGACTTTAGTGCGCATCATATTCATAGCAAAACATACTCCGATATTCTGCTCAGAATGTGTGTAATCAATACCTGCTTTTTTTATCCACTCTAAGGTTCCGTCACTTCCATCGTTTACGTGTACAATGATTTGGTGATTGTAGTAAGAGTTTCTTTGGATACTTTGTATGCATAGTTTTAGGAAAGCAAGGTTATTCCATGTAGGTATAACGATTGAAAATAATCTGTTTTGAGATTTTATAGCTGTCATCTTTTGCTAATTGAGAAAATAAGTACAAAGATATTTATATAAATGGAGTTTTTGATTATAATTACTTGAAAACATTTATATTTTATAATATGCAAAAACAATATTGGTGTGAAATATACTGTTTTATGAGTGATATATAATACCTCTAGATTTCTTGTAGACAATAGTTTGGACTTGGATTGAATTTTTATGTTTGTGTTTTGTGTAGGCTGATGTTCTATATTGTATGATTAGCCTATATCGCTATTTGCGAAACTTGAATTAAGTTATTACTTTTGTGCCGAATCAGCAATTCTAATAAATTTGTTATGACCAAATTCTTAATTATCCGTTTCAGTTCGATAGGGGATATTATCCAGTGTATGGGAATTATCGGTGGAATACGTGAACGGTTTGCAGATGTGGAAATTCATTGGATTACCCGGAAAGATATGGTGGGGACCTTGTCGATGGATGGCAGGATTGATAAAATCTGGGCGTTTGACAAGGAGACCGGACTTGCCGGGTTGTTGAAAATGGCGGCTGATTTGAGAAAAGAGCATTTCGACTACATTTATGACGCTCATAGTAATATCCGTTCCAACATATTGAAGCTGATAGTATCTCCATTGCCTTTTGTGAAACCTTACGTTGCTTTGCGGAGCAAAGAGAGAGGCAAACGCTTTTTGTTGTTTAAACTGGGAATCAATCATTTCGACAAGCCTTTCAGGGGGATGGTGTCTTTTCAGAAACCATTGAAGAAATGGGGAATTACGCATTTTCCGGACAACTATCACGACTGGCATTTCCCGGATGAAATACGTAGCAAGTATGAGAACTTTGTAACCAAAGATATGATTACGCTGGTGCCGTCTGCCAACTGGGAAATGAAACGCTGGCCCGTTTCCTATTGGAAAGAATTGGTTGCCCTTCTTCCTGAGTATAAATTTGTTATTCTGGCTGGTCCGAAGGATACTTTCTGTGAGGAAATCAGAAGTGCTGCACCGGAACGGGTAGTTAACCTTGCGGGACAAACCTCATTGATGGAATCTTCTTACATAGTGTTGCGTTCCAATCTGGTAATCAGCGCTGATACGGGTTTTATGCATGCCGCTGATTTGTTCCGTGTTCCTGCTTTTGCCTTGATGGGACCTACGGCCTTCGGTTTCCCTACGGGACCTACGGTGGAAATACTCGAAACAGCCCTGCCTTGCCGTCCGTGCACCAAAGACGGACGGGGTAAATGCAGGCTAGCTGTTTATCAGAAGTGTATGGTGGATATTACCCCCCAACAAGTCGCTGAAAAGATTATTGCTTCTCTTGGTTGATGGCGCCTATCGTCTTTGTAGTGGAATAACCGTCTACGAAGGGGATAGTTACTGTTTCTTGGGCGTACTCCCTGCCTACAATGTTTTCTATGGCATAGTCGCCACCTTTTACCAACACGTCCGGCGCTACTGTCCTGATGAGGTTCAGCGGGGTGTCTTCCGTAAAAATCACTACGTAGTCCACTGCTTCCAAGGCTGCCAGGACTGTGGAGCGGGCGCTTTCATCATTGATGGGGCGCGATTCCCCTTTCAAACGTTTTACTGAGCTGTCCGAATTCAATCCTACGATAAGTACGTCCCCCAGTCTTTTGGCCTTTTCCAGATAGCACACGTGTCCTTTGTGCAGAATGTCGAAGCAGCCGTTTGTGAATATGATTTTGCGCTCCTGCGCACGCAGTTGTTTTATAGTATCTGCAAGTTGGGGAATAGGAATAAGTTTGCTGGCCGGTTTCCCGATTTGTAGCTCGTCCTGCAACTCTTTGAACAGAATGGGGCTGGTGCCTATTTTCCCGACTACAATGCCGGCCGCTTTATTGGCAAGATAAATGGCATCTGCAATAGGGATACCGGCTGCCAGCGCAGCTGCTAAAGTTGCCACGACAGTATCGCCTGCACCTGAAACGTCATATACTTCCCTCGCTTCGGTAGGAATGTCCTGCGAGGCATCGGGAGCTATGTATGACATGCCTTTTTCGGAACGTGTCACTAATAGAGAAGTAAGGTTATACTCCTTCAGTATCCGGTCTGCTGCGCTATGGATTTCTTTATCCTCATTTCTCACATCCACTCCCGAAACAGCCGAAAGCTCTTTCAGGTTGGGGGTGATGATGGTTGCGGAACGGTATTTCTCCCAATTTGTCCCTTTGGGGTCTATAATGACCTTCTTCCCTTGCCCGGCAGAGGCGGATATAACCTGCTGGCATACTGTATCATTGCATACTCCCTTGCCATAATCCGAAATCACGACAATGTCCACTTCGGGGAGTGCACGCTTCACGGCATCCAGCAGTTTCTGCTCAGTCTCTTCGTTCAGGCATTCATTTTCTGTTTCAAAGTCCAGCCGTACTACTTGCTGGCTGTTGCCTATTACGCGGGTTTTGGTGATGGTTGGGTGTTCTGTATGAAACAGTTCGTTTCTGATACCCAAATCAGCGAACATCTCCTGCATTGTGTTTCCGTTGTGGTCGTTGCCAAGCAGGCTGACGACATACGGCGAGCAACCCAGTCCCAACAGATTTCTTGCAACATTGGCCGCTCCTCCCAATACATTGTAGGTACGGGTGACACGGACCACTGGTACGGGGGCTTCGGGAGAAATCCTTTTCACGTCCCCTATGTGGTAAGTATCCAGCATCACGTCTCCGATGACAAGCACCTTCTTTCCCTTTATACTGTTTAATTCTGCGTTCATAATAGGTTGTTTTTTAATTGGTTTGCCCAGTATATAAGCGGATGTTCCTCTGTGACCCGGAAAGACTTGACACCGCTTCGTTCGCCGCATTCCGTATCCGACTTCTTGTCTCCGAACATATAGGATTGGGACGGGTCGATGTCATACTTCTTCATCGCTTCCGTCACCATGAAAGGAGAAGGCTTACGGCATTCGCAATGTTCTTCCGGAGCGTGAGGGCAAGTATAGAAATCGTTCAGTATAACTCCATGTTTTTCCAGCTCTTGGGCGAGTGCCCGGTTGAACTGTTCGGCGTCCTCCAGTGTAAAGTAGCCACGTCCAATACCGGATTGGTTCGTGATGACAATCAGCAGATAACCCAATTCCTGAAAAATGCGGAGTGCTTCGGCTACACCGGGCAATAATTCAAGCTCTTGGGTCTTGTAAACGTAGCCGAAATCAACATTGATGGTACCGTCCCGATCAAGGAAAATCGCTTTATTCATGGGAGAACAGTTTATTGTCAACGATGCCGCACAAGATATGTCCGATGGTAATGTGCACTTCTTGAATCCTGGCAGATTCGGCGTGCTGTATAATCAACGGGTAATTGCAAAGTTCCTTGCACCTTCCTCCATCCCTTCCCAGGAGCCCTATGGTGGTGATGCCCATAGATTGTGCCTTCTGCAAGGCATGCTCTACGTTGGGAGAGTTGCCGCTGGTAGAAAGGCCTATCAGAATATCACCTTTCGTTCCCAAGGCTGCTGTCTGCCGTTCGAAGACGCGGTCGAAGCCATAATCATTGCTGACTGCGGTCAGGATGGAAGTGTCGGTTGTCATGGCGATGGCGGGCAGGCCTTCCCGTTCGGTCACGAAACGTCCGACGAGTTCGGCGGCGATATGCTGGGCATCGGCTGCACTGCCGCCGTTACCGCAAAGCAAGACTTTGTGCCCTTGTCGAAGGGCTTGTACTATCAGATTGCCGACAGTTTCGATGTCGGCAAGCATTTGCCGGTTGTTCAGGATATTTTCTTTGAGCCTGATACCTTCTTGGATGGACTGGGTGATATAATCTTGCATAATTTTCTAATCTCGTTGGTACAAAGATACGACATTTCAGAAATGAAGCTTGCTTTTGACGAAATTTTTAAATTGTCTTTGCTTTCTCCATTTCAGTCTGCTGAAGAGAGTGAAGAATATGCATTCTTCAATATCGAATCCTCTTTGCTCGGCATATAGAGGTATTATTTTCATGAAGTCATCGGCGGGAATACCCAGTTGGCTGAAGGCATTCATGGACATTCTGATACCGGGTACTTTACCGAGCTTCAGGCGGTTGATGTCAATGAGGGCGAAGTGATATTTGCCGTTTGTCTTCCGGTAAAATATATTCTTGGGATTATAGTCCAGTGGCAAGACCTTGTTCAGATGTAATTGGAGAGTGAAGTCTACGAGGTCATGTCTTAGCCGTTTTTTCTCTTCTTCCTCCATTTCCGTACCGAACATATCCGTAACAAGCGGGTAGGGGAGGTATTCGGAAATAAAGTATCCGGTGTGGAAGAAACCATTCTTTTTGATTTCTATATAAGCTACCGGAGGGGCGGTCTCTATTCCCCGTTGCAGAAAAAGTTCTGCATATTCAAAGGCGCGCTGCGCTTTGCTTTTGCGGAACCAAGTGTAAATGAGGCAGTTTATGAGGGCAGGTCTTTTGTATTTCTTGATTACGAAGTCCTTGTCTCCGAACCGCACTCTTTCGACTGTGTTCCTTCGGTTACAATAAACCTCTTCCCGTTCATATTCTTCCGATGGGATGGCTCGGATATAACTCTCGTAGGCGGCATAGTGCGGATGAATATGTACCTTCATTGCTTTTATTTACATTTTACTTCTTTTGAACGGTGCAAAGATAGTGCAAACCGAAAGCAGAACAAAATGAACTTGTTCATTTTTTATTTTGAGGTGCCGCCTATCTTCGCTTTTGAGCAAAGATAATCAAAATGTATCATCTGGTCGGAAATATCGTATGCTTTTTTAGCGAACTCGGCTTCTGCCGGGGTGGGCTCTTCACCTACCACCTCCATTTGGGGGCTGATGGCGAATCCTTTCTTGCATGGGTCGAGGATGCTTTGGCCCAATCCGCTCCAGTAGTAATCATCCAGTTGGAGCAGGTTCAGTAAGGTGGGGTACATATCGATTTGTCCCATCACTTTATCATAACGCATGCCTACCGGAGAGTTTACTATGATGAAAGGGGTGAATGTCTTGTCGGATACGATACCCTTGCCACCGGGGGCGTTACACAATTCTTCACGGTAGGTAGCCAGTCCTTCGTGGTCACCGGTGATGACGATAAGGGTCTCGTCGTATTGTGGGAGTGTTTTCAAGTACTCCACGAATTTTCCTATCGCCTTGTCCGTATAGCGTGCAGTGGTCATATAGTCATTCATTTTCTGTGGAATGGCCGGAGAGAAATGAATCTCTTTCAATTCTTCAGGCAATTTGAAGGGAGCATGGCCGGAGTAGGTCACCAGCTGCATGTAAACATTCTCCCCCTTCTTCCAGATTTCCCCCTTCTCTATTTTTTGGCGGCATTGCGCCAGGAAGGAGCCGTCTCCGGTACGTTTGTGCGTGCCAAAGGCCTCTGTCAGTTCAAAGTCATGATAAGCAATGATGGTGTCGGTCCCGAAACTGTAGGCTATGACGCCTTGGTTCCAGGTCGATACTTTATCAATGGTCAGGAGGTAGTTGCGCGAGTTCTTCTGCTGATGCATGGCTTTTTGCAGGGTTCCGTAGGTGTGGTCAGGATATTGGCTGCTGTATGTGCCGCTGTTGATAGGCAGCATACCGGCGCAAAGCAACAGCTGTGCATCAATGGAACGTCCTCCTTTCACTTGCGTCAGTACGTGGGGAGCGTATAAGGTGGTGGAGTCTTGCAGCAGTTTGTTGAGATATGGAGTAATCTCTTGCCTTTCCACTTCCCTTTCGAGTACCCAGCTTTCCAAAGATTCTGCCAGGATGACGATGCAGTTGTTGCGGATTCCGATACGTCCGGCCAAAGGGTGATGTCCGGGTTTCTGGCTCAGCCACTCCTTTATCTCTTGCTGTATCTGTGGGGTGGCCTCCTGCTTCTGGTTGATGAGGTCATAGCATAGGCTTCCGAAGACGGTATACATGGAAGTGGTGCTTGCACACAGATAGGCTTTCTGGCGGACGGTGTTGTATGCTTCCTTGAATCCTCCTTTGGCCAGGGTGGTGATGGTAAACAGCAGAATACCGATTCCCAAAGCTCCTCCGTAATACTTGTATGATGTTCTTCCGGCGGTATTTCTTTTGTAATGCCAATAAAGGGGGATACTGGCAATGGTAGATAGAGGGAAGAAGATGTCGTACCAGCGGAAGGAGTCGTAAACGCTTCCGGTGAAATCGGCGAGGTTTCCAGAAAGTCCATAGCTGTTAAGTGGGATGGCAGTATAGTAGGTGCGGAAATACATCAGGTTGACAATCAGTAGTATATCCAGCAAAAGCATGATGACTATCTCTGTTTTCCAGAGCCGGAAGAACTTATAGGGGACGAGAAGTACGAGGGTGGCTATTATTTTGGTCGCATAAAATTCGATGGTAGAGAATGAAGCGAATGTGGTGGGTATGCTCCAGATGAAATCGAATAGCAGGAATTTGAAAAAAATGGTGATTCCGAACAAAAGAGTCACTTTATCTGTTGCCCCTTGTTGGCTGTTGGAGCAATGAAAAAGATTTCTTCTCATAAAATAGTATTTTTAAAATATTGGGGTGCAAAGATAGATATTTTAGAGAAGAAAAAGCTTCATAAACAGCAACTTTTGGAGAAAAGTTGATAAAAGTCATTTTTTTTTCTGGATTGATGCAGTATATGCAGAATTCTTGTATTTACTTTGCAGACGTTTAAAGCAAAGAAAGCAAAACTGTTACAAACTAAGGGCTGGATTTTATTGTTCTATTGGTAATTTGAGGTGACGATTGTGTCGTTGCCGTGATATTTTGAGTGTATGAAGAAGCATTATTTATTTTTCGTTTCGGTAGCCTATTCCTATCCTATACTTCGCCCGCTTCAGGACGAAATCAGGCGTAGAGGGGATGAGGTCGCATGGTTTGTTGAACCAGACTGCCCGGTTCTGTTGGATCAAGATGAGAGGTGGCTTCAATCTGTTCAGGAAGTGATGGATTATCAGCCTATTGCCGTGTTTGCGCCGGGCAACTATATTTATGATTTCTTCCCGGGAGTGAAAGTTTCCCTTTTTCATGGCTACCCCATCAATAAGCGTGGCGATGAAAAGGACGACCATTTTTCTGTCCGCGGATGGTTCGATGTCTATTGCACGCAAGGAGAAACGAGCACTCTTCCTTTCAAGGAGCTTGAGAGGAAATACGGCTTCTTTAAGGTATACGAAACTGGCTGGTGCAAGGCGGATACTTTCGTGAAGGAACGTGCACATACTCCTCATAATGCACGTCCGGTAGTTTTGTACTCTTCTACGTTTACAAAAAATATAACTTCTGCTCCTCATCTGTTTGATACCATCAAGAGACTGGTGCGCGAGAAGAACTGGGATTGGATTATTTCGTTCCATCCGAAATTTTCGGATATGGAAGTCCTCAAGAAATACAAGGAACTGGCCGCTTCCTGTCCCAACATTACTTTCCACGAGGGTGGACTTGTTGATGCCAAGCTGCTAAACAGTGCAGATGTGTTGTTGTCCGATGCTTCGTCTGTGATTGTTGAGGCGATGATGTTGGACAAGCCGGTTGTGACCTATTGTAACACCATGCCAGGGGATCATTTGCTGAATGTCACTGAGACGGATGCTGTAGAAGGAGCTATTGAAAAGGCCATTTCCCGTCCGGCAGAACTGATGGAGCGGATGCGTGCTTATGTGCACAAGCATGAAGCCCATCTGGACGGTGAGTCCTCTTCACGGGTACTGGATGCCGTAAACAACTACATCTGGTATTTTCAGGGTAAGACCAGAACCAAGCCCTGGAATCTGGTGCGTAAGTTTAAATTGCGATGGCGGGTGGGCTATCCGTTGATGGCCACTTTGCGGTTGTGGTAATTGTCATAGCTTATGGAGAACACTGAGACACTACCTCTGATAAGTATTATTGTACCGGTCTATAATGTAAAGAATTACTTGGAGAAATGCCTGCAATCCATTTGCGGGCAGACTTATAAGAATCTGGAAATAATATTGATTGACGACGGCTCTTCCGATGGTTCGGGAGAGCTTTGTGATTTATTTGCCCAAAGGGATGGGCGGATAAAGGTTATCCACCAGACGAATGCAGGTCAGAGTGCAGCCAGAAACAGAGGTTTGGCGGTAGCTCAAGGTGAACTCCTTGGTTTCGTGGATAGCGACGACTGGATTGAACCGGATATGTACGAATTCTTGTATCACTTACTGAAAGAGAATGGGGCGGATATATCCATTTGCTCGCATTATATAGAAACTGCCGTAAAGACCAGAGTGAAGCACTCTTCTGGGCAATTCTCCAGCTTTTCTCGTGAAGAAGCTATCCGAACATTGGTAGAAGATAAGCGTATAAGAAATTATATGTGGGATAAGTTGTATAAGCGTCAATTATTTGCTGGAATATATTTTCCGGTAAATAGAGTTTTTGAAGATATTGCAGTTTCTTATCAGATATTTTATAAAACGCAGAAAGTCGTTATGCAAGACTGTCCTAAATATCATTATTTGAAACGTGAAGGAAGTACTACTCAAGGTAAATTGTATAATTACGAAAAGGAATATCTGCTCTTTCAAACTGTCTATGAACAAGTGAAATTTGTGCGAGAAAAAGAAATATGGGATAAAGCTCCTTATTGTGTACATGAACGGGGAATTCATTTGATTGACCATTTGATGATGCTTCCTCAATCTTCTTTGATAGATGATGTTATCAATGATGTATTAGCCAGAATGCAGGAGTTTGATAATGTGTCGTGGCCGCAATTGGATGTTATGCATATATTTAAGCGCCGTATGATGTATTGTCATCTAAAGGTTTATAGATGTATTTACCGTTTAGTGAGGACATTCTTCAAATCTAAACGGTATAAATTCCAAACATTATAACTTTAATTGAATCTCAATAATGAATAAAGCAAGGGTTATAGCTTTTTATCTACCTCAATTTCATCCAATACCAGAAAACGACAGATGGTGGATGAAAGGTTTTACGGAATGGACTAATGTAGGAAAAGCACGTCCATTGTTTCCAGGACATTATCAGCCTAAGGTGCCGGCAGATTTGGGATATTATGATTTGCGAGTGCCGGAAACACGTAAGGCGCAAGCTGACATGGCAAAAGAATATGGTATCGAAGGCTTTTGTTACTGGCATTATTGGTTTGGAAATGGAAAGAGACTCTTAGAGCGCCCGTTTAATGAAGTATTGTCTTCTGATGAACCGGATTTTCCTTTTTGTCTGGCTTGGGCTAATGAGTCATGGAGGGGCTTTTATCACGGCATAAAGAGCAAAGATACTTTGATAAATCAGCTTTATCCGGGAGAACAAGATTATATAGCTCATTTCCACGAGGTATTACCTGCTTTTAAAGACCATCGCTATATTACAGTGGATGAGAAACCGTTGTTTATGGTTTATCATCCTTTGGATCATCCGGAGATGAAAGAGTTCATTGAACTCTGGCGTACTTTAGCTGTGCAGAATGGCTTGAAGGGGGTTTATTTCATAGGACAAACCTATCATTTGAAAGAAGAAAAAGAGAGACTTATGAAAATGGGGTTTGATGCTATTAATGTTGTACGCTTGTTTGACTTTGAGAAGAAAGCTGCTCTGACTTATAAATATGCGAAATGGAAACATAAAATATTTCGTATTCCTAAGGTTGTGGAGTATAAGAAGGCCAGTTCTTTCTTTGTAGGTGATGAAGAATATGAAGAGAATATTATACCTACCATTATTCCTAACTGGGATCATTCTCCACGTTCCCGTGGTAAATCGTTGGTCTTGAATCACGCTGAACCTTCTTATTTTGCCCGACATATGAAAGAAGCGATAAAGCGTATTGAGAATAAGCCTTTAGACCATCGGCTTGCATTTGTAAAATCATGGAATGAATGGGCTGAAGGGAACTATCTGGAACCGGATTTACATTATGGAAAACGTTATCTGGAAGTGATAAAAAAGAATGTTGTAGAGGGATGATTTCTATGGAAGAAAAGATAGCAATTGTTATTCCGGCATATAAGTGCCGCTTCCTCCGACAGACATTGGATTCTATTGTCGTACAGACTTGTCGGAGTTTTACTGTTTACATAGGTGATGATGCAAGTCCTCAGAATCTGAAGGAAATTGTTTCTGATTATGCGGATAAAATGAATATTGTCTATCGACGTTTTGATACTAATCTGGGTGGAGTGGATTTGCCGGGGCATTGGGACCGTTGTATAGCACTTGCAAAAGAACCGGTTGTTTGGTTCTTTTCAGATGATGATTTGATGCCGCAGGACGGGGTAGAGCGTATTATAAAAGCATTAGAATGCTATGGTACGAGGCATGGGATGTTCCGTTTTCCCCTTGCTGTGATAGATGAAAATGGCAAGATAATACATAAAAATCCTTCATTGCAGGAATATCCGGTTTCGGGCTATCAGTTTTTGTTGGATAAATTGGAAGGAAGAATTTATTCGGCTGCTTGTGAATATGTTTTTACTCGTGATATATATGAACGGATAGGCGGTTTTGTGAAGTTTCCATTGGCGTGGTGTTCAGACGATGCAACGTGGACAAGCATAGGTGAAAATGCAGGTGGAATGATTCCTTTGCCGGGTAAGCCGGTTTGTTGGCGAAATGTGATGGGCGAGAATATAAGTTGTTCCTTCAATTATGATGAAGAGAAGATAGTAGCTACAAGGCAATTTATAAAATGGGTTTCAGTTTTTTACTCGGACAGACTTCAAGATAGAAAACTACAGCATGCGATAAAGAAATATGCCCATACGATATTGCATTATAGTTTGCAAGATCGTTATAAATTACATGATCTTATGGGTATTTGTCGTAGTTTATGGTATATTTGCCCTTCTGTATCATTAAGTGTGGCATTCCGCATGTGTAAGTTGAAACTTAGAAATCGAAAGAGATAATGAAGAAAATTCTTTTTATACTTCCTTGTGTGCCTTATCCGTTGACTGCTGGAGGTAATCAGGCCTTTTTCAATATGGTGGAATATATCCGGCACAAAATGTCTGTGTCTTTGTTGCTTTCTCCGGAAAATAAGGAGATGAATGATGTCGAAAGTTTAAGGGCTTTATGGACAAATGTTGATTTCTATCTTTTTAGGGAAGAAGATGCAGAACCTAAGACTCGTTGCCCCCGATATTACCGTTGGTTAAAAAAGATGTCTGAATCCATTTCCCGCAAGATGCAACGGCAACTGTATTCTTTTCAGCAAGAGCGTCCGTATAAGAATATGACGTTGAAGAATTCTTGTTTTAAACCTTTTCCCAAGGCATACGTAGAGTATGTGTCTGACATCTCACGTCGTGGATTTGATATTATTCAGGTTGAGTTCTATCCATTGATAACATTGGGGTATCTATTGCCAAAAGATGTACAAACAGTGTTTGTGCATCATGAACTGAGGTATATACGTAATGAAAATGAAATGGAATGCCTTACTCATGTAACAGATGAAGACAAGATGCTCTATGGCATTGCTAAGGATATGGAGAAAGCCGCTTTACGTCAATATAAGCATGTAATTGCATTGACGGATATTGACCGTTTATTGTTGGCAGACTTGGTTGGACAAGAATGCAAAATTTATGTTTCTCCGGCAGTGGTACAGATAGAGTCTGCTTATGACAGAATTGTGAAGCCGGCCTCTGTTCGTCTGACATTTGTTGGAAGTGAAAATCATTACCCGAACCAGGATGCAGTAGATTGGTTTTGTCATGAAGTAGCCCCTTGTTTGCGTGTTCAGGGTTTTAAATTTGTTTTTCAAGTGATTGGGACATGGAAGAGCCGTTACGTGAAAAGTCTTCAGGCAGTATGTCCGGAAATGGAGTTAGTGGGTTATGTGGAGGATTTGCGGGAATACTTGAATGGGAGTATCGTTCTGGTGCCAATTCGTATTGGTAGTGGTATGAGGATGAAAATATTGGATGCGGTTTCCTCTATGGCTTCTTTTGTAACTACGACAAAAGGAGTTGAGGGAATTGACCTACGTCACAATGAAGAGTGTTTGATTGCTGATAGCGCAACTGATTTTGCAGCAGCAGTCATTCGTTTGGAAGCGGATAAAAAATTGCAAGTCAGGCTGGCGACGCAAGCATTGAAGCGTTTGCGTGAACTTTATAATCCTCAGGAAATGTTGGAGAGAAGACTGGCTGTTTATGATGAGATATTGCAAAATAATACAAACTAATAGCATCAGATTATGCTTTCAATCATAATTTGTTCGGTATCTCCCGAACGTTTGGAGCAAGTAACCCGGAATATTCATGATACTATTGGTGTTGATTATGAAATCATTGCTATTGATAATCGTGAAAAACAATGGCCGATAGCGCGTGCGTATAATGAGGGAGCTTCTCGGGCACATTATCCCTTTCTGTTTTTTGTCCATGAGGATGTAAAGTTTCATTCGGTAGGCTGGGGAAAGTGCATTGAGAAGAAACTTAAGGAACCGGATTGTGGGGTGATAGGTTTTGCCGGTAGTAAGGTGAAATTGAAATGCTATTCGGGATGGGGAGATGTGTATAAGTGGGATGTTATATTCTATTATCAGAGCGTTGGAACTGAAACCCAATTTCGTGTAGCATCGGTTACTATGGAGCATCCTTTTAAGGAAGTGCTGGTATTGGATGGCTTTGCCATGTTTGTGCGTAAGGATGTATGGGCTAAATATCCTTTTGATGAGGAATTGTTGACGGGTTTCCATTGTTATGACTTGGATTTTACATTGCAAATAGCTGCGGATCGTTGTTATAAAAATTATGTATGTTGTTCTTCTGAGGTCTTGATAGAGCATTCTTCACAAGGGAATTTTAATCAAAGTTGGTATCAAGATACGATTAAAATGCACAAATTGAAGTGGAATAAGATGCTTCCAATGAAAATAGAGGGATTTGAATTGGGAGAAAAAGAAATGAGGAAGCAGGAAGAATATACCTTCAGTGTCTTTTTGCGTAAGTTATTGAAAGCGGGATATCCTGAGGCGAAGGTGGTGCTGAAGGACTTTTTAGCTTACCCTTATTCATGGAAACATTTACAGCACTGTATTAAATATGTGTACAAATATCTTGTAAGCTAATTGTGGTTGCTATGAAATTGGTTTTTTTATCACATGTTAGTGATTGTGCCGGAGGAGCACAAAGATGTTTATTGGATCTATTGCGGGGGCTTAAGCATATTCACCCTGATTGGCAACTCTATATGGTTCTTCCTGGTCCGGGAGATTTGCTTGATGCCTGCTCCCCTTATATTGATGGCTATAGGTTCTTACAAATGGAATGGTGGCTTGTAGGTAAGGACATGGATATCGGCACGAGAGAGAAGCTTTCTTATATTCGTAAACTATCGAAGTATTCCATTAAATTAACCCGTTACTTGAGAAGGATAAAGCCGGACTATGGAATGACAAATACTGTGGTTTTTCCTCATTTGGCAATATCATGTAAGATGTTAGGGATAAAGCACTGTTGGTTTATCCATGAGATACCTGATGTGACTTGGCTGAATCTTAATCCTGTTTTTGAATTTCGTTTTATCTTTAGAGCGATTGATAAATTATCAAATAAGATATTGGTAACTTCCAGATATGCAGAGTTTCATTATCAAAAGGTGATGACAAGCGCAAAAATAAGCAGCATCACCCAAGCTGTAGAATTGCCGATGACGGTTGGAGTGGATGTGAAATGTGATAGACATACGCGGTATACTATCTTGTTGGTCGGCGCTTTTGACTCTAATAAGGGACAGATGGAACTTTTGCAGGCGGTAAAGAGAATAGTGGCTGAAGGGAAGGATATTCTTTGTTATCTGGTTGGCCCGGATGTTGGCTTTATGCCCAAATGCCAAAAATATATTCAAGATAATGGTCTGGATAACAATGTAAAAATTGTCTCTTACACGCAACAGGTGGTTTCTTATTATGCTTTGGCTGACGTTGTGTTGGTTTGTTCCACTTTTGAAACTTTTGGTAGGGTTGCTGTAGAAGCTCAGAAATGCGGGTTGCCATTAATCCTTTCTGATGTGGGGGCAAATCCGGAACGCATTGAGGATGGAGTGAATGGGCTCCTTTACCAGAAAGGAAATATTGCGGAATTAGCAGAAAAGATAGAAATATTGCGGGATGAAAACGTTAGAAAAATGCTCTCCAAAAACATCGATTCCATTGCAATAGAGGAAAAGTATGGTATTGATAACTTTGCATCAAGTTTCTGTACTTTGTTGGGCTTGTAGAATGTAATTGTAAATATGATGAACGATACCCTTTCTCCCTTAGTCTCTATTATAATTTGTGTCTATAATGGTGAGAAATATTTAGAGAGATGCCTTCAAAGTGCTATGTCCCAATCCTACAAGAATATAGAGATCATCGTGGTCAATGATGGAAGTATGGATAATACTCCGGTCATTATAGAAAATTATGTAAAGTTGGATTGTCGTATTATTGTTATAAGCAAACAGAATGGAGGAATATCCGAAGCGAGAAGAATAGGTGTGAATCGGGCACGGGGGAAATATATACAGTATTTGGATTGTGATGATGTTTTGATGAGCAATGCGATAGGATGTTTGGTGAACCGTGCTGAGGAGACTCAAGCCGATGTTGTTGTTGCTCCTTTCTTTTTTTGTGAAGATGGCGGAAGAAAGGAATCGGACAGCATGGAGTTTGAACAAATGTCCGGGATTGAATATTTAAAATGTATCCTCTGTTCAAGGGCATATTGGGCTATGTGGACCAAGTTTCATTTACGTTCTTTATATGATGAGGGGATTGAAAGGCTCGGCATCTCGTTTGGAGAAGATGTTGCTTTGTCTACGCAGATTTTAGTTCGTTCGGGAAAAGTTGTTTCTATAAATACTCCGATTCTTGATTATTATGTTTATTCCTCTTCGGTATCTCACGATTTGGGAGAGAGAGCATATCTTGATTTCAATGTTTATGTGCGCTGGTTTGATGACTATATAGAACGGAACGGATTGCATGAGGAATTTGCAAGAGAATTAGCTTTGTTCCATATAAAGAATACTCAAGCGCGGCTCCATTGGAAAAAGGTAAAGGATGTTAATAAAGAAATGAATCGGTTGATGATAGGGCTTGGGGATTATCCGGAATTTTGGAAATTACTGTCACGCCGTGAGAAGAAGATAGTTACTACTTATAGGTTATCATCGTTGTTGGGATATTGGAGACTGTATTATTATAATTGGAAAAATAAATTATAGAGAAATGAAAATCATAGAAAGGTGGAAGAAAAGCCTGTATAGAAAGGCTGTAAAACATAGACTGATAGCCCCTCAAGTGATAGTACTTATGGATGGCGGAGTTTGTTCTCAGATGCACCAATATCTGCTGGGTAGAATTTTTGAAAATGGAGGACATAAAGTGCTCTATGATTTGTCTTTCTATGAAGAGTGGGGAACAGATATGGATTACCAGTTTGTACGTAACTTCGATTTGTTGAAGGCTTTTCCTTACTTAAAAGTGAAGTCCGCTTCTAAACTGGCTTTGTCTGTCTATAAGAAGAAATATTTTAATTTGGGTAATAATACTTATGGTAGGCAGGATGACTTCTCTTTTCTACAAAAGAAGCCTCCGGTCTATTTAGGTGGTTATTATCATGTTCCGGCTGATATTTGGCTTCCGGTATTCCGGTCGCTTTTTAGAGTAATGCCCGAGGTGCTGGATGCACAGAATAAATTGCTGTATTCAGAGATTGATTCACGTCCTTGTTCCGTAGCTGTTCACGTAAGGCGTGGGGACTTGAAAGTAGAAATTCCGGCTTACGGCAAACCTGCTTCATTGGAGTATTTCAAGTCGGCAGTGACTTATATGCAGGATAGGGATATGTCTTCTTTCTTCTATTTCTTTTCAGATGAGCCGGATTGGGTGAGGGATGAACTTATTCCGCAACTTTATCTTACGGAAGGTAATTGTAAGATTGTTGATATAAACGGTTCTGATAAGGGGTATATGGACTTGTTTCTGATAGCTCGTTGCAAGCATCAGATTACCAGTAAAGGGACTTTAGGTAAATATGGTGCTCTTTTAGGAGATAATTCAGAGAAAATGGTGGTGCTTTGTAATGATGAAGTGGAATATCCATGGAAAGAATTACTTCAAAATGCCATATTTTTATAGATTCGGCTCAGTGGTTGTCTCTGTTTTCGTAAGTAGTGATTTTATTTCTATGTTGAACAGTTTGTTTCTTGTATATCGGCAATAAAAAGTGTGGAGAGGGTTTTCGTGCCCTTTTCCACACTATTAAATCTTAGAAGAAATACCCCACGGAGAGCATCAAGTTGCGGTTTTTGTTTCCGCTATCTTCTATATTGTCCAGTAATCCCCAGTCATATCCGATAGAGACTTGATATTTTTGAAAGAATTCGACTCCTGCTTTGAGTCCGAGACCAAAGTCGAAACGTTTCATGGCATTGCTTCCGAATACTTTGGCAGAATCATGAATGCTTGTCAATCCTTCCACTTCATCAATCAAATATCCCGTTGCCTTCATTTTACCGAAGAGACCGACTGCAAAGTAAGGACCGAAATTGCCAAAGATACAAAAATTGTCATTGATGGCATATTTGTAGCCCATGTGTATAGGTATTTCTAAATAGTAGGGATTGAATTTCAGAGATGCATCATTCCCATTTATTTGTGTACCTTTTAAGGACAGCAGTGCAGCCATGTCGAGATAAACACCTTGGGCTATCTGGGGCAAGTCTTTCTCGGCCTTGATGCCGACATGGAAACCTACCTTGCTGTCAAAACCATTGGTGGAGAACTTGCTGGAATTCATACCTGCCATCGCTCCCCATTTGAGTCCTTCTTGCGCGTGGATGCCCATAACGCCGGTCATCAGTAATGCGAATAAAACTAAAATCTTTTTCATGTTGTTTTAATTTATATTGATATAAACATAATATATAGACCTGACATACTTCAATGCTTTTGAATAAATTACATGCAGAGAGTGGGTAATATAAACTCATATACAATAATTGGGTATTAAGTTATCTCCAACACATTGGTACACCTTGTTTATTCAAATTATGTCCTGTTACATATTTCCATGAGTTACTTTTCCCTTTAATATTTTCAATAGCAACAAAAATGGCATCTAAGAAACCATTATTGTCTAAATCATAAAGACAACATGCTGCTCCTTGTCCAGTGTCACACGGTGATAAAGAGTCAGGGAAACGAGGGGTATATATAGGTTTTGCATAAGAGTTACCATACTTATCTATATCAGGTAGTATTTCATATACGAATTTATCTTTACCAGAGGGAGCATCTAATGCCATAAATAGGATATCCAATGTACCATTATTGTCAATATCACCAACTGCAACTCCTGCTCCATCTCCATCATGACCTAATCCTGGAACTTCATATACGGGTGATAGACTCAAATAGTTGCCATTTGATTGTAGGTCGAAAGCAATTTGATATCGAAATGAATTTTCTCCTTCTGGGGCATCATAGACCATCATTAATAAATCAGGAGTTCCATTTTTATTTATGTCACATATATCAATACCTGCTCCATCGTAAAAAAATCCGAGTTCATCTAATGTATTTAGCGAAGATAATGAGTTATAGTGGCCATCAGGTTTGAGGTCATAAGCTACGTAATACCATCGGTAGGCACGACCTGCTGTAGTGGGCTTGTCTGTGCATAAAAGAACCATATCTAATATTCCATTATTATTCAAATCACAGAGGGCGATATCACCTCCAGAATTTTCCCAACCCTCAGCAGAAATTGAAAGAATAGATGATTCTTTTGAATAGTATCCATTTTCATCAATATCATATAAGACTTTATACCAAAAATTATTCTTTCCTTTAGGATTATCTATTCCCATCAATATCATATCAGGCCTTCCATTTTTATCAATATCACCGATAGCAACTCCTGCCCCTTGATTAATATGTCCTAGTCCGCTGACTTGACGTGTACCAGTAGTTGATGGATATAGGCTTATAGAACATACTTCTTTACTCTTTATGTAGTTGTCTATATATGCTTTGAGAGTTTGCTTTTTTGTGGGGTCTGTAACTAATTCATAAATGGGGATAAATGATTGTGAATTATTGTCGACATCAATAAATTTCGGTGTGGAAGATTTTACTGATGCCATCCATTTACCTATATCTATTGATGGTGAATTTTCTGGATTTAAAGAACCTTGCACTCCTACGGCGGGGTCACCTCCTATTGTGAAATAATATAAGGACTGCTCTTTATTAGTTATAGCTAAAGATTCATCATATTGGAATTTTCCATCCATCTTGAAAAGGCTAAAGAGTGAAGCGCCTAACCCAGCGTTTATACTTTCTTTTTTTGATGATGAGGTTGATTTAGCCATATAATACACTTCGAATTTTGCTCCTAAATATATATCCTTTAACACATGAGTTCCATACTCTTCAACAATTTGTTCTGGTGTATATGTAGAGAGTCTTTCAATAAACTGTTTTGTGAGACATGTCTTTAAAACATTAATGTCAGCTTCTGAAATTCGATACCTGCTATCTATATATTGCTGAGTACAGTATGCAAAAGAGTAGTCAGAATTATAATGAGAATTACCTCCGAATGCTATATTTAAAGAGGCGCCACCTATGACTTTTAGGATGCCGGGGGTGCTCATTTGTAATGAAGATGACATGTTGGTGGTAAAATCAATGACATCTTTCCCTGAAGAGTAACGGAACCGAGATTCTTCTAGTTTGTAGGGGGTAATCAGTCCTTTTTCTAATAGTTTATTAGTATCAAATACTATTGCACGACTGGACTTAGTATCTAAATATGGCCCAGTTATATCATAGCCGTACCCTAAAATATCATATACACCATCTCCTGCAGATCGGGTATTTACACTTTGTGGAAATGACGGGGAATTACGTTCGATGATATCTTCATCGGCACAACCGGATAATATAAGCATTACCCAACTCATAAATAGGAATAACTTTTTCATGGCTCTCTATCTTTTTAAATAATGTATTGTTTGTTGTATGATTGTTATAATGAGAAATAACCATATAAAAGAACTTCATCAGACTCTATTTTAATCAAATAGTTACCACTACTGTATCCTTCATCCAAAGTGATGTCAATGTTTGTGGGTTCATTGTATGCTTCTGAATGAATGAGTTTACTAGTTGATTCATTGATGAGGGTTATGGTGACGTTAGGTAATACCTCGTTGAAGTCGACACATACTGTGTTATTATATAAGTAGGCGTTGGCGGTTTGAATGATACTACGAGATATAGGGGTATCTCCTTTACTAATCGGATCTTTTCTTTTTGCTTGGGTTAGGGCAATTTCTGTAAAAGGATTGTTTTCTTTTTGTGCGTATGTCACAATATTGCTTAAAAAGAATGTCGCAATTAAGATAGACAATAGTTTTTTCATCATTATACACTTTTTTGATTATTGATGCCGCAAAGGTCGGTTTAATACGGCAGGATAAGTGTATAATATTGTATAATTTCGGTGTATAATGGCGTATAATATTGTATAATTGTTGTACTTGCTAATGATTGTTATGATTGGCTAGATGATTGGAGATTCTTTTTTAAAGCTTCCTTAAGAGATATCTCTTTGTGTGCAAAGCCCATTTTGTTTTCTAATATGCGGTCTGCCTTTTTGTAAATAGTATCCCGTTCGCAGCTCAATATATGGCAAAAGTGGCTTATCGGGAGGTTTGTCAGGTACAGACAACATAAGTAGATTTCGTCTTCTGTCAGGTGATATTTTGATTGTAGTTCCCGGGCAATATTATTCCAACATTTGTTGGTTTCTGCAATTAGTTGTAGCCAGTCACCTTGATGCATTATTTCTGATTCTGCCTTTTCTTTATGAGAGCGGATGATTAGAGTCATCTTGTTGTATACCTCAGATTGTTCGAACAGAACAAGTCCTGCCTTATACAGCATTTCTTTTTCGGTTCGGTTATTGGGCTTTTGCTTTCTTTTCTTATAGGATAGGATGATTACAGCTACAATGAGGGTTAATGTGATTATTGATATACTTATGATAGAGTAATGGGTGTGTTTGCTGATTATGTTTTGCTTGTTGCTTGGCATCCCTTGTTCTGCGCAGACAATGGCATCGGGCTGTCTGGACTTCTGCATGCTGTCCAAATAGGCAGAGTAGTTGCGTTCCATCTCTAAGGAAGTAGCTAAGTCTCCTTGCTCTTTGGCTATGTCTGCTAGATACATGTAAGCCCCGGCTTTGGTGGCATAGTCTGTTGTGAAAAGGGATTTTTGTAGGTAGTGGCGGGCAGAATCATATTGCAATATTAGGTAATATGCGCTTCCAAGTAGTTCGAAAGCTTTGTAGCATGTTGTGCGGTCTTTCTGTACGCCAAGATTCTGTTTGGCGAATTCTATAGCTTTCTCTCCGTTTTCCATCCAGTTGTATAGTTGGCATAGTGAGGAGAACACATTTTCTTTTAATTGTATGTTGGACTGTTTTTGGACGATAGCGAGTGCCTTCAACATCATTTTTTCGGCTTCGGGATAGAATTCCTCTCCTTTTTCCATTCGGATGAGTCCTCGTCGTGACAGAACTTCTGCTTGAAGAACAGAGTCCTTTAGCTGAATACCTATTTGTTGTGCCAATTGATAGCTGGAATCGGCTTGTGTATTTAGGTTTTGTGAATAGTATAGATAACCTATATTCAGGTAGATAAGACTTAATAGACGTCTTTCTCCTGCTTTTTCAGCCAAGGGCTTTGCTATGAGGTATTGAGTCATAGATTCTGTTCTTCTCTGTGAATCCCGGTAGACGCAGCCGGAATAGTAATGGGCCCTTGCCCGCTTTTCTATGTCGTTTGTGCCGTTGTAGTAGGTCAGGGCCGATTGTATCAGGGAATCATTGGTTTGGATAATGTAGTTCTTATCTCTTGCTTCTGTCATTAATAGGCCATAATAAGCACTGTCAGCTTGGGTCTGCAGGCTGTTTGTCGGGAATGCTTCGAGCATAGATAGGGCAGTGTCCGGTTGCTGAACGATGAGCGAGTCAATTGCAATCAGGTACTTATTATAGTTCACTCGGGTATTGCAAGCAATGGACAGAAGTACGATTAGGACAGATAGGGTTGTGATAATAGCTTTTCTCATGTGGTGAACAAAGTTCTCAGTTAAGTCGGGTGCAAAGGTACATCTTTTTCATTATTTACTCATATAATTGCTTGGGCATATTGAAGTTTGAAGAAAATTGTGTGGAAGTTAGGAGTAAAGATGGAAAATAAATGAGCCGGCTATTATTAAGATGACAATGTATGAGTGTACATGGTGCTGGAGAAGTATGCAAGGACACAAAAGAAAGTAGAGAATGTGGGCATTTAGGCAGAAATAACCTGAAACCCTTTTCCATTCCCTCGTTTTCTTGTATCTTTGCGACCTCATAATTCACTTAACTACAAGCAATGAAGGAATTCCTACAACTGATGCGGCGCTTTGTGTCGCCTTACAAGAGATATATCGGTTGGGCAATCGTGCTCAATGTGCTGTCCGCTATATTCAATGTCTTTTCATTCACACTGCTCATTCCTATTCTCAATATCCTTTTCAAGACGGGGGAGAACACCCAAGTGTATCACTTCATGGAGTGGGGAAGCGGTAGCTTGAAGGAAGTGGCGGTGAACAATTTCTATTATTACGTCACTCAGATGATTGAGACACACGGGCCACAGATGACATTGCTGTTCATGGGGCTTTTCCTTGCTTTCATGACCATGCTGAAGACTTCCTGCTATTTCGGTTCTTCCGCCATTATGATTCCCCTTCGTACGGGAGTGGTACGCGATATCCGCGTGATGGTTTATTCCAAAGTGATGCACTTGCCGCTCGGCTTTTTCTCTGAAGAAAGGAAAGGGGACATCATTGCACGTATGAGTGGTGACGTAGGCGAAATTGAAAACTCCATTACCAGCTCACTGGATATGCTGCTCAAGAATCCTATCCTGATTCTGCTTTATTTTTCCACTCTGATTGTAACCAGCTGGCAGCTGACTCTGTTTACTGTCCTGGTATTGCCGGGTATGGGCTGGCTGATGGGAAAAGTCGGCAAGAAACTGAAGCGTAAGTCGTTGGAAGCCCAAGGGAAATGGAGTGATACCATGTCGCAACTGGAAGAGACGCTTGGCGGACTGCGTATAATCAAGGCTTTTATAGCAGAAGACAAGATGGTGGACCGTTTTAAGCAATGCAGCGACGAGCTGCGTGATGCAACCAACAAGGTAGCCATCCGTCAGTCGTTGGCACATCCGATGAGTGAATTCCTCGGTACGCTGCTCATTGTATTGGTACTGTGGTTCGGTGGTCTGCTTATTCTGGGCGACGGCACTTCCATGGAAGCATCAACGTTCATCTTCTATATGGTGATTCTGTACAGTATCATCAATCCGTTGAAAGACTTTGCAAAGGCAGGATACAACATTCCAAAGGGTCTGGCATCCATGGAACGTGTGGACAAAATACTGAAAGCCGAGAACCCCATTAAGGAACCGGTAAACCCGTTGCCGCTGCACGGGATGAATGACCGGATTGAATTTAAGGACCTCTCCTTCAGTTACGACGGCAAGCGCGAAGTGTTGAAGCACGTCAATCTGATGGTGCCCAAAGGACAAACCATTGCACTTGTCGGCCAGTCCGGCTCCGGCAAATCTACATTGGTGGATTTGCTGCCGCGCTATCACGATGTGCAGTTAGGTGAGATTACAATTGACGGTGTGAATATTAAGAATTTTCGCATCCACGACCTGCGTGCGTTGATAGGAAACGTGAACCAGGAGGCCATCCTGTTCAATGACACCTTCTTCAACAACATTGCCTTCGGTGTGGAAAATGCAACTATGGAGCAGGTGATCGAAGCGGCAAAGATTGCCAATGCCCACGACTTCATCATGGAGACCGAACTCGGTTATCAGACCAACATTGGCGACCGTGGCGGCAAGCTTTCCGGCGGACAGCGCCAGCGTATCAGTATTGCCCGTGCCATCTTGAAGAATCCGCCTATCCTGATACTCGATGAGGCCACTTCAGCACTCGATACCGAAAGCGAACGACTGGTGCAGGAGGCTCTGGAACGGCTAATGAAGACCCGTACCACGATTGCCATCGCCCACCGCCTTTCCACCATCAAGAATGCGGATGAGATTTGTGTACTCTATGAAGGTGAAATCGTGGAACGTGGTAAGCACGAGGAACTTCTCGAGAAGAACGGCTATTATAAGAGACTGAATGATATGCAGTCTCTCTCATAGAAATAAAATTCTGCGTACTTTGCTTCCACCCGCTTGTGCTAGGCTGTTATGACTAAATAGGAAGTTAATTTCCTGCAAACAGCCTATTAATTCTTCTTTCTCTTCTATATTTCTTACGCAGAATCTATGATGCAGGTGGGTGTTGACGGCTGCCGGCAGAGTGTTTCACGGCTGTTAGGCGATGATGAATAAAGGGCGTTCTTTTGTCTTTTACGCTTTTTTAATATCTGCTTGCTTCCATTCTATCACTAATTATCCTATTTTTGCAAAGAACACATACATAAACATTGCAAATATCATGAAAAAATTATATCCAACGTCTACGACGACAGCTACTATGACTATCAGTCCAAGTACTCTTAATCATGTAATTCAATCGACCCCGATAATACTATAACTGTAAATATTTAATATTCGCCTACCATGAAAATAAAAGTTGGTTTGATAGGGTTCGGCAGAATGGGGCAAATGTATTGGGAGGAAATGCAGAAAAGCGGTCGATGGGACATCGCATATATCTGCGATACCGATCCGGCCTCCCGAGAATTGGCAAGAAACCTTTCCCCTTCATCCAGAATCATATCCGATGAACAAGAAATCTTTGATGACCAGAGTGTAGAAGCTGTTGGTCTTTTTGCATTGGCAAATTCCAGAAAAGAACAAATAGAGAAAGCTGTCCGGAGCAATAAGCATATCCTGACGGAGAAACCCATTGCCGATACCATTGATAAGGAATGGGAAATTGTGGACCTGATTGAAAAGTATGATCGCATTGCCGCTGTCAACCTTTATCTGCGGAACTCCTGGTATCACCAGGCTATGAAGCAGTTTATCGATGAAGGCGAGATTGGTGAACTGGCTATCTTGCGCATCTGCCACATGACTCCGGGATTGGCGCCGGGCGAGGGACACGAATATGAGGGTCCCGCCTACCACGACTGCGGCATGCACTACATAGACATCGCCCGCTGGTATGCCGACAGTGAATACAAGACCTGGCATGCCCAAGGCATGCGGATGTGGGACTACAAGGACCCTTGGTGGGTACAGTGCCACGGTACGTTCGAGAACGGCATCGCCTTCGATGTCACACAAGGCTTCGTCTACGGACAACTCTCCAGAAACCAGACTCATAATGCATATACGGACATTATCGGTACAAAAGGTATCGTGCGCATGACGCATGATTTCCGGACTGCCGTAGTGGAACTTCACGGCGTGAACCGTACGCTTCGCCTGGAGAAACCGTTTGGCGGAAAGAACCTGGACAAGCTCTGCAACATTATGGCAGACTCCATCGAGAGCGGGAAACGCGATCCGAGATTGCCGCAGATGCGAGACTCGGCCATTGCTTCCCAATACGGATGGACCTTCCTGGAGGATGCGCGCCGCCACGACCTGCCCGGCATAGGCGACTTGCAGACGCTGGAGGAAATCAAGGAGCGCCGGAGGCATATGAAAGAAGGTTACGGACTGCTCCGTCCGAAGAAAACGGTAGTCTGATGCCTACTGTAATTAAGGATTGTTTTAAAACTCATTATATTAACCGATTTTAAAATCTAAAGAACCATGTCGAAATTTACAAGAAGAGAATTTCTTAAGACCGGAGGTTTAGCTTTGGCGGGTCTTACCATTGCTCCAAGCAGCATTTTGGGTAAGAGCCACGGACACGTGCCTCCCAGTGACCGTTTGAACATTGCTGCCGTAGGTATCGGCGGTATGGGACACACCAACATCAACCATGTGAAGGCTACGGAAAATATCGTGGCGCTTTGTGACGTAGACTGGCGCTACGCGAAAGGTGTGTTCGATGAGCTTCCCAATGCGAAGAAGTATTGGGACTATCGTAAGATGTACGATGAGATGGGTAAGGACATCGATGCCGTTATCATCGCTAC
The DNA here is from genome assembly GCF_003603065.1 of Bacteroides sp. AF20-13LB. NCBI lineage: Bacteria > Pseudomonadati > Bacteroidota > Bacteroidia > Bacteroidales > Bacteroidaceae > Bacteroides > Bacteroides sp. AF20-13LB. The sequence goes on from NZ_QTMH01000003.1 coordinate 204,761, forward strand.
TGCCGACCATACACATGCCATCATTACTGCTGATGCCATGACGATGGGCAAACATGTATATTGCCAGAAACCGTTGACGCACTCCGTATATGAGTCCCGTCTGCTTACCCGCCTGGCCGCTTCTACGGGAGTAGTTACCCAGATGGGTAACCAGGGTTCTTCGGACGAGGGTACCGACTTGGTATGCGAGTGGATATGGAACGGCGAAATCGGTGACGTGACGAAGGTGGAATGTGCTACCGACCGTCCCATCTGGCCGCAAGGATTGAATGTTCCCGAAAAGGAAGACCGCATTCCCAAAACCCTGAACTGGGATTTGTTTACCGGTCCTGCCAAGATGAATCCATATAACGAAATCTATCATCCCTGGAACTGGCGCGGATGGTGGGATTATGGTACGGGTGCTTTGGGCGATATGGCTTGCCACATCCTGCACCAGCCGTTCAGAGCTTTGAAGTTGCTGTATCCTACCAAGGTAGAAGGTTCATCTACATTGTTGCTCAATGCCTGCGCTCCGCAAGCACAGCATGTGAAGCTGACTTTCCCCGCACGTGAGAATATGCCGAAGGTGGCTATGCCCGAAGTGGAAGTTCACTGGTATGATGGTGGCATGATGCCCGACCGTCCGAAAGGCTTCCCCGAAGGAAAGCAACTGATGCAGAGCGGTGGCGGTCTGACTATCTTCCACGGAACGAAGGATACGCTGATTTGCGGTTGCTACGGACAGAACCCGTGGTTACTTTCTGGCCGCGTGCCCAATGCACCGAAGGTTTGCCGCCGTGTGCCGAAGGCTATGAATGGCGGTCATGAGATGGATTGGGTACGTGCTTGTAAGGAAAGTCCTTCCAGCCGCGTGATGCCTAAGTCTGATTTCTCCGAAGCGGGACCGATGAACGAAATGGTGGCAATGGGTGTATTGGCCATCCGTCTGCAGGGCCTGAACAAGACACTGGAATGGGACGGAGCCAACATGCGCTTCACCAATATCGGCGACGACGAGACATTGCGTACAGTCATCAAGGACGGCTTCAAGATACACAACGGCCATCCGAGCTTCGACAAGACATGGACAGATCCGGTAAATGCCAAGGCTTTTGCAGAAGAGCTCATCAAGCATAACTACCGTGAAGGCTGGAAGTTGCCCGATATGCCCAGATAAACATTAAAAAGAGTATCGGAACCAGGTTCCGATGCTCATAAACGAATACTAATCATTTAATTTTTCAGATTATGAAGAAAATATATTATTCTTTGGCTTGTTGCCTTATCGGAGGTATGCTCGCCTCTTGCGGTGGCGGTGCAAAGAAATCGAACGCTACGGAGGAAGCTGCAGCTCCTACTACTACTGCGGTGTCTTATTCCAAGTCTCTGAAAGCGCCTGAAACGGACAGCTTGAACCTGCCGATTGATGCGGACGGTTATATCACTATCTTTGATGGAAAGAGCCTGGACGGATGGCGTGGATACGGTAAGGACAAAGTGCCTTCCAGATGGATTATTGAGGATGGTTGCCTCAAATTCTGTGGAACCGGTACCGGCGAAGGACAGACCGGTGAGGGCGGTGACTTGATTTTCGCCCATAAGTTCAAGAACTTTGAGCTGGAACTGGAATGGAAGATTTCCAAAGGTGGTAACTCCGGTATCTTCTATCTGGCTCAGGAAGTTACTTCAAAGGACAAGGACGGCAACGAAGTGTTGGAACCCATCTATATCTCTGCTCCCGAGTTCCAGGTGCTGGATAACGCCAATCATCCGGATGCCAAACTGGGTAAGGACAACAACCGTCAGGCTGCTTCCTTGTACGACATGATACCGGCTGTTCCGCAGAACGCCAAACCTTTCGGCGAATGGAACAAGGCAAAGATTATGGTATACAAAGGTACTGTAGTTCACGGACAGAACGATGAAAACGTACTGGAATATCACTTGTGGACTAAGCAATGGACTGAAATGTTGCAGGCAAGCAAGTTCAGCGAAGAGAAGTGGCCCTTGGCTTTCGAACTGTTGAACAACTGTGGCGGCGAAAACCACGAAGGCTTTATCGGTGTGCAGGATCATGGCGACGATGTTTGGTACCGCAACATCCGTGTAAAGGTTCTCGACTAATTCCTTCTAAAAAGATAGTACTATGAGAATCAAACATATGATGATTTTGTCAGCACTGTGCTTATCCATGATGGCCACAAGCTGCAGCAGCCACAGCACGGAAACGGCGCCGGAAACGACGAAAAAGGAAGTAGCCATCCAGCTCTACTCTGTAAGAGACTTGGTGAAGGACGGCAGTAACCTCGACCAGATTCTGAAGGATTTGGCTGATATGGGCTATACCAGTGTGGAGGCCGCCAACTACAATGACGGTAAGTTCTACGGCAAGACTCCCCAGGAGTTCAAACAGATGGTGGAAAAGAGCGGTATGACCGTGCTTTCTTCGCACACTACCCACGGGTTGTCGGACGAGGAACTGGCTTCGGGCGACTTTACGGAAGCCTTGAAATGGTGGGATCAGTGCATTGCTGCCCATAAGGAGGCCGGTATGGAGTATATCGTGACTCCGTATCTCTCCGTTCCCAAGACATTGAAAGACTTGCAGACCTACTGCGACTATTACAATGAAGTGGGCAAGCGCTGCCAGGCTGCCGGTTTGAAATACGGTTACCACAATCATGCCCATGAATTCCAGAAAGTGGAAGACAAGGAGCTGATGCTGGACTACATGCTGCAACACACCAATCCCGAATATGTATTCTTCCAGATGGACGTTTACTGGGTAGTGCGCGGCCAGAACAGCCCGGTGGATTACTTCAACAAGTATCCCGGACGCTTCACCATGCTCCATATCAAGGATCACCGCGAGATTGGGCAGAGTGGTATGGTAGGTTATGATGCTATCTTCAAGAATACGGATACTGCTGGCGTGCGCCACATCGTAGCTGAGATTGAGAAATACAGCTGCCCCGTAGAAGAGAGTGTGAAGCAGAGTCTTGACTACTTGCTTGATGCTCCTTTCGTGAAGGCATCGTATAGCAAATAAAACATGATGGCGGCTATTCATTCATAAGCTCGGCCGCATCATTTTCTTGACGCGGGCACAACCGGATGAAGAATCCGGGGTGCCCGCGTTTTTTTACTTCCTTCCGAAGTCGGCCGGAATTTCCCCCCATTGCTTTGTCTCCCATTTTAGGATGCGGGTGGTGTAGGTGTTTTCGCGCAACCACTTCTCCGCACGTTCTATTAGGTGGAAAAGCTCTTCGGTCTTGGCGTCGCGCGGCAGTTTGGTCTTGCATTTTTTCTGTTTTATCCAGTTGATGGCGTTCACGCTGTCACTGTAGATGGGCATGTCGAAACCTTTCTGTTTCAACAAGGCAAGTCCGTGGACAATGGCGAGGAATTCGCCGATATTGTTGGTTCCATACATCGGCCCGAAGTGAAAGATTTCCTGACGGCTGGCGACGTGTACTCCCCGGTACTCCATGGCACCGGGATTTCCGCTGCAGGCTGCGTCTACGGCAAGGCTGTTTTCCGCGACGGCGGTGGGAAGGGGAGCGTCGGCGCCGGGAATAGTCTTGGCAGGAGAGGGAGCCGACCGCTTGATGTACGTGTACGGCGAAGAGGCAAAGGCTTTTTCCGCTTCCTCGCGTGATTCGAATGACTTGTATTTTGCTCCTTCGTAGCCTTTGGTCTGCAGTTGGCAGTCTGTCCAGGAAGTGTAGATACCCGGGCTGACTCCCGCCCATACGACGTAATATTTTTCTTTCTTCATAACTGCGGACAAAGGTAAAAAAGAAAATCCGAACAACTTAACTCTTTCATTTGTTTCTTTGTATGGCGGATATAAAATAAAGAAGAGAAGTCTCAATAAAAAAAGAAAGGACAAAAAATGAAGAGAACATTTGCAGAAGCCATGGCGCATCGCCGTAGTTATTACTCTATCGGCAGCGATTCGCCAGTACTGGATGAAGAAATAGTACACATTATTCGTGAAGCCGTAAAGAATGTGCCGTCAGCTTTCAATTCACAGTCTACAAGAATTGTATTGTTGCTGGGCGACGAACATAAGAAATTGTGGAACATTGTGAAGGAAACCCTGAAAGCACGCATCTCTGCCGAGGCTTTTGCCAAGACGGAAGCCAAGATTGACGGCTGTTTTGCCAGCGGACACGGTACTGTGCTCTATTTTGAAGATACTTCTGTAGTCAAGAAGCTGCAGGAAACATTCCCTTCCTATAAGGATAATTTCCCCACTTGGTCACAGCACACCTCCGCTATGCACCAGTTTGCCATCTGGACTATGCTGGAAGATATGGGGTTGGGCGCCTCCCTGCAACACTATAACCCCTTGATTGACGACGAGGTACGTCGCACCTGGAACCTGCCCGACAACTGGATGATGATTGCACAGATGCCCTTCGGTACACCCACTGGTGAACCGGGAGAAAAGGAATTCGAAGATTTAAGCAAGCGTATCAAAATTTTTCTCTGATACAGAGGCGTTTTCAGCTTGGAATTGCTACCTTTGCAGGAAACCTGTAACTCGTAGCAGATATGATACGTATTTTCTTGACCGGCTACATGGGAGCCGGTAAAACTACTTTAGGAAAGGCTTTTGCCCGCGAAATGAATGTGCCGTTCATTGATTTGGACTGGTACATCGAAGAACGTTTTCACAAATCAATCCGTGAATTGTTCACCGAGCGGGGAGAAGCCTCTTTTCGTGAATTGGAGCGAAACATGCTGCATGAAGTAGGGGAATTTGAGGATGTCGTGGTCTCTACCGGTGGCGGTACTCCTTGTTTTTTTGACAATATGGAGTATATGAACGGTTGCGGGCAGACGGTGTTTCTGGATGTACACCCCGATATTCTGTTCCGCCGGCTCCGGGTGGCGAAGCAGCAACGCCCCATCCTGCAAGGCAAGACGGACGAAGATTTGCGCACCTTCATTGTGGAGGCGCTGGATAAGCGTGAGCCTTTCTACTCGCAGGCCCGTTATCGCTTTGATGCCGGTTATCTGGAAAGCCGCAGCCAGATTAGCGAATCCGTGCAACGGTTACGCCAACTTTTAGGACTTTAATCCCTTGTAAATGTGTATTTTTCAGTCCGAGGAGCTGGATATATTAGATTTATGTGTATTTTTGTCGCCCCCTTTATAAGACACACTATAGTGGGAAAATAGTAAATTGTAAATAGTCTAATAGTAAATGTACTGATGAGAAAATGGCGTATTGAAGATTCAGAAGAGCTGTACAACGTAACTGGTTGGGGCACTTCGTACTTTGGTATCAATGACAAAGGTCATGTTGTGGTGACACCGCGTAAGGATGGGGTTGCCGTCGATTTAAAAGAGTTGGTGGACGAGTTGCAGTTGCGCGATGTAGCGGCTCCGGTATTGGTGCGTTTTCCCGATATTCTGGACAACCGCATCGAGAAGGTGTCCTGCTGCTTCAGACAGGCAGCCGACGAGTACGGGTATAAAGGAGAGAACTTTATTATCTATCCCATTAAAGTGAATCAGATGCGTCCCGTGGTAGAAGAGATGATTAACCATGGGAAGAAGTTCAATCTGGGGCTGGAAGCGGGTTCAAAGCCGGAGTTGCATGCTGTGATAGGGGTCAATACAGACCCGGGTTCCCTCGTGGTTTGTAACGGATATAAGGACGAGAGCTTCATTGAACTGGCACTGTTGGCACAGAAAATGGGCAAACGCATTTTTCTTGTTGTAGAGAAACTTAATGAGTTGAATCTTATTGCCAAGATGGCGAAGCAATTGAAGGTGAAACCTAATATCGGCATTCGCATTAAATTGGCTTCCAGTGGAAGTGGCAAATGGGAAGAAAGCGGAGGAGATGCCAGCAAGTTCGGACTGACATCCAGTGAACTGCTCGAAGCGCTGGACTTCTTGGAGAAAAAAGATATGAAGGACTGTCTGAAGCTGATACATTTCCATATCGGCAGTCAGATAACCAAGATACGCCGCATCAAGAATGCCTTGCGTGAAGCTTCGCAATTCTTTGTGCAGCTGAACAAGATGGGCTTCAACATCGAATTCGTGGATACCGGTGGCGGTATGGGAGTTGATTATGACGGTACACGCTCTTCAAGTAGCGAAAGCTCCGTCAACTATTCCATCCAGGAATATGTCAACGATGTGGTGTCGACTTTCGTCGATGTTGCCGACAAACACGGGTTCCCTCATCCCAATATCATTACCGAAACGGGACGCAGCCTGACTGCCCATCACTCCGTGCTTATCTTCGAAGTGCTGGAAACGGCTTCCCTGCCCGAAATGGACGACGACTGGGAACCGGGAGAGGATGCTCACGAACTGGTGAAGGAACTGTATGACATCTGGGATAATCTGAGCCAGCGCAGTATGCTGGAACCTTGGCACGATGCGCAGCAGATACGCGAAGAGGCACTCGACCTTTTCAGCCATGGCATCGTCGACCTGAATACGCGTGCACAAATAGAGAAACTCTACTGGAGTATCTGCCGCGAAATCAACTCCATTGCCAGCGGCATGAAGCACTGCCCCGAGGAATTCCGCAAGTTGAGCAAGCTGCTTGCCGACAAGTATTTCTGTAACTTCTCGCTGTTCCAGTCATTGCCCGATTCCTGGGCCATCGACCAGATGTTCCCCATCATGCCCATACAACGGCTGGATGAAAGACCCGACCGCGAGGCTACCTTGCAGGATATGACTTGCGACTCGGACGGCAAAATTGCCAATTTCGTCAGCTCGCGTGCCGATACGACCACCCTGCCGCTGCACTCGTTGCGCGACAAGGAACACTACTATCTGGCGGTTTTTCTGGTCGGAGCTTATCAAGAGATTCTGGGAGATATGCACAATCTGTTTGGTGATACGAATGCCGTGCATGTGTCTGTCAATTCCAAAGGCTACACCATCGACCAACTGATTGACGGCGAGACGGTGGCTGAGGTGTTGGACTACGTGCAATATAATCCTAAAAAACTGGTACGTACGCTGGAAACTTGGGTGACGCAGTCCGTCAAGGAAGGGCGTATCTCTGTGGAAGAAGGGAAGGAATTCTTGTCTAATTACCGTTCCGGACTGTACGGATATACTTATTTGGAATAAAATGGAGAAACTGACTGTAATAAAGGTGGGTGGCAAGATTGTAGAAGAGGAAGCCACCCTCTATAAGTTATTGGATGACTTTGCAGCCATCGAAGGCTACAAGGTCTTGGTACACGGAGGCGGACGCTCGGCCACGAAGCTCGCTGCCCAACTGGGTATTGAAAGTAAAATGGTGAATGGCCGCCGCATCACTGATGCCGAAACGCTGAAGGTGGTGACCATGGTGTATGGCGGACTGGTGAATAAGAATATCGTTGCCGGCTTGCAGGCGCGTGGTGTCAATGCACTGGGCTTGACGGGAGCCGATATGGATGTAATCCGTTCGGTAAAGCGTCCCGTGAAGGAGGTGGATTATGGGTTTGTGGGCGATGTGAAGCAGCTGAATGATGCTTTCTTGGCAGACCTCATTCATAAGGGTGTGGTTCCCGTGATGGCTCCGTTGACACACGATGGAGACGGGCACATGCTGAATACGAATGCCGACACTATTGCCGGAGAGACCGCCAAGGCTTTGGCGGGTTTGTTCGATGTAACTTTGGTGTTCTGCTTTGAGAAGAAAGGGGTGCTGCGTGACGAGAACGACGATGATAGCGTGATTCCACAGATAACGCCGGAGGAATTCAAGCAATATGTGGCAGATGGTGTGATTCAAGGTGGCATGATTCCAAAATTGGAGAACTCTTTCGAGGCGTTGGATGCCGGTGTATCCGAAGTCGTAATCACTTTAGCATCAGCCATCAACGGGAACGGTGGAACCCGTATTAGAAAATAATTCAAAAAAAACGGCAATAGGCTGTAACTTTCTGAATACTTAACCGTCAATTTATTAGAGATGCAAGAACTCAGCTTTCGCAATGACATTCTCCCGCTGAAGGATAAGCTCTTTCGGTTAGCCCTAAGAATTACGTTCGATAGGGCAGAGGCAGAGGATGTTGTGCAGGAAACGCTGATAAGGGTTTGGAACAAGCGTGACGAGTGGTCGCAGTTTGGTTCTATCGAGGCCTATTGCTTGACAGTGGCAAGGAATTTGGCAATAGACCGTAGCGAGCGAAAAGACTCCCGCACCGTGGAGTTGACCCTTGAAATGGAGCAGGCCTCCGATGCATCGAGCCCTTACGAAAAGCTGGTGAACAAGGAACGAATGACGTTGATACACCGGCTGATGAACAAGCTTCCCGAAAAACAACGGTTGATTATGCTGCTTAGGGATGTGGAAGGTAAGAGCTATAAAGAAATAGCAGCAGTCCTGAACTTGACCGAGGAGCAGGTAAAAGTGAACCTCTTCAGGGCGCGGCAAAAAGTGAAACAAACGTTTATTGATATAGAAGGTTATGGACTCTAAATATATAGAACAACTCTTGGAACGCTACTGGCAGTGCGAAACTTCTTTGGAAGAGGAGGCTGAATTGCGTGCTTTCTTTAGCGGAAGCGATGTGCCCAAGCACTTGCTTCGCTACAAGGATTTGTTCGTATATCAGCAGCTTCAGCAGGAAGTGCATCTGGGTGAGGATTTTGATGCCCGGGTGCTTGCCGAAGTGGAAGTTCCGGTGGTCAAGGCAAAGCGCCTGACATTGACTGCACGCTTCATGCCGCTGTTCAAAGCCGCCGCAGTAGTAGCAGTGGTCCTTTCGATGGGAAATGTGATGCAGCATTCATTCTTTTCGGATGTAGAGGAAGTAGCCGCAACCGATACTATCGGTAAACAGATTTCCGCACCGTCGGTAGCTCTTTCGGGAGATGTGCCCGTGTCTCATGAGAAGCAGGTGATGGACAGCCTGCGCCGGGTGAACAAGGAGCTGGAAATCAAGGAATAGATATTTTCATTTGCTTTTAAAATAACATTTTTATTTGCTTTAAACATAATAATAGTTAGTGTGCTTTATTAAAACAACTTGAGGCTGTGAAGTTTCAATTCTCTCAAAATCTTATAAAAACTAACTAAAATAGAAGGGACGCCGCGTGATGCAGCGTCCCTTTGTTGTTCTTGCCTGTGGGTTACAAGGCTTTTTATTTAAGGGAGTTATTATTTACAGTATATATAGTTTGGAGTCTGCCGTTTTTTTTCTCAACTTTACTCACTGCAAATATATACAATGGAGAAGATGAGAAACATACTATACATCTGTATTATGCTTTTAGGCATTATGTGCTTTGTAGGCTGTAATGACTGTCATGGCAACAAAAAACTTTTGGCGCAGACCGACTCTTTGTTGCAGAGCCGTCCGGACAGTGCGCTGAAGTTGCTTAATTCCATAGAAAAGGATGTCGGGTTTTCAGAAGCGGAGTGGATGCAGTTCGTTTGGAACTGTGCGCAGGCCCGCTACCGTATGGGTATGTCATTGGCGGAAGATTCGCTGCTTCCTGAAGCGATACACTACTATCGTGAGCGGAAAGACTCTTCCCGTATGCTTGATGGCTACCTGCTTGAAGCCTCCTATTATAAATGGATGAAGCAGGAGGAACGCATGGATGAAGCGATTGAGAATGGCTTGGACTATGCCATAGCCCGGAAAGACACCTTCTGGCTTCTTCTTTTTTATCGGGGAAAGGCAGAGATAGCTTATCTGAGAAATGACCACTCCCAGGCGATAGAGTTGATGGAAAAGATATTGCAATATGCTGATAAGCTATCTGTCCGGGAACATTGCTCCATACTCTATGACCTGGGACTCAATATGGCGCTTGCCAACCACCCTTCTTCTTCGGATTACCTGGAACAGAGTATTGACATGGCATTGGCGGCAGCCGATACAGCTTCGGCCTGTCACTATCTGAGGAATTATGCCGCTTTTCTTGCCAACAGCCATGAATATACCAAGTCCAATGAACTGCTTCACCGGGTTAGACGGCTGATGCCTATGACCGACAACTATCCCATTCTGCAGGTAATCTTTGCTGAAAACTTCCTGAACCTTCATCAGTTGGATTCTGCCCGTTACTATTGGGAGCAGGCGTGGAACAATGAATTGAAGCAGGAAGAAAAGAGAGCCGAGGGCTTTTCTGTACGCAGTGCGCTGGCACAGTTGAAAACAATTCTGGACTATACTTCCGGGGCACCTTTGGACATTGTCACTTTCGGTAGGTTTGCTGATTCTGTCAGGAATGAGATGAGGGACCAGAATAGCGTGATAGAGCAACAGCTGGTGACCAGGAACAAGCTTCAACAGTTGAACTATGAGTTGATAATCAAACGGCAGAAGACACGGATGTATTCGATGCTGGTTGTTGTTGTGTTTGTCGGGGTACTTGTTTCCCTTACCTTTTATATCCGTAACAGACGGAAGCGCCTTGCCGAAGCCGAGGAACGTATTGATGCACTGACCCGCCTGCTGGAAGATGCCCAGAAGGTATCGGACAATCAGGAAGAGAATAGCGGTGCTTTCTTCAAGAAGCTGCTTCTTCAGCAGCTGGGTATCATACGGCTTGTTGCCAATACGCCTACCTCACAGAACCAGGCGTTGCTGAAACTTATTTCGGGCATCGGCAATAAGGAGATTCCGGTGGAAGGACTTCTTGCCTGGGCAGACCTTTATCCGGTAATTGATAAACTATACGATGGCTTTTATTCCCGCATGATGGAAAAGTTCGGACAGGTATTGTCTGATAAGGAAGTGCAGATATGCTGTCTGCTCTGTGCCGGTTTCTCCACGAAAGAAATCGGTGTGGTCACCCAACAGACAAGTGCAACCATCTACGTGCGTAAGACTTCCATCCGAAAGAAGATAAATGCAGGCGAAAAACAGGATATTGTGGAGTGCATAAGAGGCATTTAGACCGGAAGAGGCCGGATTAAGACTTTTATAATATGTCATTGTTGATAATCAGTGCTTTATGTGCTAAGTATTAAGACTTTTAATAGTGCGATTTAGTAGGAGTTAAGAGACTTCTTGCCTTAACTTTGCATCAAATCAAAAAACAGAAAGTCTTATGAAAAGTACATTCAGAACAATGGCAATCGCAGCGTGTTTCGCACTTGTATCTCTTACTTCATGTTACTTCCCCGGAAGCGACCAGTATAAAATAAAGTCGGCAACTAAGGAATATGTTAAGTCGCAGTTAGGCGAAGGTGAGAAATTCCGTTACGGATACCTGGAGCGTAAATGTGGTCGTAACGTAGACGGCAAATTTTGCAAGTATGCCGAAGTGCACTATGAGGTAATAAGCGCGTCGGGCGAAACTTCAGAGAAAATGCTCTTTCTGCTGATGTCGGAACATTGCGATTCCGTATTGGATATCTCGGAGGAGAGAGACAAGGAGTGGACCAATAAAGAAACTCTTTCGTCAGAAGAGATAAAGGCAATCATCGAGTCAGCTTTAAAAGACAAACTCTAAACACCGGCATTTATGAAAAAGATTCTTGTTATAGCTATCGTATGCCTGTTGGGTAGCTTTGCCGCAGCGGCACAAACAGTGAAAGTAAACGGTACAATTGTAGATGAACAGAACCGTCCGGTGGAATTTGTCAATGTAGCCCTGATTTCCTTGCCCGACTCTTCATTCGTTACGGAAAGCACCACTGATGGCAAAGGTAAATTTGCTTTGAGAGCCACTGCCGGTTCGGATTTCCTGTTAAGACTCTCTTATATCGGTTACGTCGGCGAACAGATTGTCATCAGGACTCCCCAAGGCACTGTGCAGATGGGAGACATTATCTTGAAAGAACAGTCGGTAGCACTGGACGAGGTGGTAATATCGGGCAGCAATATCACGCAGAAGGTAGACCGCATGGTTGTAGTACCCACCGCTACTGCCATGAAGAATTCCTATAATCCCTACGACCTGATGCTGAACCTTGCCATTCCGCACTTGAAGGTGGATGCTCTTGGTAAAGGCCTGGAAGCCAATGGCGGCAGCGTACAGACACGTATCAACGGTATTGTGGCTACCTCCACCGAAGTGGCAGCCCTCCTGCCCAAGGAGATTGTAAGAATAGAATTCATCGAAAATCCGGGAGAACGCTATGGCGACAGCAGCCTGGGCGCTGTGGTGGACATCATTGTCCGCCGCCGCGAAACGGGTGGACTGGTCAATATACAAGCCACTAATGCTCCCCACATGTTGTTTAGCGAGGACAATGTGGTGGCAAAGTTCAATCATAACAAGTCACAATGGGGATTGTTCTATAACTTGTCTGCCCGTAACTTCAAAAAAACATATACGGATATAGACGAGACATATGTGTTGGAAAATAAGACGATACATCGTGTGCAGGAGGGGCTTCACGACCAAAACAAGCACTTTACCCACAATATCGACCTCTCTTACAATCTGACGGAGCAGGATAAGTACGTATTCAACGTCGTGTTCCGCAACAGTGTCTATGATGCCCCTTGCCTGAACCAGTCGAACAAGTTGTATGATGCTGCGGATGCCGATAACTATATCTTCTCCAGACTGAAGAACAAGCAGTCCAGCTACACTCCTTCGCTCGACCTTTATTACCAGCGTACATTACCGAAGAATCAGATGCTTACGATGAGCGTGACCGGTACGCTGATGCACACCGACAATAATAGGCTCTACCACGAATATACGCCTCAAGCCGAAGACCTGGCGATGATTGAAACAGATGTGACGGGGAATAAGCGTTCCATTATCGGTGAAGCCATCTACGACAAGCGTTTCAAGTTCCTCGTATTCAGCGCCGGATTGCGCCACTACCAGATGTATGCCAGGAACGAGTATGCAGGCTCTTCACCCGTCGTATCGGAAATGAACCAGGCAAAGACAGCGGCGTTTGCCGAGGTGCAGGGTAATATCAGGAAAGTGAGCTATGGTGTGAGTGCCGGACTGACCCGCTCTTATTTCAAGGAAGGAGGGGAGGAACATACCTACTATACCTTTACTCCCACTGTCCGTCTGAACTTCTCTCCGCACAAGAACGGCAACATCAACTATCGGTTCAATGTCGAACCCAAGATTCCTTCGCTCAGTGCATTGACCAATGTGGAGCAGGCGATAGATACCATCCAGATAGTACGCGGTAACCCGGCATTGGAGACTTACAGCGTTTTCAACAATACGTTGAACTATTCCTATATGAAGAAGAAGTTCGTCTTCATGCTGAATGTGACACATGGCTATCACAAGAATATCATCATGGAGAGTGTGTTTGCCGAGGGAGACAAGTTGGTTTCGATGAACGAGAACCAGCGTTCTGCACAGTTTCTGCGCTTTGGCCCTTCTTTCACATTCCGCGGACTGAACATTGGTAGTCTGAAGAATTTCCTGACGCTGAGTATAGATGGTGGATTTACACGTTACTGGTCTAACGGCAATACCTATACCCATACGTATAATGATTTCTATTACAACCTGGGTGCCGTGTTCAATTATAAGCAGTTCTCTCTGTTGGGACAATTCAGTAAAAGGGCGAACGAGCTGATGGGCGAAACGATTTATAAGGGTGAAAACCAGGCTGCTGTTTTAGCCACTTATACCCACAAGCGGCTGCAATTAGGAGCAGGGATGATGTTCCCGTTCACCAACAACTACAAGACGGGCAAGGAACGGGTGAGCAAAGTGGCGCCCTATACCTCGTGGAGTCATGCGAAAGAAATAGGACAGATGGCGGTTATCAAGCTGAGTTATAACTTCGAGTTTGGTAAGCGTTACAAATCATCCGGCAGACGCATCAATAACAGCGACAATGAATCGGGCATTCTGAATATAGATAAATGACAACTGTTCCCGTGCTTCGGAGGTGTGGGGTGATAAAAGAACGAAGGGCTTCCTCGCGGGAGTCCTTCGTTCTTTTTGCAGGTAATTATTTGAGAGAGAATTTAGTTTAGGTTTATAGTCATCAATCTGAGAATCTATGTTTTCTATGTTAGAGTTTATACAGTCCTTTCTTGGGATAGTCCAGTTCCGGATTACCCTTGTAGCCTACACTGCCGCTTCCGCTGGTGCGTACTTTCAGGAAATCTGTGGCATGGCACTTGATGTCGCCTGAACCGGCAACACTGGCAGATGCTTTCTTGGCAACGAAATCGGAAGCAAGCAAATCACCCGAACCTGCCACGCTGTATTCAGCTTCTTGGGTACTGCCGCTCAGGATGGCGGTACCCGAACCGGCAACGGATGCTCTGGTGAAGTTGGCGGTTACGTTATTCAGCTTCATGTCACCTGAACCTGCAACGGATACTTGGAGGTCATTGCAAGTGATGTTGCTGCTATTGATGTCTCCCGAGCCTGCGATGGAAATATCGAGGTCTGTGCAGGAGATGTTGTTTCCACTGATGTCACCCGAACCAGCCACAGAGATTTTGATGTCATCCGTCTTCAGTCCGTTTTTCAGTTCCACGTCTCCCGAACCTGCCACGGCAATGCCGTTCAGCTTTTCTGCGGACACACGTACTTCCAGTTTATTATAGGATACGCTGACGTTCTTCTTGAAGCCGATGTAGAGGGTATTGTCCTTGACACGGATATCCAGTAAGTCTACAATGTTGTCCGAGGTGTATACTTCCACTGTCGGTTTGCCGGACTTCTGCGTGTAGGTCACGTCGGGGCTGCCGGCTACACTCAGCTTGGTGAAGTTGTCCACTTTTATGTCTTTGGTTACATAATTCTTGCTTGCCTTGACCGTCTTGCTGCCGAAGCCTCCGGAACGGTATGTGTGTTGTTGTGAACAAGCGGTTGTACTGAATGCCAATAAGGCGATTGCGATAAATGTTGTTAGAGCTTTCATATTCTTTTGTTTTTTGTGATTCAGTATTTATTAGTTAGACGTGATCTGCCTTGAAAAAGTTGCATATAAAAATGCTTTTTTCAAAGGACGCTCGGTCATCATACTTTAATCAATTATTGTGCCATAAGTGTAAAATGTTGATTATTAAAGGATAGTCGCTTTTGTGTAGTGTTCATTATCGGACACTCCGTCCGCTTTTGTCAGGTATTTGCTTGCGTTTTTGGACGATTCTTTGTTCATTTGCAAAGCCTCTTCCCGCCCCTTTCCTATGGGAGAGGCTTTGATTTATGACAGTAAACCGCATTATAGAAGATAAAGAGCTTGGTCCTTTGTTTGTCCGGGTCAATGCCCGGGCACGGCGCCTCACTTTCCGTACAAAGGAGGACGGAATTTACGTGACTGTGCCTCCCCGGACTTCCCTTGCCGAGATAGAGAATGCCATCGAGCAGCTTCGTCCGCGTCTGAAGGCTGCCATACAGAAGCAGGTCAGAAAGCTGATTGATTTGGATTACCGCATTGATACGGAGTTCTTTAAACTGACATTGGTCAGCGGACAACGGGAACGGTTCTTGTCCCGTTCGGAATTGGGGGAAATGCAGATAATCTGTCCTCCTGATGCCGATTTCTCGGATGAGAAGCTGCAGGCTTGGCTGCGCAATGTAATTGAGGAAGCTTTACGGCGAAATGCGAAAATTGTTCTTCCGCCCCGTCTGTATATGCTTTCCATGCAGCACAACCTTCCTTACAAGAGTGTGAAGATAAATTCCAGCAGCGGGCGTTGGGGAAGCTGTTCGGCACAAGGCAATATCAACCTTTCCTATTATCTGGTACTTCTTCCCAAGCATCTGATAGACTACGTGCTACTGCACGAACTGGCACATACCCGCGAGATGAATCACGGGGAGCGTTTCTGGGATTTGCTCGACCGGATGACTGATGGAAAGGCACAAGCATTGAGAGCGGAGCTTCGGAAATATCAAACGAAAATAAATGGTTAGAGATTAGTATGGACGGTAAGTAGTTCCTTGTTTTACAGACAGTGATACTGCAAAACTACTGCATACCTCTTGCACTGTCACTGCACTCCTTTTGCAGTGCTGCTGCAACACCTTTGCAGTGACACTGCAACTGTTTTGCAGTAACGCTGCAAAAGGAGTGCAGTATCGCTGCAGTGTCACTGCAGGAGTTGTGTAATGTCTTTGCAGTAGCACTGCAAAAGTTATGTGATGTCTTTGTAGTGGCTGTTGGTAAGCCAGGAAAAAGCTTGTTGACTCCGAAATATGAGAGCAAAATGCTTCACAACTTTTTATCCCTAATTTTTTGCCAGCTGCTTCACCTCTTCCCCTTCCTTCTCGAACCGGTATTCGCCCCCTTTTTCGCTTAGCTCAAATAAGGAAAGCTTTTCAGTTGCATTGTTTACAATCATGAGTGCGTTTTGCTCGGCAAAGCGTTTCACTTCGATGGTGAAAGGTTCTTCTGCAATGGTGCGGTTCACCAGCAGGCTGTCGTTGATGAATATGGAAGTGGAATCTCCGGCAAATCCTTTCGTCAGTGTGATGGTGTATGTCTCGATGAAGTTGCGTTCTCCTTCTTTCCGTTGTTGCAGCCTCATGCTCATGTAGACAAAGATGACAACTACAAAAATCACGGCGAAAGCAAGGATGCCGTTGCCTATCATAAACTGCTTGTTGGTATTCAGTCGGTGTGCCATGGATAAAAAGTTTTTTTAAGAATGGTACAAATGTAATGAATAAATTTGAACCGACTGGTTTTTTACTTGCTGTATTCGCTCGGCGTCGCCCCGAATTGTTTCTTGAAGCTGGTCGAGAAATGGGACAGTGTACTGAATCCCGTCATGTCCGCTATCTCTGAGATGGTATATTTCCCTTCCTTTATCAATTTGGCGGCACGGTTCAGCTTGTAGGTCTTGAAGAATACGCTGGGGTTCTCACCCGTCAGCCCCTTTACCTTGTAATAGAATTTGGTGCGGGAGATTTTCAGCAACTCGGTCATGCGCGCCACGTCCAGTTCCGGATTGGAGAGTTCGTTTTCCATCAGGTGGTAAAGTTCGGTCATGAAGGTGTTGTCTTGCGGGGAGAGCACGTTCTCCTCAATCTCATCCGTTTGGGTGGAACGGCTCAGGAGACTGCGCACTTTCTCACGGTTCTTCAGCTGGGATTTGATAAGCGCCAGCAGGTAGTTGGGCTCGAAAGGTTTCGTTACGTAGGCATCTGCACCGGTATTCAGACCTTCCACCTGGTTCTCTACAGTAGCTTTGGCTGTTACCAGTATCACGGGGATGTGGCATAGTTGCAAGTCTTCCTTTATCTGTCGGCAGAGGTCGTAACCGTTTCTTCCGGGCATCACTACATCGCTCAGTACGAGGTCGGGAGCTTCTTCGCTCATGGCTTTGAAGGCGCTGTCGGCATCGAAGCGGCAGACAACGTTGTAGACGGGAGAAAGCAGGGCCTTCAGGTAGTGGGCCACTTCCGTATCATCGTCTACCACCAGCAGGGTTTGCTTTTGTTGCCGGATGCTCTCTGTGTTTTCCAGTTGATACTGTTCTTCCGTTTGTATCGGAAACGCCTTGTTCTGTTCTTCTTCGGGGAGGGTACATTCTTCGGGGGTATAGGAGAGGTCATTCACCGGCAGCAGCAGGGTGAAGACGGCTCCGCTTCCTTCGGTACGGTTACCGGCTTTCAGGTAGCCGTGATGCAGCAGCGCCAGGCTGCGGGCGTAGTACAAGCCGATGCCGGTTCCCCAGTTATAGGTGCCTTTGGATTGATTGTCCAGTTGGTAGTAGCGTTCGAATACCTTCTCCAACTGTTCCTCGGGGATTCCGTTCCCGCTGTCGGCCACGGCAACTTTGACGTATTGCGTGTCGATGTCTTTGTCGGTCAGCGTAAAGAGACGCGCAGCCTCTTCGCGGGTAATGACGTCGAAGCACAGTTCCACTTTCCCACCGTTCGGAGTGAACTTCAAGGCGTTTGAAAGCAGGTTTCCTACAATCTTGTCCAGCTTGTCCACGTCCAGCCACATGAGGAAAGTATCCTCCAGGCCATAAGTGTTCAGTGCGATGCCTTTCTCGTTGGCGTTGATGCGGAAAATATCTACAAAGCGTTGCAGTTGCGAGATGATGTCAGTCCGTTTCACTCGCAGCTTCAGGGTGTCATTCTCCAGTTTGTTGAAGTCCATCAGCTGGTTCACCAGACGGAGCATGCGCCCCACACTGCGTTGTACGATGTAAAGCAGTTGTTTGTTTTCTCCCTCTATCTTGGGACTTTCGCAAAGTTGTGTCACCGGGCCCGAAATCATGGTGAGCGGGGTGCGGAACTCGTGCGAGATGTTGGCAAAGAAACTCATGTTCATGCGGTTCACCCGTTGTTCCTGCTCCTTCTCAAGTTTGGCACGCCGGGTGGTTTCTTTTTCCTGCTTGATACGTAGCCAGGCACGGATGAAGATACCGATGATGGCGGCGGCAATAAGCAGATAGATACACCATGCCCACCACGTTTGCCAAGGGGCGGGCTTTACGATGACGCGTATGGAATTCTCCCTTTCTACAATGCTCTTGTCGTTATTGGTTATTTTAACTTTGAAGGTGTAGGTACCGGCAGGCAGATTGGCATAGTAGGCCTCGCGGTTGTTGCGGGCATCAATCCAATATTTGTCGAAACCGTCCATCTTGTAATAATAATGTACGCGTTCATATTCGCAGTAGTCCAGTGCGGCAAAGGAGATGCTGAAACCATTCTGATTGTGGTCCAGGCAGATGTCCGGTCGGTAGGAGAGGTGCTTGTCTATACTTTCGCTGTCTTGTGGGCGTGCCAACCGGTTGTGTATCTTCAAATCCTCGAAGAGCAGTGGAATTTCCCGTTTGGTACTTACGTCCATAGGGTTGAAGAAAGTCAGCCCGTGCGTACCGCCAAAAACAAGTGTCCCGTCGGGCAGGCGGCATGAAGAACGGTCGTAAAACTGATTGCCGCCTATGCCGTCGGCGGCATAGTAGTTGGTAAATTTCCCTACGGTGCGGTCATATTTGCCCAGCCCGTATTGTGTGCCTGCCCATATATTGCCTTGTGCATCTTCCTCAATGCAAGAGATGTCCCGGCAGGGTGTACCCTCTATGGTCTCGATTTTTCCGGTGGCGGCAGAATAGTGCAGCAGTCCGTTGCTGACGGTCCCAATCCATACATCTCCACGACTGTCTTCGAAGATGTCGGTAGGGATGAATACTGAACGTTGGATACAAGCTTGCCAGTCGGTGTTCTCGAATGGTACTTCAGCGCTTTCCCAATTGTCGGGATTGATTTGCATGACTGGGTTCATGAAGGCAGTGGTCCACATCTTTCCGTTGTTGCGTGGAAGGAGTCCGGGTATGAAGGTTCCCGTCCAGGAAAATACTTTTGTTTGGACAAATTCTTTTTCTTTACGCTTTTTGGCATAAAGTTTAGGGCTGTATGTACCCACCCAAATTGTTCCACAACGATCTTGTGCAAACGACAGTGGTAGGAAGATGTCATGAATAGACTCTGTCTTCAGTATGCCGTTTTTATAGCTGCATTTCATCACCTTGCTCGCATAGAGGGCCGCCAGCCAGATGTAGCCCTCATCATCTACGAATACGCGTGTGATGTCCGGTTTGTCGGTAGCGCTTTTTCCCGGAAGTCCAGCCGAGTCCACTTCTTTCACTTCGTGGCTGTCCATGTTGTAAACGTACAGCCCGTCTATCATGGTGGCCATCCAGAGATTTCGCTCCTTGTCCACTGCCACGGACAGCACTGACTTTCGGTTCAGGTATGAGCTGAGATGATTATTGGTGTTGAAACGTTCTTTATAGTTGTAACGCACGACATAGCCTTGGTCTACAGAGCCTATCCACAGGTTTTTCTGTGAGTCGGTAAACATGGTGCTTATCTTGAAGTGAGGCACTTCGAAGGGAAAACCGTTTTCGCTCTGATGTATCACGTATCCTTCCACGTAGTTGTAGAGAAACATTCCTTGTTGGTCGGTATTCAGCAGCAGGCTGTTGCTGCCGTAAGGGTGGATGTAGTTGACGTTGGCATGCAGCAGCAACGGATGGCTCCGAAGGGCTTGGGGTGTTTCCTTGAATTTGTGCGTATGTGTGTCGAACAATGTTATCTGGCGGTTTCCCGCCAGCCATAGGATTCCGTTGGTGTGCATGAAGAAGTGGGTGGGAAAAATGCCTTGCATTGGAATGGAGTCTTCCAGCGCTAGTGTGGAGGAGTTGTAGCGGCGCAGAGACAGTGGGGTCACTGCCCACAGTTTGTTGCTCTGGTCTATGAAGCAGCGGTTGTTGAAGGTATAGTTTGGGTCAAATATCTTGATGGGTACGTCAAATTTGTGTGTTTGTGGATTATATACGGCAAGGTTGTGCATCATGTTCAGAAAAATCTTTCCGTCTTTGTTCTCGAGTATTTGGATGCCGTTTTTATTGGGGAAGTCCAGTGGGATATTTTGGAAATTATCTTTGTCTGTGTATAGGCTGGTTCCATTTACGGTGACTACCCACAACCGGCCTTGTGAATCACGGAAGAGGTCGTTGATTTGATTATCGGGTATATCCAGCGAGTCATCCGTACAGTAATACTGATGATATTCGTGTACATTATATTTGTTTACCCCTCGTGAAGTTCCTATCCAAATGTGTCCTTGTGCATCTTCGGCAAAGGCGGTGACCTTCTGATTGGAGAGGTCATTGGTGATGACGGGGCTTTCGATGCTGCCTTCCGGTGTGGGCTTTGTGTCCGACGGATTGCACGCGGTGATTAAACACAATAGAAGTAAGTATTTAATGTATTTCATAATATATAGTGTAGACTAAAAGCATTGGCATGTCATCCATTTGTTTTGTTCAACGAATCTCTGCATTACGATGCGAAAATACTCATAAAAATTGAGAGAGAGACTGCCGGAGAGCATGTTTTGAACAAATCTGCAAACATTTGAACATTGGAGAAAGCTGTTTTGAACATCGGGGAAAGCCGTTTGGATAACGTAGAAAATCCTTCTGGGGAGAATGTGCTAATATTGCAATCATAAAAACATAAAACTAATACATAATATGAAAAAGCAATTCTTGTCAGTGTTAGCATTCTCCGCCATCCTACTTTCCTCGTGCGGAGGGACAGCTAAAATAGAGAAAGCATCTGCTTGTGGGCAGGAGGGGGAGATTACGGCTTCTTCGGCAACCGCCATTGCCGAGACCGAATCAGGAAAAGTAGCCGGATATGTGGAAAATGGTATCTATATATATAAAGGTATCCCATATGCCAAAGCCGAACGTTTTATGCCGCCCGTGGCCGCTGATAAATGGGAAGGCGTCCGCAGCAGCCGTGCCTATGGCCCTACTTGTCCGCAAGGCAAGCGCATGGGATGGTACAGCGACGAGCAGGCGTTTGCCTTCAACTGGGATGACGGTTATCCTGACGAGAATTGTCTGCGGGTGAATATCTGGACACCGGGACTGAAAGACGGGAAGAAACGCCCCGTCATGGTGTGGCTGCATGGTGGAGGTTATTCCGCCGGCAGTGGTCAGGAGCTTCCCTCGTATGACGGAACAAATCTGGCAAAGAAAGGGGATGCAGTGGTTGTGACGCTGAATCATCGTCTCAACGTCCTGGGTTTTCTCGACCTTTCCGCCTATGGCGATAAATATGCAAAATCGGGCAATGCCGGACTGCTTGATCTGGTGGCGGCACTGCAATGGGTGAATAAGAATATAGAATCCTTCGGTGGAGATGCTCGGAATGTTACCATTTTCGGTCAATCCGGTGGAGGAGGCAAGGTCTCTACGCTACTTGCCACGCCATCGGCGAGAGGCTTGTTCCATAAAGCCATTGTACAAAGCGGATCTATGCTTCGCACGATGGAGCAAAAGTATTCTCGTCGCATTGGCAGTGCCGTGATGGAAGAACTTGGTCTGAAGGCTTCGCAGATAGACGAACTCTGCAAGATGCCGTATGACAAGGTGCTTGCCGCCGGTGACAAGGCGATAGCCAAAGTGCGTGCAGAGGCAGAGAAGGAGGGGGTGTCTTCCTTCATTTTTGGCTGGGCGCCTACGGTGGACGGCGATGTACTGCCCGTACAGCCTTTCGACCCTCAAGCTCCAGCACAAAGCAAGGGCATTCCGGTAATGATTGGCACTACTCTGCACGAATTTACCATGAGTACTTATGTCCCCGCTTTTCGTACCATTACCAAAGAAAAAGCGGTGGAATTCCTGCAAAAGAAATACGGCGAACGTACGGACGAGTTCCTTACCGCTTTCGAGAAAGCCTACCCCGGCTATCAGCCTAAAGATTTGGTGGATGTGGACTTCGTGTTCCGTCCCGGTGCTGTGGAGCAGGCTAAACTGAAAGCTGCGCAGCAGGGTGCTCCGGTCTATATGTACATGTTCGCGTGGGAATCGCCCGTACTTGACGGCATGTTTCGCAGCACGCACTGCATGGACATTCCCTTTGCCTTCAACAATGTAGTGCGCCACGCTTCCATGACCGGGGGTGGCGCTGAAGCACAAGCTTTGGGCGAAAAGATGAGCAGCGCGTGGTTGAACTTTGCCCGTACGGGCAATCCCAATGCCGAAGGGTTACCCGAGTGGGAACCTTATACCGCAGAAAAGGGAGCAACGATGATTTTCAATAACGATTGCCAAGTGAAGTATAACCATGACAAGGAACTGCTGGAGGTAGTGATGGCATTTCCTACACGTGGGTTCTGACACTTTCTTAAGAAACCTTTTATTATTAACATAAATCTAATTTAATCAAATGAAACAAAATCTGAAGCAAACAGCTCGGAAGAGACTTGCAGCTATGGCACTCTTCCTATTGATCTGTCTTCCTTTCAGTCTGGCACAAGCCCAGACTATAAAGGTGAACGGTAGGGTTACTGACGACCTGAATGAACCGATGATTGGCGTGAGTATCTTTGAGAAAGGCACTACCAACGGTGTCATTACGGATATGGACGGCAACTACTCTTTGTCTGTGAAAGAAGGAGCGACGATTGTCTATTCCTACATCGGCTACCTGACACAAGAAAAGAAAGCAGTGGCAGGAGTAATGAATGTGATATTGAAAGAAGACACTAAAACGCTGGATGAAGTGGTGGTGGTAGGTTATGGCGTGCAGAAGAAAAGTTCACTGACCGGTGCCGTATCTTCGGTAAAATCAGAAGATATGGAAGCACGTACCATTACCCGTGCTGAGCAGGCATTGCAGGGTAAAACTGCTGGTGTGCAAGTGCTCAGTGCATCTGCTAAACCGGGTGCTTCTCCACAGGTGCGTATCCGTGGAATAAGTTCTAACGGCTCTTGCGATCCGCTGTATGTAGTGGATGGACGTATTGCCAGCGATATTGGTGGTATTGACCCTAATGACATTGAGTCTATGGAAGTTTTGAAGGATGGTGCTTCTGCAGCTATCTATGGCGCTGCTGCCGGTAACGGTGTAGTATTGATTACTACAAAGAAAGGAAAAGGAAACGGTAAAATCACATACGATTTTCAATATACTTCACAGAGTTTGGGTAAAGTACCCGAAGTAATGAATGCTGCGCAGTATAAGGAATTCTTCTTGGAAAACAAGAAGCTTACCCAGAGTGCTTTTGATACCTATTGGGATGGAAAAACCGATACGGATTGGGTCGATGAGGCTTTTGAAAACAGTTCGATGGTACGTCATAATGTGACTTTCCAAGGTGGTAGCGACAGAGGTTCTTTCTATCTGTCATTGTCCCACCTTGATAACGACGGTATGATTGTCGGCAATGCCGATACTTATGAACGACTCACGGGAATGGTAAATGCCAGCTGGAAAATCAAACCTTGGCTGGAGGTAGGTACCAATAATCAGATTGAGCACTACAAAACTCAGTCCGTAGCCGAGGGCAATGAGTATGGTAGCATGATGCTTTCTGTATTACAATTAGACCCTCTGACCAAGCCTCTTTATCCTATTGATGACTTGCCGTTGAATATGGCTACCATCTATAAGGATCATAAGAATATGTTGGGCGATGGAAACGGCAACCTTTATGGTGTATCAGCTTTCACTGGCAATGCCGAAGCTATCAATCCTTTTGCCATGCGTGACAACTCTTATACCAAGAACAGAGGCTTTAATATCAATGGTTCTACTTATTTGAATTTTATGCCTATCAAGGGGCTTACCGTTACTTCTCGTCTTTCTTATCGTTTGGCTTCAACTTCCTCTTATGGCGTGGGGCAATCTTATTACTATACTGACAAGGCTAAACGTGATTGGGTGGAGGTTTCGGCTTCGGATTATAGCCCAACCTATTATCAGTGGGAGAACTTTTTGAACTACACCCGTTCTTTTGGCAAACACAACGCAACATTGATGTTGGGAACTTCTTATAGTCAGAGCCGTTCTTATGGCGTTAGCGGAAGTAAGAAGGGATATAATGAAGATACTACAGATATGTGGGGAAATGTGATTAACAGAGTTTCGCATTTGGGTTTCTTGCAGAATGATCCTAATTTCTTCTACTTTGCCTATGCTACATCTGATGCTGTAAAGGATGTAAGTGGTGGTGAGCCTACCTATACTCGTAAATTATCTTACTTCGGACGTTTGAATTATGACTATGCCGGAAAGTACATGGCTCAGTTCTCACTGCGTGCCGATGCTGCTGACCTCTCTGTGTTGCCAAAGAACAAACGTTGGGGCTATTTCCCGGCAGTTTCTTTGGGTTGGGTTCTTTCGGAGGAAAATTTTATGAAAGGAACTGAAGACTGGCTGTCACAATTAAAGCTCCGTGCCAGTTGGGGACAGAATGGTTCTACTGCATCATTGGGCGGTTATAAATGGAATGTATCAATTGGTGCTACCGGGCATTTGGCTGTAGGTGATAATAATAATTTCTCTTACATCAATGGTTATGCTCCCTCTGCTACCGGTAATGACGGACTTAAATGGGAAACTTCTGAACAAACCAATATAGGTATTGATGCCCGTTTCTTGAATAGCCGTTTGACTGTTACAGCCGATTATTTCCATAAAAAGACAAAAGACCTGATTGTTTCGGGCATTAAGGCTTCAACTGTAGTAGGTAACAGTTTCTCGCCAGTTAATGCCGGTAATATTACGAACAAGGGGTTTGAATTGGAACTGGGATGGCAAGATCGTATTGGTGACTTTGCTTATGGTGTCCGTGCCAACGTTGCTACATTGAAGAATAAAGTGACCAAGATGCATGAGTCTTTATCAAGTATTGATGGGGCTACTTATGTGACTTATGGAGCCATTACCCGTTTTGAGGTAGGTAAGCCCGCGTGGTATTTTTATGGTTATGATTTCATGGGTGTGGATTCAAAAACCGGTGAGCCAATCTTTAGAGATATTGATGGTGTAGAAGGTATTACGGATAATGATAAGACAGAAATTGGTAAGGGAATTGCCGACTATACTTATGGTATTACCTTGAATGCAGCTTGGAAGGGATTTGATTTTATCTTGTTTGGTACGGGTTCTCAAGGTAACGATGTGTTCTGTGGCTTGAACCGTGTGGATTACAATTTGAATCAGCTGACTTATTTTACAAAAAACCGTTGGACAGAAAGCAATCGCAATGGGAAGACTCCTGCATCAGGCGCTACAGATTATACCAAGTATCTGACTTCTTCCGGTTGTGTATTTGACGGTTCTTATTTTAAAATTAAACAGATTCAGTTAGGTTATTCTTTCCCGAAGCAACTGATTAAGAAGGTAGCAATTGAAAATCTACGTATATATGGCTCACTTGAGGACTTCTTTACTTTTACAGACTATCCTGGTTTTGACCCTGAAGTTACCGGTGTCGGAAATTCATTAGGTGTGGATAAAGGTAGTTATCCTAATTCAAAGAAGGTTGTTCTTGGTTTGAGTGTGACATTCTGATTTTTATGAACTTATTAAAATGAAAAACATATGAAATTAAGATATTCTTTAATGCTCGGAGCGCTCCTTATATTGGCTGGCACTTCGTGTGAAGACAAATTGGATATACCTCAAAAAGGTGTATTGGACTTTTCCACTTATTATAAAACTGACGAACAAGCTCAAGCAGCAGCTGATGCGCTTTATATACAACTCAAGGGTACATACTATAACTATACGATGATGAAGAATGCCCTTTCGGACGATGTTTGGGCAGGTGGTGGTGGTCGTAATGACAATGCAGAGCTGGAAGGCTGTAATGAATATTCATTTGGCTCAGACCAAAGTTTTATCGGAGGCGTATGGGAAAGCTACTATCAGCTTATTTATAAGGCGAATGTGATTCTGGGACGTGTTGAGCCTGATACTGATTTGAAGAAGAAGGCTTGTGCTGAAGCCAAGTTTTTCCGTGCTTTTGCTTATTTTGATTTAGTTTCTATGTGGGGTGATGTACCATTGGTAGACCATGAGCTTGATAAATCCGAATATCAGTTGGCTCGTTCGCCTAAGGCTGATATTTGGGCGTTGATAGAGCAGGACCTGACTGAAGCTATCAACTCAGGACTCTTGGAGGAAAAGAAGAGTGTAGATGATAAAACGACATGGCGTGTTACCAAGCAGTTGGCACAAGCTATATTGGGTAAAGCTTATTTATGGCAAGAAAAATTCCATGAAGCTGCTGTTGTCTTGAATGAAGTTAGAGCTAGCGGTAAGTATAAACTTTATGATGGAAATTATGAGGATATCTTGACCTACAAGGCTGAGTATAATTGTGAAAGTATGCTCGAAAGTAACCGTATTTTTGATGCAAGTAATTCCATGGATGAGTTCAGTTTCTTTGAGGTGATGAATCATTGGCGCACTGATAAGTTGGATATGTCTGGCTCTAACAATCAGTTTAATGGTACCGGATGGGGATTTATGGTTCCTCAGAAAAAGTTGTATGATGCATTTGTTCAGGAAGAGGGTGTAGATGGTTATCGGTTGAATCAGACAATGAAAACCTATGACCAAATTTCTCAATTGGGTGTCAAGGTTGCCAAAGGGCAGAGTTTGATTAATGAAGGTTATTTCATGTGGAAGCGTCGCTTCTCGAATGTAGAATCTCCTGCTGGGTTCTGGTGTTCATATAATAACTATCGTTGGATGCGTTATGCTGAAGTCTTGTTACTGGCAGCTGAAGCAAACCTGAAGGATGGCAATCAATCCGAAGCTGATGCTTGCTTGAATGAGGTGCGTCAGCGTGCAAGATTGGATGCAAAGACGGCTACCTTGGATGCCATTAAATTGGAAAAGAGACTGGAACTCTGTTCTGAATATACCCGTTATCAGGATATTATCCGTTGGAAAGATGCGGAGGCTTTGCTTAAGGATCAGGGTGAAAGAACACCTATCTTGTCAAATAAGGCAGGAAAAGATGAGCCGGATAATGTAGCGGTAGAATACATTCAGTATAACAAGGATAAAACGCGTTATGGTTTCAAGGAAAGACATTATTTGTTGCCTATTCCGGCAAAGGAAATCCGCTTGAATCCGAATATGGAACAAAATGCAGGTTGGTAAAGCGCATAAAGAATCAAAATCTAACTTCGTCATCTGATGCAGATAGACAAAATTAGATTTTTCTAACTGATTAATTGTTTGTAGAAGAAGTCCCCCGTGGAAATCATCTAATTGTACGGGGGCTTCTTTTGTGGCTTTTTAAATATAATATATATGAGAAGATTGTCAATTACTTTATTTTCACTCTGTCTGGCATCTGCCTTGACTGCACAGACGACCGGTTCGAATCAGTCAGTCAGACTGCGTGCCGATAATATCGACGAAGTAGTCAGTGCCATGACCCTCGAAGAGAAGGTACACCTCGTCATCGGTTGTGGGATGTCGATGGGAAGTGATACCAAGTTTCCCGGAACAGCGGGACGTACTTACGACATTCCCCGACTGGGTATCCCTTCCGCCTATCTTGCCGACGGACCGCACCGGTTGGCGATGGCTGCCAAGCGGGAATTCGACAGCCGTACTTATCATGCTACGGAATTTCCTTCCAGCACCACGGTGGCAGCAACTTTCAATCCGGATGCAGCCCACAAGGTGGGACGTACTTTGGGTACGGAGGTGAAGGATTATGGTTTGGATGTGTTGCTGGCACCGGGTGTCAACCTGATGCGAAATGTGCTCTGCGGACGTAACCATGAATATTATTCGGAAGATCCGGTGCTGACCGGCAAAATGGCTGCTGCTTATATCAACGGAATCCAGAGCCGGGGGACAGGTACCTGCCTGAAACACTTTGCCGTAAACAACCAGGAGACCAACCGCAATAACAACGACTCTCGCCTGACACAACGCCCCTTGCGCGAGCTGTATTTGAAGTGCTTTGAGATTGCTGTCAAAGAGTCTCAGCCCTGGAGCGTGATGACCGCCTACAATAAGGTGAACGGCAAATATACCTGCGAGGACCGCGAACTGACAGAGGACATCCTCCGCGACGAATGGGGATTCAAGGGACTGGTGATGTCCGACTGGAATGCCGGAAAAGATGCCGTGACCTCCATCGTAGCAGGAAACGATATGCTTCAACCGGGGCAGGACCGCCAGTATAAAGCTATTTTGAAAGCCGTAGAGAGTGGTACACTGGATTTGGCACTCCTCGACCGCAGCGTGAAGCGTGTGCTGGAGTTTGTGGTCAAGAGCCATACCTTTGCCGGCTACGAGTATCCCAATAAAACCGACTTGGAGGCTCATGCGCAAGTAGACCGTGAGATAGGTGCGGAAGGTATCGTGCTGCTGGATAACAAGCAGGCGCTACCCATGGCTGCCGGCATCAAAAAAGTGGCCCTTTATGGAACTACTTCCTATGACATGGTTCCTGCCGGCATGGGCTTTGGCAGTACGGGCATCGGTTATTACACGGTTTCTATGGTAGAAGGTTTGCGCAATGCGGGCTACACCGTGGACAAAGAATTGCTGAACCGCTACAAGAAGCATATGGCCGACGAGCAGAAACGGCTTTTTCCTCACGGAAAACCGCCTTTCGCCTTTACTCCGCTGCCCCGTGCCGAGGAGTTCCTGCCCACTGCCGAGGAACTGGCTGCACAAGTGAAAGCCAACGACATTGCCGTGCTTACGCTGGGGCGTGTCAGTGGCGAGGGCTGTGACCGCCGTGTGGAAGATTTCCTCCTGAAGGAGAACGAATTGGCTCTGATTAAGCAAGTGTCTGCCGCTTATCGTGCTGCAGGCAAGAAACTGGTGGTGGTTCTCAACATCTGCAGCCCGGTGGAGACTGCTTCTTGGAAGGGACTGGCAGATGCAGTGGTTTGTGCCTTCCAGCCGGGACAAGAGGTGGGTAATTGTATCACGGACATCCTGACCGGAAAGGTGAATCCTTCGGGCAAGTTACCCATGACGTTTGCCGTGAAATATGGCGATGCGCCGTCGGATGCTAACTTCCCTTTTGATTACGAGTTCAAGATGCTGTCGTTTGCTATGGGTACCGGCATGAACTTCAAGTCCGAAAAGAAAGAGGAGAAACCGAAGGAACCGGAGAAAAATGTGGATTTCACCAACTATGAAGAGGGAATCTATGTGGGTTATCGCTATTTCGACACTTTCGGTAAAGAGGTTTCCTATCCGTTCGGTCATGGTTTGAGCTATACTGCTTTTGACTATGCGGTAGAGAACGCCAAAATGGATGCCGACCGCTGTGAGTTGAAAGTGAGCGTGAAGAACATCGGCAAGGTGGCAGGGCGTGAAGCTGTACAACTCTATGTGAAAGCTCCGAATGGGGGACTTGACAAGCCTGCCAAGGAGTTGAAGGCCTTCGGCAAAACTGCCTTGCTCCAGCCGGGCGAGAGCCAGACACTGATTCTGACTTGGAACGTGATGGACATGGCTTCCTTTAATGAGAAAAACAGCTCTTGGGAGTTGGCTAAGGGTGAATATCAGTGGATGGTTGCCGCATCTTCGGCCGATGTGCGTTGTACAGCGGTACAGAGGGTGACAAAGGCACGCAAGCAGAAAGTGCATGATGCCATGCGGGCGCAAGTGCCTGTGGCTGTGTATCCGATGGTGAAGAGATGAGGGGGATATGCGTGAAAAAACTGATATATATCAATTAGTTTTAGAATGGAAAACGCTTATTTTGTAGTACATTTTTAAATCGATACCATGAAAAGATTGATACTCTCTCTTTTAGCCGTCTGCTTGCTGTGGATGGCAAATGCACAAAATCCTGCATGGGGACCGCAAAGCAAGGTAGTGACCGACAGCATCTACAGCCAGGTATTGAAAGCACACCGTGCCTACACCATCTATCTGCCGCAAAGCTATAGCAATGAAACGGATAGGAAATATCCTATCCTCTATTTGCTGCACGGCATGTCGGGGGTGAATACCAGTTGGTTTACAGACCAACGTGTGAAGGACGTGATGGACCAGTTGGTGGCATCGGGCGAGGCTTGCGAGATGATTATCGTCAGCCCCAATGCAGGAGGCAATCCGGCTACTTGCTGGAACGGCTACTTCAACATGCCGGGCTGGGCTTACGAAGATTTCTTCTATAAGGAGTTCCTTCCTTATATAGAGAAGACTTACCGGGTGAAAGGTGATAAGCGGCATCGTGCCATTGCCGGACTTTCTATGGGCGGAGGTGGAACGGCAAGCTATGCACAGCGCTATCCGGATATGTATTGTGCTGCTTATGCTATGAGTGCTTTGATGAACATCCCCGTTAGTGGTGAGGAGGTGGGAAGAGACCCCGACCCCACAAACAAGATGGCTGTACTGACGCGTTCTGTGCAGGAGCATAGTTGCATCAGGTATGTGGCTGAGGCAGATGTTGCGCGTAAGGCACAGCTTCGTACTGTACAGTGGTTTGTGGATTGCGGAGACGATGACTTTCTGCTGGACCGTAATATAGAGTTTTTCCAGGCGATGCGTAATGCCGGTATCCCTTGCCAGTTCCGTGTGCGGGATGGCGGACATACCAGCGAATATTGGCATTCGGCACTTTATATGTGCCTGCCTTTTGTAAGTCGCTGCTTTGCTAAATAACAAGAAGCTAATTCATTTAATATAAGAAATTATGAAAAGATTATTAAGTTTGGCAGCGATGCTGCTGGTCTGCTGTGTCACCCTTTTTGCACAGCAAGCTCTTTGGGGAGGTGCGGCAGTTGTCTCTCCTGATATTCATGACGACAACACGGTTACTTTTCGCTTGAAAGCTCCTAAGGCTGTAAGGGTGCAGATTACCGGTGATTTTCTGCCTCCACAAACTATTAAGACTCCTCGTGGCGATTATGATGCACCGGGCATTGCCGATTTGACAGAGGGGAAGGATGGCGTTTGGGAATTTACTACTCCCGAACCATTGAAGCCGGAACTTTATGGATACTCCTTTATTGTGGACGGATTGAGAATGATGGACCCGAGCAATGTTTACATGATTCGGGATGTGGCTACCGTGACCAATGTATTTATCATCGGTGGTGACCGTGCCGATTTGTATAAAGTGAATAAGGTACCCCATGGAACGGTAAGTCGCATGTGGTACAATAGTCCTTCGCTGGGAATGGACCGCCGTCTGACGATTTACACTCCGGCTGGTTATGAAACCAGCGGCAAGCGTTATCCGGTATTTTATCTGCTTCATGGTGCAGGTGGTGATGAGGAAGCTTGGATTGCTCTTGGCCGTACTTCGCAGATATTGGATAATCTCATTGCACAAGGCAAGGCTAAACCTATGATTGTGGTGATGACTAACGGCAATGCTTGGCAAGATGCTGCTGCAGGTGAATCTCCCAAGGGTTTTGTTGCCCCCTCCATGCGTCCCGACGAAAGAGCGAAGGTGGCGGAAGGTGCTTTTGAACTCTCGTTCCCCGAAATCGTGAAGTTCGTGGAGAAGAATTTCCGCACTCTTGCCAATAAGAAGAACCGTGCCATTGCCGGGCTTTCTATGGGTAGTTTCCACTCTTGCAATATTTCCAAGTATTACCCGGACATGTTCGACTATGTAGGTCTTTTCTCCGGTGCAAGTACCGGAAACGATAAATCGACTTGTCCGGTCTATACCGACTTCGAAGGTAAGCTGAAGACTCAGTTTGCCAAGAAACCGGCTCTTTACTTCATCGCATGCGGCAAGACGGACTTTGTTTATAAAGGTGTGGCCGATTTTCGCAAGTTGCTTGACGACAATGGTTATAAGTACGAGTATCTTGAAACGGGCGAGGGACATATCTGGAGGAACTGGCGAATCTATCTGACGGAGTTCGCGCCGAAGTTGTTCAAATAAGAGGATTTGGTATAACTAATTTAATAACAAAATAACATACGTATCATGAAAAGAATTTCTATTTTGTCAGCTCTGTTGCTGATGTGTGCGATGACTTTCGCGCAACAAGCTCTCTGGGGAGGCGCTCCCGTGGTCTCACCTGAGATACACGACAACAATACAGTAACTTTCCGCTTGAAGGCGCCGAAAGCCGTAAAGGTGCAAGTAACCGGCGACTTCCTGCCTACGCAGAAAATCAAGACTCCTTTTGGTGAGTTTGATGGTCCGGGTGTGGCAGATTTGAAAGAGAACAAGGACGGTGTGTGGGAATTCACTACTCCCGAACCGCTGAAACCAGAACTCTACAGCTACACTTTCCTGGTAGACGGACTGAAGATTAACGACCCTGCCAACGTCTATATGATTCGAGACGTGGCAAGCGTGACGAATGTATTCATCATCGGTGGTGACGAGCGCATCGATCTCTACAAAGTGAATAAGGTTCCTCATGGAACGGTATCTAAGGTATGGTACAACAGCCCTACGCTGGGTATGGACCGCCGCCTGACTGTCTATACGCCTGCCGGATATGAGACAAGCGGCAAGCGCTACCCCGTCTTCTACCTGCTACACGGCATGGGTGGCGACGAGAACGCATGGAGCGAACTGGGACGTACGGCACAGATTCTGGATAACCTCATCGCCCAAGGCAAGGCCAAGCCGATGATTGTAGTAATGACCAACGGTAACGCTGCGTTGGAGGCTGCTCCGGGTGAATCGTCACTGGGTTTTGCCGCTCCCAGCATGAATCTGCCCAAGACGATGGAAGGCTCTTTCGAGACTGCTTTCCCCGACGTGGTGAAGTTCATTGATAAGACTTACCGTACGCAGGCTAACAAGCGGGGTCGTGCCATTGCCGGATTGTCTATGGGCGGTTACCACTCCATGCACATCTCCAAGCAATATCCGGATATGTTCGACTATGTAGGTCTGTTCTCGGCAGCCATCATGCCCAACAAAGATGTGAAGTCTCCGATTTATGACAACCTTGAAGCCAAACTGAAAACCCAGTTTGCCAAGAAACCGGCACTCTATTACATCGCTATCGGTAATAAAGACTTCTTGTTCCAAGCCAACAGCGACTACCGCAAGATGTTGGACGAGAAGGGTTACAAATATGAATATTATGAAACCGGAGAAGGTCATATCTGGAAGAACTGGCGTATTTACCTGACAGAATTCGCACCGAAGATATTTAAATAAGATTATGAAGAAGAATATCATATCCATGGCAGCAGCAATGGCTGTTTTGTCAGCTTGCGGACCGGGTGTGCCGCAGCTTGGAAAGTCCTCTCTGGATGAGGTGATTGGCGCCATGACCTTGGAAGAAAAGGCGCATCTGGTAGTGGGTACCGGTATGGCAGGCTTCTCGGGTGACAGTGCCGTAATCGGTGCAACGAGAAAGCTGGTGCCGGGTGCGGCAGGAACCACATACCCGATTGAACGCCTCGGTATTCCCGCTGTGGTGCTGGCTGATGGTCCTGCCGGACTGCGTATCGACCCCAAGCGTGAGGGGGATTCGGCTACGTACTATTGTACTCATTTCCCTATCGGAACTTTGCTCGCCTCTACCTGGGACCAGGAACTGGTGGAAAGTGTAGGTCAGTCCATCGGTAACGAAGTGCTGGAATACGGTGCGGACGTGCTGTTGGCTCCGGCGCTGAACATTCACCGTAACCCGCTTTGCGGACGTAACTTCGAGTATTATTCCGAAGACCCGTTGGTGTCGGGTAAGATTGCCGCCGCCTACGTACGTGGTGTGCAGAGCAACGGTGTGGGTACCAGTATCAAGCACTTTGCTGTGAACAACCAGGAAACCAACCGTATGGCTACGGATGCGCATGTATCTCCACGCGCCTTGCGCGAAATCTACTTGAAAGGGTTCGAGATTGCCGTGAAGGAATCCGCTCCTTGGACCGTGATGTCCTCATACAACTACCTGAACGGTGTCTACACTTCGGAAAACAAGGAGTTGCAGACAACCATGTTGCGCGACGAATGGGGCTTCAAAGGCATGGTGATGACCGACTGGTTTGGCGGCAAGGATGCCGTGGCACAGATGGTGGCAGGCAACGACATGTTGCAGCCCGGTCTGCCCAAGCAGTACGAAGCCATCGTGAAGGGTGTGCAGGACGGAGCGTTAGATGAAGCCATCCTCAATCAGAATGTGAAGCGTATTCTGGAGATGATTCTCCAGACTCCCCACTTCAAGGGATATAAATACTCCAACAAGCCTGATTTGAAGGCGCATGCTGCCGTAACCCGCCAGTCGGCAACGGAAGGCATGGTATTGCTGAAGAACGATAACGGTGCTCTGCCGCTGGCTGCCGACGTGAAGAACGTGGCACTCTTCGGTTGCACTTCCTACGATTTCATTGCAGGCGGTACAGGTTCGGGCAACGTGAACCGCGCTTATACCGTTTCGCTATTGGACGGCTTGAAGAATGCCGGCTATGTGGTGGATGAAGCGCTGAAGAATAGCTATGAAGCTTACCTGAAAGCCGAGAAAGAACGTCTGTCCAAAGATAAGAAAGAGTGGTTCATGCCCGATACCCGTCCGGCTGAGATGGCTGTTTCCGCACAAGTCATCCGCGAGCAGGCTGCCAAGGCCGATGTGGCACTGGTGACGCTGGGACGTACCTCCGGTGAGTTCCTTGACCGTATGGTAGCCGACTTCAACCTCACCAAAGAGGAACAGAACATGTTGAAAGCTGTGTCCGATGCTTTCCACGCTGCCGGAAAGAAGGTAGTGGTAGTGCTCAATATCGGTGGTGTGATTGAAACTGCTTCTTGGAAATCTGCTCCCGATGCCATTCTTTGTGCATGGCAGGCAGGCCAGGAGGGAGGAAACAGTGTGGCTGACGTGCTGAGTGGCAAGGCTTCTCCTTCGGGCAAGCTGACAATGACTTTCCCGGTGAAGTTTGAAGATGCCGCTTCTTCCGACAACTTCCCGATAGACATGCGTGTGAGCACCGACCTCATGAACAAAGGCGGGAAGAAGAACGACGTGAAGAACGTGGACTATACCAATTACGAAGAGGACATTTACGTGGGTTACCGTTACTTCGACACCTTTGGCAAGCAGGTTTCCTATCCTTTCGGTTACGGTCTTTCCTATACCACTTTTGCTTACGACAAGGCTGCTGTCAAGGCAGACAACGGTGTCTATACCGTGTCTGTAGAAGTGAAGAACACCGGTAAGGTAGCAGGCAAGGAAGTGGTTCAGCTTTATGTATCCGCTCCCGATGTTGCTGCCAACAAGCCCGAAAAGGAACTGAAGGCTTTTGCCAAGACCAAGGAGCTGAAACCGGGCGAAGCGGTTGTGGTGACGCTGAAAGTGAATGCTGATGACCTGGCTTCCTACGATGAGGCTGCATCGGCATGGGTGGTAACTCCCGGAAACTACAAGTTCCTCGTCGGGGCTTCCTCACGCGACATCAAGGCTACGCTGGAGGCTGAAGTAGCTGCCGCAACGCAGAAGACGAACAACATCCTGAAACTTCAGGAACCGATGAGCCTCTTGAAGAGATGAGAGTTGGATTGTCTGAAAAAATAACAAATCATACCCTAAAAAACATCCTGTTGTACCCTTTGGTATGGCAGGATGTTCTTATCTTTGTGCCTCGTATAAACAGATAGTGCAACTATTATAAACCAATATCACAACCATGAGTAAAAAGTTAATCTTATCTTTAGCCCTATCAGGGTTAGTACTTACTTCTACGGCGCAGACCACTGTTGCGCCTGCCATTCCAAGAGACGAGAAAATAGAACAGCAGATTGAGACTTTGCTGAAGAAGATGACGCTTGACGAGAAAGTCGGTCAGATGTGCGAACTCACCATAGACCTCCTGCAGAAACGCGCCAATCCTTTTGCCGGTCTCAATCCGAAAGATATAACTGTAGATGATTTGAAGAAAATCGTCAAGAGGTATAAGTTAGAGAAAGAGTTCAAGCTGGGTAAGGAGATGCCTTCGCAAGAAGTGATGATGCAGCTCTATATGCGTATCCAGGGTATTGAGAATGCCAAGGGCTTCCAGTTGGACGAGGCGATGCTCGACTCTGTCATCGGAAAATACAAAGTAGGCTCCATCTTGAACGTGCCTAACGGTGTGGCACAAAGCGTGGAGAAGTGGCAGGAAATCATCAAACGCATTCAGGAGAAATCCATGGAGGTGATGGGTATTCCTTGTGTGTACGGTGTAGACCAGATACACGGAACTACCTATACGCTGGGTGGTACTTTCTTCCCGCAAGGCGTCAATATGGGAGCTACCTTCAACCGTGAACTGACACGTGAAGGTGCACGCATCTCCGCTTATGAAACAAAGGCGGGAAGCATTCCCTGGACGTATGCCCCGGTGACCGACCTCGGACGTGACCCGCGCTGGCCTCGTATGTGGGAAAATTATGGTGAAGACGCCTACGTCAATGCCGAAATGGGACGTGAAGCAGTTATCGGTTTCCAGGGCGAGAACCCCAACCTGATTGGCGAGAACAACGTTGCCGCTTGTATGAAGCACTATATGGGTTATGGTGTTCCCGTTTCCGGTAAGGACCGTACGCCGTCTTCCATCACCGAGCAGGATATGCGTGAGAAGCATTTCGCTCCTTATCTGGAAATGGTGAAAGCAGGTGCCCTCTCCGTGATGGTGAACTCCGCCATGAACAACGGTCTGCCTTTCCATGCCAACTATGAGCTGCTGACCAAGTGGCTGAAAGAAGACCTCAACTGGGA
Source organism: Bacteroides sp. AF20-13LB (assembly GCF_003603065.1). Taxonomy (NCBI): domain Bacteria; kingdom Pseudomonadati; phylum Bacteroidota; class Bacteroidia; order Bacteroidales; family Bacteroidaceae; genus Bacteroides; species Bacteroides sp. AF20-13LB. The sequence goes on from NZ_QTMH01000003.1 coordinate 241,579, forward strand.
CGGTATGATTGTGACTGACTGGGCGGACATCAACAACCTTTATAGCCGCGACCACATAGCCAAGGATAAGAAGGAAGCCATCAAGCTCGCCATCAATGCCGGCATCGACATGTCGATGGACCCGTACGACTGGAAGTTCTGCACACTCCTGAAGGAGCTGGTGGAAGAAGGCGAAGTCCCCATGAGCCGCATTGACGATGCGGTGCGCCGCGTATTGCGCCTGAAGTACCGCCTCAATCTGTTTGAGAAACCCTATTATGATTTGAAAGACTTCCCGCTGTTCGGCAGTGCGGAACATGCCGCCGCCGCACTCCAGGCTGCCGAAGAGTCTTTGGTACTCCTGAAGAACACAGACGGCATACTGCCGCTGGCAAAAGGCAAGAAACTGCTGGTTACCGGTCCGAATGCCAACTCCATGCGTTGCCTCAACGGCGGCTGGTCCTACTCTTGGCAGGGTGACAAGGCAGACGAGCATGCAGGCCAATATAATACCATCCTCGAGGCTTTCACCAATAAATTCGGTGCGGACAACATCATCTACGAAGCCGGTGTCACTTATAAGCAAGGTGGCAACTGGTGGGAAGAGAATGCTCCTGAGATAGAGAAAGCCGTAGCTGCCGCTGCCGGTGCCGACTACATCGTTGCCTGCATCGGTGAGAACTCTTACTGCGAGACTCCGGGTAACCTGACGAACCTCTTCCTCTCACAGAACCAGCTCGACCTGGTGAAGGCTCTTGCCAAGACCGGCAAGCCCGTCATTCTGGTGCTGAACGAGGGCCGTCCACGCCTGATAGCCGACATCGAGCCTTTGGCAAAGGCTGTGGTCAACACCATGCTTCCGGGCAACTACGGCGGCGATGCGTTGGCAAACCTCATTGCCGGCGACGCCAACTTCAGCGGAAAGATGCCTTTCACTTATCCGAAGGAAATCAACTCGCTGATTACGTACGACTACAAACCGTGCGAACACATCGGCAAGCAGATGGAAGGCGCTTATAACTACGACGCGCAGGTGTCCGTACAGTGGGCGTTCGGCTACGGTTTGAGCTATACCACCTTTGCGTACAGCAACCTCAAGGTGGATAAGTCGGACTTTACCGCTGATGATGTGCTTACTTTCACCGTTGATGTGAAGAATACCGGTGACCGTGTCGGCAAGGAGAGCGTGTTGCTCTTCAGCAGTGACCTCGTTGCCTCCCTTACTCCCGATACCCGCCGTCTTCGCGCTTTCGAGAAAGTGGAACTGAAACCGGGCGAGACAAAGACCGTGACTCTGAAACTGAAAGGCTCCGACCTTGCTTTCGTAGGCTATGATGGCAAGTGGATTTTGGAGAAAGGTGACTTCCGCATCCAGACGGGTGACCAAACGGTGAACGTGGTTTGTACGGATACCAAGAAGTGGGAGACTCCGAATAAGTGATACGACAAGGTCTTTTAGACCTTTAGAACCATAGTAAAAGGGCCGATAGCATGAAACAAGCTATCGGCCTTTTATTTTTCCGCGTTGTCTTTCAACAGTATCTTCTTTCCGTTTGTATCTCCTTACTTCTTTTCCTGAAACAATAGAGATTGTATGCTTGAGATGTACATCTCATGTTGTCCGAGATGCACATCTCGTTGTGCTTGACATGTGCATCTCATGCAGTATGGAACGTGATAATTCATTTCATAAAGTATAAGCTTCTGTCTCATAAGATTATATGTTTTACCCCTTATCTTGAAGTGTTGAAAGGGTGTGTTTGTAATATAATTCCCGTTTGAACCGTTAAATCAATCTTTTTTTCTCTAATATTTTGTAGTCGAACAGATTATTTATATCTTTGCAACCGAAAACGGATGAAAGGTGGAGGGGCGATTAAGCTCCTCTTTTTTGTTCCTAATGGTTAATCTATGATAGAAAAGAAAACTGTTTGTCAGATTGTTGACGAGTGGCTGGCAGGAAAGGACTACTTCCTTGTGGAGGTGACAATCAGCCCGGATGACAAGATTTTGGTGGAAATAGACCACAAAGAAGGTGTTTGGATTGAGGACTGCGTAGAGCTGAGCCGCTACATCGAGTCCAAGTTGAACCGTGAGGATGAGGATTATGAGTTGGAAGTCGGTTCGGCCGGCATCGGACAGCCCTTCAAGGTACTGCAGCAGTACATTAACCACATCGGCAAGGAAGTGGAAGTGCTGGCAAAGGACGGCCGCAAGCTCAGCGGCGTGTTGAAGGAAGCCGACGAACAGCATTTCGTCGTGACCATTCAGAAGAAAGTGAAAGAGGAAGGTGCCAAGCGTCCCAAGCTGGTGGACGAGGACTTGACCTTTACGTATGAAGAGATAAAATACACTAAATACTTAATCAGTTTTAAATAAGACTATGGCCAAAAAAGTAGAAACTGTCAGCTTGATAGATACATTTTCGGAATTTAAGGAACTGAAGAATATCGACAGAACCACGATGGTAAGCGTACTCGAGGAGTCGTTCCGTAGTGTGATTGCGAAAATGTTCGGTACCGATGAGAATTACGACGTAATTGTAAACCCGGACAAGGGTGACTTCGAAATATGGCGTAACCGTGAGGTAGTGGCAGACGAGGATTTGGAAAACCCGAACCTGCAGATTGCATTGTCCGAAGCACAAAAGATTGATGCTTCTTATGAAGTGGGCGAGGAAGTGACGGATGAAGTTATCTTCGCGAACTTCGGTCGCCGTGCCATCTTGAACTTGCGCCAGACACTGGCCTCCAAGATATTGGAACTGGAGAAAGATAGTATTTACAACAAATACATTGATAAAGTGGGTACCATCATCAATGCGGAAGTCTACCAGATTTGGAAGAAAGAGATGCTGCTGCTCGATGATGAAGGCAACGAACTGTTGCTGCCCAAGACCGAACAGATACCGAGTGACTTCTACCGCAAGGGCGAGACCGCCCGCGCCGTAGTGGCACGTGTGGACAACAAGAATAATAATCCGAAGATTATCCTAAGCCGTACGTCGCCCGTCTTCCTGCAACGTCTGTTCGAAATGGAAGTACCCGAAATCAATGACGGACTGATTACCATCAAGAAGATTGCCCGCATCCCCGGCGAGCGTGCCAAGATTGCCGTTGAGAGCTACGATGACCGTATCGACCCGGTAGGTGCCTGCGTGGGTGTGAAGGGTAGCCGTATTCATGGTATTGTCCGCGAGCTTCGCAACGAGAATATCGACGTTATCAACTATACGTCCAATATCCAGTTGTTTATACAGCGTGCCTTGAGCCCTGCCAAAATTTCTTCCATCCGCTTGAACGAGGAAGAACGCAAGGCTGAAGTGTTCTTGAAACCCGAAGAGGTGTCGCTGGCTATCGGTAAAGGCGGTTTGAATATCAAGCTTGCCAGTATGTTGACTGAGTACACCATCGACGTGTTCCGTGAGTTGGATGAGGCCATAGAGGATGAAGACATCTACTTGGACGAATTCCGTGATGAAATAGACGGTTGGGTTATCGATGCCATCAAGGCTATCGGTATCGATACGGCTAAGGCTGTGTTGAACGCTCCCCGTGAGATGTTGATTGAGAAGACGGACCTCGAAGAAGAGACGGTGGACGAGGTATTGCGCATTTTGAAACAGGAGTTTGAAGAGGAGGAGCAGTAATGTGGTAATGTGGGTAATATGCTAATGTGCCAATGCAGATAGCATATCGGATGAAGTGCACACTCCTTTTTTCTCAGCCAATTAGCACATTAGCATATTGGCACATTAATTCATTAAATTAGTATGACGATAAGGTTAAACAAAGTAACAAGAGATTTAAATGTAGGGATTACGACGGCTGTCGAGTTCCTGCAAAAGAAGGGATTTACCGTTGAGGCAAATCCGAACACAAAAATTACGGATGAACAGTTCGAACTGCTCAAAAAGGAGTTTAGTACAGATAAGGACCTTAAGATAAAGTCGGAGCGTTTCAGCCAGGAACGTCAGAGCAAGGACCGCAACAAGGCGTCCGTGTCTATTGACGGCTATAGGGAAACGCAGGAGAAAGCGAAGCCCGAGGAGATTAAGACGGTTGTTCCGGAAGACGCACGTCCGAAGTTCAAGCCGGTAGGCAAGATTGATTTGGACAAACTGAACCGTAGACCTGCTCCTGCTCAGGAAAAAGAGAAAGAAGCGGAAAAAGCGGTAGAGGAGAAGAAGGTGGAGGAACCGGCAGTTGTAGAAACGCCGAAACCGGAACCTGCTCCTGCTCCCCAACCGGAACCACAGTCGCAACCGGAGGTACAGCCGGCATCTGAGCCCGAGCCGCAGCCCGTTTCGGAACCGCAGCCACAACCCGTTGTCAAGGAAGAGCCTGCTCCGGTTGTAGAGGCTCAACAAGAATCTAAAAAGGAAGAAATGATAGAAGCGCCTGCTCCCGCACCGGCAGCTGAAGAAGCACCGGTTGAAAAAGAGGGGAAAGAAGAAGGAGAAGAAATCTTCAAGATACATCAGCCTGAGTTTGTTTCGAAGATTAATGTTATCGGACAGATAGACTTGGCGGCCCTGAACCAATCCACACGCCCAAAGAAGAAATCGAAAGAGGAGAAACGCAAGGAGCGTGAAGAGAAGGAAAAGATTCGCCAGGATCAGAAGAAGCAGATGAAGGAAGCTATCATCAAGGAAATCCGCCGTGATGACAGCAAGTTGAAGGATACCGCTGCCGGCGATGCCAACGGCAAGAAGAAACGTGTCCGTATCAATAAGGAGAAAGTGGACATCAACAATGCTTCCAACTTCCAGCGTGGTGGCAACGACCGTGGACACGCAGGTGCCCAGCAAGGTCAGGGTGCCCGCCCGCAAGGTGGAAACCAGCCTGGTGGAAACAATGCCAATAATAACCGCAACCGCAATAAGGACCGCTTCAAGAAGCCGGTCATCAAGCAGGAGGTTAGCGAGGAAGATGTAGCAAAGCAGGTAAAGGAAACTTTGGCACGCCTCACTTCCAAAGGAAAGAACAAAGGTGCCAAGTATCGTAAGGAAAAACGTGACATGGCTTCCAGCCGTATGCAGGAATTGGAAGACATGGAAATGGCAGAAAGCAAGGTACTGAAGATTACGGAATTCGTGACGGCCAACGAGTTGGCAAGCATGATGGATGTTTCTGTTACTCAGGTCATCGCCACTTGTATGAGCATTGGTATGATGGTATCCATCAACCAGCGTCTGGATGCCGAGACCATCAACTTGGTGGCTGAGGAATTCGGCTTCAAGACAGAATATGTAAGCGCAGAAGTGGCGCAGGCCATCGTAGAGGAAGAGGATGATGAGGAAGATTTGGAACCTCGCGCTCCGATTGTAACGGTGATGGGTCACGTAGACCACGGTAAGACTTCATTGCTCGACTATATCCGTAAGGCGAATGTGATTGCCGGTGAAGCGGGTGGTATCACACAGCACATCGGTGCCTACCACGTGTCGCTGGACGACGGACGTAAGATTACATTCCTCGATACTCCGGGCCACGAGGCGTTTACCGCCATGCGTGCCCGTGGTGCCAAAGCTACGGATATTGCCATCATCATTGTGGCTGCTGACGACAACGTGATGCCGCAGACAAAGGAAGCCATCAACCATGCCATGGCTGCGGGTGTTCCTATTGTATTTGCAATCAATAAGATTGATAAACCGACTGCCAACCCCGACAAGATTAAGGAAGAGCTGGCTGCCATGAACTTCTTGGTGGAAGAGTGGGGCGGTAAGTATCAGTCGCAAGATATCTCTGCCAAAAAGGGTATCGGTGTACCCGAGTTGATGGAGAAAGTGCTGCTCGAAGCAGAAATGCTGGAGCTGAAAGCAAACCCGAACCGCCGTGCTACCGGTTCCATTATCGAGTCCTCATTGGATAAGGGTCGTGGCTATGTGGCTACGGTACTCGTTTCCAACGGTACCTTGAAAATGGGCGACATCGTGCTGGCGGGTACCAGCTACGGTAAGGTGAAGGCTATGTTCAATGAGCGTAACCAACGCATGCAGGAGGCTGGTCCTTCTACACCTGCCCTGATATTGGGCTTGAACGGTGCACCTGCTGCTGGCGACACGTTCCACGTAATCGAAACGGAGCAGGAAGCACGCGAGATTGCCAACAAACGCGAACAGTTGCAGCGTGAACAAGGTTTGCGTACGCAGAAGATGCTGACGCTCGACGAAGTGGGCCGCCGTCTGGCGCTGGGTGACTTCCATGAGCTGAACGTGATTGTGAAGGGTGACGTGGACGGTTCTGTGGAAGCGTTGAGCGACTCTTTAATCAAGCTGTCTACGGAGCAGGTGCAGGTAAACGTAATCCACAAGGGTGTCGGTCAGATTTCCGAATCGGATGTCTCGCTGGCTGCCGCTTCGGATGCGATTATCGTCGGTTTCCAGGTACGTCCTTCGGGTGCTGCCGCCAAGATGGCAGAGCAGGAGGGTGTGGATATCCGCAAGTACTCCGTCATCTACGATGCCATCGAAGAGGTGAAGGCTGCCATGGAAGGTATGCTGGCACCGACATTGAAGGAGCAGATAACGGCAACCATCGAGGTGCGCGAAGTGTTCAACATCACGAAGGTGGGACTGGTGGCAGGTGCCATGGTCAAGACCGGAAAGGTGAAACGCAGCGACAAGGCCCGTTTGATACGCGACGGTATCGTAATCTTTACGGGTGCCATCAATGCCCTGAAGCGCTTCAAGGACGACGTGAAGGAGGTAGGTACCAATTTCGAGTGCGGTATCAGCCTGACAAACTGCAACGACATCAAGGTGGGCGATATTATCGAATCTTACGAAGAAATAGAAGTGAAGCAAACATTATAATTGAATAATGTGCAAATATGCTAATGTGCCAATTGGCTGCGCGTACAGAAAATGCCGCAGGGCAATTGGCACATTTTGCATATTAGTTATTTGCTCATTGACCCATTAGCATATTGGCACATTAGCATATTGTCACATTGGTACATTAATTTTATGGCAATTATAGATATCATCATATTGGCTGCTTTCGGCTTGGGCGCAATCATCGGCTTCATGAAAGGTTTCGTGAAGCAATTGGCCTCTCTGCTGGGGCTGATTGTCGGTCTGCTGGCGGCAAGGGCTTTGTATGCCTCGTTGGCAGTGAAGCTGTGCCCCACGTTGACAGACTCTATGACAGTGGCGCAAGTACTGGCATTTGTCCTCATCTGGCTGGCTGTTCCTTTGCTCTTCTCCCTGGTGGCTTCTCTGCTGACCCGGGCAATGGAGGCCGTCTCGCTGGGCTGGCTCAATCATTGGTTGGGGGCTGGTCTAGGGGCTTTGAAGTACCTCCTGCTGACGAGCCTGCTGATTGGTGTCATCGAATTTATAGACGGAGACAATACGCTGATTAGCAAAACAAAAAAGAAAGAATCAGTGTTATATTATCCTATGGAAGAGTTTGCCGGGATATTCTTTCCCGCGGCAAAGGCGGTTACGGAGCAGATTGTAAACGGAGACTTTGACTGATACCGTGAACCGTGATTTTGTAATTCATAATTTGTAATTATAGAAGTGATGCAACAAGAAGAACCCAATAAATATGTAAAGGAACTCACTCAGGAGAAGTATAAGTACGGTTTCACGACCGACGTGCATACAGACATCATTGAGCGCGGGCTGAATGAAGATGTAGTGCGGCTTATCTCTGAGAAGAAGGGAGAACCGGAATGGTTGCTGGAGTTCCGCCTGAAGGCATATCGCCACTGGCTGACATTGGAGATGCCTACATGGGCACATCTCCGCATTCCCGAAATAGATTATCAGGCCATATCCTACTATGCCGACCCTACGAAGAAGAAGGAAGGACCGAAAAGTATGGATGAGGTGGACCCTGAGTTGATAAAGACTTTCAATAAGCTGGGCATTCCGCTGGAAGAGCAGATGGCGTTAAGCGGTATGGCTGTGGATGCCGTTATGGACTCGGTGTCTGTAAAGACTACCTTCAAGGAGACGCTGATGGAGAAAGGAATCATCTTCTGCTCATTCAGCGAGGCTGTACGCGAGCATCCCGACTTGGTACAGAAATATCTCGGTTCGGTGGTGCCTTATCGTGACAACTTCTTTGCGGCACTGAACTCGGCGGTGTTCTCCGACGGTTCTTTTGTCTATATCCCGAAGGGGGTACGCTGTCCGATGGAGTTGTCCACCTATTTCCGCATCAATGCCCGCAATACGGGGCAGTTCGAAAGAACCTTGATTGTGGCGGATGATGATTCGTACGTTTCTTATCTGGAAGGGTGTACGGCTCCGATGCGTGACGAGAACCAGTTGCACGCGGCCATTGTGGAAATTGTGGTGCACGACCGTGCAGAAGTGAAATACAGCACCGTGCAGAACTGGTATCCCGGTGATGCCGAGGGCCGGGGTGGTGTCTATAACTTTGTGACGAAGCGTGGCCATTGTAAAGGGGTGGACAGTAAACTGTCTTGGACACAAGTGGAAACAGGTTCGGCCATTACCTGGAAGTATCCGTCTTGCATCCTTTCCGGCGACAATTCGACAGCGGAGTTCTATAGTGTGGCAGTAACCAATAACCATCAGCAGGCAGACACGGGAACAAAGATGATTCATCTGGGCAAGAATACCCGGAGCACCATTGTGAGCAAAGGCATTTCTGCCGGAAAGAGCGAAAACTCTTACCGCGGCTTGGTGCGCGTGGCACAGAAAGCGGACAATGCTCGTAATTACAGCCAGTGCGACTCCTTGCTACTTGGTGACAAATGCGGCGCGCATACTTTCCCCTACATGGATATTCACAATGAAACGGCCATCGTGGAGCATGAGGCCACTACCAGCAAAATCAGTGAGGACCAGATATTCTACTGCAATCAGCGCGGTATTTCTACGGAAGATGCCGTGGGGCTGATTGTGAACGGTTATGCCAAAGAAGTTTTGAATAAACTTCCGATGGAGTTTGCCGTAGAAGCGCAGAAATTGCTTGCCATTTCGCTGGAAGGAAGCGTGGGGTGATTTATAAATAGTAAATTGTAAATAGTCAAATAGTAAATATAAAGATGTTAGAGATAAAAGACCTGCATGCCAGCATCAATGGCAAAGAAATATTGAAAGGCATCAACTTGACCATACGTGATGGAGAAGTACATGCACTGATGGGACAGAACGGTGCTGGTAAAAGTACGTTGAGTAATGTGTTGGTTGGCCATCCTGCTTACGAAGTGACGCGCGGCTCAATTACCTTTAATGGCAAGGACTTGCTTGCCATGAGTCCTGAGGACCGTGCACATGAAGGAATCTTTCTTTCTTTCCAGGCTCCGGTAGAGATTCCGGGCGTGTCGATGGTGAACTTCATGCGTGCGGCTGTGAATGAGCAACGCAAGTACCGCCATCTGCCTGCTTTGTCGGCCAGTGAGTTCCTGAAGCTGATGCGCGAGAAGCGTGCCATTGTGGAGTTGGACAACAAGCTGGCCAACCGTAGCGTGAACGAAGGTTTCAGCGGCGGTGAAAAGAAGCGTAACGAGATATTCCAGATGGCGATGTTGGAACCGACTTTTGCTATTTTGGACGAGACGGATTCCGGATTGGATGTGGATGCTTTGCGTATTGTGGCCGACGGTTTCAACAAACTCAAGACTGCGGAAACCAGTGCTATGGTCATTACCCACTACCAGCGGTTGTTGGACTATATCAAACCCGATACGGTACATGTACTGCTGGGTGGACGTATCGTAAAGACCGGTGGACCGGAATTGGCGAAGGAGATTGAAACACGTGGCTTCGATTGGATAAGGAAAGAAGCAGGTGAATTATAAACTCATAATCTGAAAACATGAGTGTAGAGCAACAATACATAGACCTTTTCTCCCAAACGGAGGCGATGATATGCCGGCATAGTGCCGAGGTGCTGAATGCGCCGCGTGCCGTTGCTTTTGCTGACTTTGAGCGCTTGGGCTTTCCCACCCGTAAGGAGGAGAAATACAAATATACGGATATCAGCAAGTTCTTTGAGCCGGATTATGGCTTGAACTTGAACCGGTTGGAAATTCCGGTGAACCCTTATGAAGTGTTCAAGTGCGATGTTCCCAATATGAGCACTGCTCTTTATTTTGTGGTGAACGATGCTTTTTATGGCAGGGCTTTGCCCAAGTCCCATCTGCCTGAAGGGGTTATCTTCGACAGCCTGAAGGAGGTGGCCGGGAAACATCCCGATTTGGTGAAGAAATATTATGGCAAGTTGGCTGATACGGCAGAGGATGGGGTGACGGCGTTCAACACCGCTTTTGCACAAGACGGCGTTCTGTTTTATGTTCCTAAGAACGTGGTGGTAGAGAAACCTATTCAGCTGGTGAATATCCTGCGTGGTGACGTCAATTTTATGGTGAACCGCCGTGTGCTGATTATTCTGGAGGAGGGTGCACAAGCCCGCTTGTTGGTGTGTGATCATGCGATGGACGGCGTGAACTTCCTGGCAACGCAGGTGATAGAAATCTTTGCCGGTGAGAATGCCATTTTCGATTTTTATGAACTCGAAGAGACACACACCAGTACGGTACGTATCAGCAATATGTATGTAAAGCAGGAAGCCAATAGTAATGTATTGCTGAATGGTATGACCTTGCACAACGGAACTACACGGAATACAACCCGTGTGACGCTTGTCGGTGAACATGCGGAGCTGAATCTGTGCGGTATGGCCATTGCAGACAAGAATCAGCATGTGGACAATCATACGACAATCGACCATGCCGTGCCCAACTGTACCAGCAATGAGCTTTATAAGTATGTCCTTGACGAGCAGGCTGTAGGTGCCTTTGCCGGTCTGGTTTTAGTGCGCCCTGACGCACAGCACACCAGTTCGCAACAGACCAACCGCAATCTTTGTGCCACCCGAGATGCACATATGTACACCCAGCCTCAGCTGGAGATTTATGCAGATGACGTGAAGTGCAGTCACGGCGCTACGGTGGGGCAGCTCGATGAAAGCGCTCTCTTCTATATGCGGCAGCGTGGTATCCCGGTGCGCGAGGCGCGCCTGTTGCTGATGTTCGCTTTTGTCAACGAAGTTATCGACACCATCCGTTTGGATGCTTTGAAAGACCGTCTGCATCTGCTGGTAGAGAAGCGTTTCCGGGGGGAACTGAACAAATGCCAGGGGTGCGCCATCTGCAAGTGATAGCTTATAATTTCGATTCATTATGAACAACGATATAAATAAGAGTAGTATCTTGGCTCCCCTCCCTATGGGAGAGGGGCTGGGGGAGAGGCTTCGAGCTGATTTCCCTATCCTTTCCCGTGAGGTATATGGCAAGCCGTTGGTCTATCTGGACAACGGCGCGACTACGCAGAAACCTCGCCAGGTAGTAAATGCCATTACGGACGAATATTATTCGGTGAATGCCAATGTGCATCGCGGAGTGCACTTCCTGTCGCAGCAGGCTACAGAGCTGCACGAGGCCTCGCGTGAGACGGTGAGACGTTTCATCAATGCTCGCAGCACGAATGAGATTGTCTTCACCCGTGGTACGACGGAGAGTATCAACCTGCTTGTCTCCAGCTTTGGTGAGGAATTTATGCAGGAGGGGGATGAGGTGATTCTTTCTGTGATGGAACACCATAGCAACATTGTTCCCTGGCAGCTGCTTGCCGCCAAGCGTGGAATTACCATCAAGGTGATTCCGATGAATGACAAGGGCGAACTCTTATTGGACGAATATAGGCAGTTGTTCTCCGAACGTACCAGGATTGTCAGTGTGGCGCATGTTTCCAATGTGCTGGGTACGGTCAATCCCGTCAAGGAGATGATTGCTTTTGCCCATGAGCAGGGTGTTCCGGTGCTTGTGGACGGTGCCCAGTCCATTCCCCACATGCCGGTAGATGTGCAGGATCTGGATGCCGATTTCTTCGTTTTCTCTGCGCACAAGGTGTATGGTCCTACGGGGGTAGGGGTGCTTTATGGTAAAGAGGAGTGGCTGGATAGAATACCTCCCTATCAGGGCGGTGGAGAGATGATTCAGCATGTATCTTTTGAAAAGACTACCTTCAATGAATTGCCCTTCAAGTTTGAAGCCGGTACGCCGGATTATATCGGTACTACCGGACTTGCCAAAGCTTTGGACTACGTTTCGCTGGTTGGGATGGACAAGATTGCCGCCTATGAACACGAATTGACCCAGTATGCCATGCAACGGCTGAAAGAGATTCCCGGTATGCGTATCTTCGGCGAGGCAGAAGACAAGGGTAGTGTCATATCGTTTCTGGTAGGTGATATCCATCATTTTGATATGGGTACATTGCTCGACCGTCTTGGCATTGCCGTACGCACGGGACATCACTGTGCCCAACCATTGATGCAGCGTCTTGGCATCGAAGGAACAGTGCGTGCATCTTTCGGGCTTTACAATACCCGGGAGGAGATAGATGTGCTGGTGGCAGGTATAGTTCGTGTCAGCCGGATGTTCTGACCAAAGCAAAGCTTTGCAACCTTTCTTTCATTCCTTGCGTCTAATATGTCAACAACTAAAAAAATGAATTATGTTAGTAACAACAACCCCGACTATTGAGGGTGGACGTATCACCCGCTATTATGGCATCGTTTCCGGTGAAACGATTATCGGTGCCAATGTATTCCGCGATTTCTTTGCCAGCATCCGCGACGTGGTGGGTGGGCGAAGTGGCTCTTATGAAGAAGTGCTGCGCGAAGCTAAAGATATAGCCTTGCGCGAGATGCAAGAACATGCCCGTGCTATGGGTGCCAATGCCGTGATTGGTGTAGACTTGGACTATGAAACGGTAGGAGGCAGTGGCAGCATGTTGATGGTTACGGCATGCGGTACGGCTGTAACGGTGGAATAAGTTCGCTCTACTATATTACAACATAGGAAGATATAAGAAATGGCAACCCTGTGAATGGTTGCCATTTTCTTTATAAGGAGTATCTTTTATCGGTTATTTGTACCAATCCTTATAATCTGTTCCATTGGAATTGACCCAATCCATAAAATGTTCAAAGCTCTTGTCTATCGGGTGGGTTTCAGGAGTATTGAAGTTTGTGGCTCCACTTAGATGAATGGCAAAAGGATAGTTGCCATTGGCTACATAATAGCTTGTCGGTACAGAGGACAAATCCTCTTCGGTATGGAATAGAGCCATGTCTGCCTTTTCAGTAGGAGGATAGTTGACCAAATGCACTTCGATGCGTGATTCTTTCAATTCGTCATGTACCATGATGAATGGATTATAAGGGGGAATTCCAAGCGTTTCGTGTGATAGTGGAGTCTTGAAGGTGTTCTTTATCTTATATGTAGCGGTTTTTGTATTTCTCTCTGTTACATCGAGCGCACTTAGAAATACATTGACGGTAGCTTTGGAAAGGTCTGTATCCAGTCCTTGTCCGTTGAAAGTTGTGGGGGCTTCCAATATTTCAGTTGACATATTGCTGCGTTCTGTATTCAGTTGGTAAGCGAAACCATTTTTGAAAGTGGCACCGGACCAAAGCAACTCATAGGTGTCTTCTGTAGAAAGGGCCTGATTGGCATCATTGAAGTTCAATACGGACTGGTATTTTACAATAACATCATTCAAGTCATAGTCACCCTTTCTGGGCCAATTATCTTCGAAAGCGATGATTCCTTTGTATTCCAGACTGTATTTCTTATCCTCGTTGCCACCGTCAGGTTTGATATCAGGAATATCCGGATTGATGATGGCTTCGATGGGGTTGGACCATACGTTGAATTGTATATCATTATAGTCTTGGTCTGTCCAATCTTCAAAGGACAATACGACAAAATCATCGATGCGGAATGCGGCTGTATGTGTACGGCCGTCCCCATTCAGCTTTGTAGTAGAGTAGAAAGGCTTATTGTTTCCGCCATAGAAGCTGTCATTCAATAGGAACCATCCGATTTTTACTCCATTGGGAAATACGGTGCCTTGGTCCACTCCGTCGGGGTCTATGTAATGAAGCTTTACACTTTCACCGCCTTGTAGTCCGGAAGCCTTTTTATTATAATAATTATCCATCAGAGTGTTTGGAAAAACAATGCATTTGGGGGCTTTTTTAATTTCACTTAAAGATGCGTCTGCCCTATAGCAATAATAGCCAAAGGCGCTCGCTGCACCGCTGGTTCCTCCAATTATCCGGATGGATACTTCCGCATTGCGCCCTTCCGGATCATTGATTTCAAAATCTATGGCTTGTCGGTATTGCTTAGGGCATGTGCCTCCTTCCTTCAAGGTCGTATTGATGATTGTCAATACATCACCGGGAATTGTGATTTTGTTGTCTGTGTCTAAATAATGAGGATATCCTTTGGAGCTCCATGTTCCTAATACATGGTATCCTTTGGGTGCCTGCCATCCCTCCGCCCGTGTTTGCGGATTATCATCGGTGGAATCCCATTTGATGTCGGCAGTAATGGCATCTCCTGCAATAACTGTTTTGAAGAGGGTGGGGACCCCTATATAAGAAGTATAGATATATGCTTCGTCCCCATGGTCCGAATTGATGATTTCCTTGCCGCTATATGCACCGTTACCGTCTGTCATGCGTCTGATGACCGGTTCCAGGTCTGTGCGTTTTATAATCTGGCCATCTTTGTCAATCGTGAACGGGTCTTCAAGATAGATTTCAAAAAGTACTTTATAGCCTTCGGGGACATCATACTTTACGTTTACTTGGATGGAAGATGTCGTAGAAAAATCAAAAGAGTTGTGAGTCTTCTCATCGTCTTTTCCATTATCGGGATTGTAGACGTCATGTTCGCATCCTATGGATAGGAATGCCAGCATAATGCTGCATAATGTCAAAGCCAGCATCTTGCATGTCAGGTTAGAATAGATTGGTTTCATAATGCCTTTGTTTTTAGCTTGTTTACTTGTTGCAAAGGTACTATAAAAGTTGTAATATATATCTATATGTGCTCTGTTCTTCTCATTAAATACAAAAAATAGGTAAAAAAGGGTACTGCTTGTTGTTTTATTCGCCAGTATAAATACATGCTTGCTTGGATTTCTTTTCTTTTTCATTTGCTTATTTCGTTTCAAATCAATATTTTTAGGCTTTCGTTCAACCTTTTAATACGAATAAATGCTATGGACCAAATCCTATTCTGGCTGGTTCCAGCCGCTTCTATTATGGCACTTTGTTTTGCCTGGTATTTCCATCGTCAGATGATGAAAGAGAGTGAGGGTACGCCTCAGATGATTAAGATTGCCGCTGCTGTGCGCAAAGGTGCTATGTCTTACCTTCGCCAACAATACAAGATTGTGGGCTGGGTATTTCTGGGGCTGGTTATCCTTTTCTCCATTATGGCATACGGTTTCGGAGTGCAGAACTCCTGGGTGCCGATTGCTTTCCTTACCGGAGGATTCTTTTCCGGACTTTCCGGCTTTTTGGGTATGAAGACGGCCACCTACGCATCGGCTCGCACTGCCAATGCGGCACGCACATCGCTGAATGCCGGACTACGCGTGGCTTTCCGTAGCGGTGCGGTGATGGGACTGGTAGTGGTTGGCCTTGGCTTGCTTGATATATCTTTCTGGTATCTGTTGCTGAATGCTGTAATTCCGGAAGATGTAATGACTCCCACCCATAAACTCTGCATCATTACCACTACCATGCTGACTTTCGGTATGGGCGCTTCCACGCAGGCATTGTTTGCACGCGTAGGTGGCGGTATCTATACAAAAGCTGCCGATGTAGGTGCCGACCTTGTGGGAAAGGTGGAAGCCGGTATTCCCGAAGACGACCCGCGTAATCCTGCCACGATTGCGGATAATGTAGGCGACAATGTAGGCGACGTGGCAGGTATGGGGGCTGATTTGTACGAAAGTTATTGCGGTTCTATCCTTGCTACGGCTGCCCTCGGTGCTGCGGCTTTTATCCACTCGGGTGATACGCTGATGCAGTTCAAGGCCGTAATCGCCCCGATGCTGATTGCAGCCGTCGGAATATTGCTTTCCATTATCGGTATCTTCTCCGTGCGTACCAAAGAGAATGCGAAGATGAAGGACTTGCTGAACTCACTGGCTTTCGGTACTAATCTCAGCTCTATTTTGATAGTTGTCGCCACTTTCTTTATCCTGTGGCTGCTGAAGTTGGACAACTGGCTGTGGATTTCCTGCTCCGTGATAGTGGGTTTGATAGTAGGTATCATCATCGGGCGGTCTACGGAGTACTATACTTCCCAATCCTACCGTCCTACCCAAAAGCTGAGTGAAAGCGGAAAGACCGGTCCGGCGACAGTCATAATTTCCGGTATAGGCTTGGGAATGCTTTCTACGGCTATTCCGGTGATTGCCGTGGTGATAGGTATCATTGCTTCTTATCTCTTTGCTTCGGGCTTCGACTTCTCTAATGTGGGTCTGGGGCTCTATGGTATTGGCATTGCCGCAGTAGGTATGCTTTCTACATTGGGCATCACGCTTGCTACAGATGCTTACGGACCGATAGCTGACAACGCGGGTGGCAATGCGGAAATGTCCGGTCTGGGTGAAGAGGTGCGTAAGCGTACCGATGCGCTTGACTCCTTGGGCAATACTACAGCCGCTACGGGCAAAGGCTTTGCCATCGGTTCCGCCGCTTTGACGGGATTGGCTTTGCTGGCCTCTTATGTCGAGGAAATCCGTATCGGGCTGACCCGCCTCGGGACTACCGAACTGTCGCTTCCTCATGGCGATGCCGTGGCTCTTCAAGATGCCACTTTCTTCGACTTTATGCATCACTACGATGTGACGCTGATGAATCCGAAAGTTCTTTCCGGTATGTTTCTGGGCTCGATGATGGCATTTCTTTTCTGTGGATTGACGATGAATGCGGTAGGGCGTGCAGCGGCCCATATGGTAGACGAAGTGCGCCGCCAGTTCCGCGAAATCAAGGGAATCCTTACGGGAGAAACGGAGCCTGATTATGAGCGTTGTGTGGCAATCTCGACGAAAGGGGCGCAACGCGAGATGGTGATTCCGTCACTGATAGCTATCATTGCTCCGATTGCGACGGGACTTATTTTCGGTGTTCCCGGTGTGCTCGGCCTGCTGATTGGCGGATTGAGCAGTGGTTTCGTGCTTGCCATCTTCATGGCAAATGCCGGTGGTGCATGGGATAATGCCAAAAAGTATGTGGAAGAAGGCAACTTTGGCGGCAAAGGCAGTGAAGTCCACAAGGCTACAGTCGTGGGTGACACCGTAGGAGACCCGTTCAAGGACACATCCGGTCCGAGCTTGAATATCCTAATCAAGCTGATGAGCATGGTAGCCATTGTGATGGCAGGGCTTACGGTTGCGTGGAGTCTGTTCTAGAAAGAGTTTTTCCCCGTATCCCACCAAAGGCGGGTGGCGCCGTTATCTGCGCCACCCAGTTTTTCCGTGAGGGTGGCGTATTGTGCCGGGTCGGCAGTGGCAGCGTCCGTCGAGAACGGAAGGCGGCGGATCATGATATCCGTATCAATCACTTTTCCGGTGTTGTTTTGGACCTTGAAAAGTTTGGGGTATCCGGTACGGCGTTGCTCAGCCCATGCCTCATAACTTTCGGGCCAGCATGCCAGCCACTTCTGGGTAATAATCTTTTCGAGTTTCGTCTCTATGTCTGCATCTTCTTCCCATTTGGGGGATATGGTAATCAAGGCTTTCATGTCCTTGCCTACCTTGCCGCCCGAGACTACATCTTTATAATCGGCAGGGGTTTTGTCGCTTTCCAGATATTCGGAGGCACCAGCACAGTCCCACTGTGTAAATGAAGTACTTACCCCGTATTCATAGCATGTGCGGGGATTCTCTTTGGTATAGCCACGGAGGGCTGCTTCGGCCCTGAGCAGCCAGACTTCTGCCGCACTCATCAATACGGCTCCGGTCTTTTCGCCGATGGTACTTGTGTTGAGGGAAGAGCAAAAACTGTAAATGTTGGCGTCACCGTCTTTCATGGGTAACCCGATGGGAATGCCTAACAACTGTTTTTGATAACCTTCGAGAAGGGCGGTGTTATACCATTTCTTGCCACGCGGGTCCTCATAACCGTTGACAATGGATTCCATCGAGGCATTCATGTAGACTTCACCCCAACCGGCAACGGCACACAAAGGATTGATATAGTTCTTGCCCATTACAGCGATGGTTTCCCTTGCACCTTCCAGTACACCTTGATTGTCATTCAGTGCTTTGGTTGCTTGGTCTTTGGCAAGTGTTGCATCTACATTGGAGATGCGCATGGCAAGGCGCAAACGTAGTGAGTTGGCAAACTTTAACCACTCCTTCAAGGTCTTGCCGTTGGTCAGCATATCATACTCTTTGAATTTGTTGTTGTCACCGCCCTCGTCCAGGTATTCCCTTATCAATTGCTGCCCTTCGTCCAGGTCTGCAAAGAAGCGTGTATAGGCTTCTTGCTGTCCGTAAACCCGGGGTGTCTCACCCAGTTGATGGTAGACCAGCGGACCGTATGTATCGGCAATGCGGTGCATCAGTTCCACTTTCAAAATTTCGGTAATGCCGAGGTAGCCTTTCAAGTTGTCATTGCCATAAAAGTTCTTTTCTGCCTTCTGCACCTCCGTGTAGACATATCCGTAAGTACATTGCCATGCGGCATTGGTCCAGCCTGAGTTCAGGTTGTAGCAGGCGTTGGATTTCATGAATTTAGGAATAGGGTCCATGAAGTAGCCGGAGAACATGTCATGGTTCAGGGATTGTGTCATCTGCCATACCCAATTTAAGCCAACAGAACCTATATTGAAGTAGATACCCGACTGTATGGGTTCGAATGGAGCAGTTAGGTTCTGGAAATCTATTTCCTTTTTGTCGTCCGAGAAACCTCCCTTGATTTCGTTGTCGTTCTCAAAACCGCCGGTGCAAGCTGCAAGCAGCAATATGCTATGGCAGAAAAGGAATATGATGCACTTGTTTTTCATAAGGTATTCATTTTAAAAGGTTAATCTTAGGTTAAAGCCGATATTCCGGGTAGTAGGCATGCCAAACACGTCTACTCCTTGATTGTTGTTGCCTACGGACATTACTGCATCGGGGTCGAACGGTGCTTCCTTCTTTAAGAAACACAAGTTGCGCGCTGCCAATGATACGTCGATTCCCTTTATGAATCTACTGTTTTCCAGTATCGTTTTCGGGAAAGAATAGCTCAGTGATACTTCACGGAGTCTGATGCAGGTTGCGTCGTACATATAATATTCGGAGATGGCATTTCTGCCGCCTACTGCGCTGTAAAATGCTCTCGGGTCGTTGAACTTCTGTCCCTGGTATTCTACATATCCCCGGGTGCGGGCATCTTCGGTGACTTTGGTCACGCCGTTGGCATCCAACTCAGACTGTGTCAGTGACATGACTTCGCCGCCAAAGCGGAAATCTATCAGGAAATAGAGCTCCAGGTTCTTGTAGGTAAGTGTGTTGCTCCATCCCATGGTGAAGTCTGGATTGGCATTCCCAAGCAAATCCTTGTTTCCGGTATTTCCTAAAGGCCTTTTGCTGGTTTCATCAACCATGATGCTGCCATCCTCGTTACGGCGGAAAGCATTTCCATAAATATCCCCCAGGCTGCCTCCTTCTTTGACGCGCATCTGATAGCCTGCGTTGAAACCTTCTTCGTAGTAGGAAAATTCTGGATAGTCAGGATGCAGGGTCACTACTTTGTTCTTGTTGGCGGACAT
This sequence comes from Bacteroides sp. AF20-13LB, assembly GCF_003603065.1. NCBI lineage: Bacteria > Pseudomonadati > Bacteroidota > Bacteroidia > Bacteroidales > Bacteroidaceae > Bacteroides > Bacteroides sp. AF20-13LB. The sequence goes on from NZ_QTMH01000003.1 coordinate 261,181, forward strand.
GTTGATGAGACTCTTCCACGAAAAGTTTCTGTATAGTAGCGGAGTGGCGTCTACCGTCAGCTCAAAACCCTGGTTACGTATTTTTCCGGCATTGACATACCGGTATTTATAGGTGGAGCCCGTAGGATTGTCCATTCTCAACAACTGGTTCTTGGTATTGGTCTGATACCAAGTGAAGTCTATCCCGAAGCGGTGATGGAAGAAGCGCCATTCTGTACCGAATTCGATGGAGCTGCTGATTTCCGGTTTTAGGTCACCGCGCTGTTCTACGGTATTTACATTGATACTGCCGCCTACCATGATGATGTCTACCGGATTGGTGATTCCTATCGGGAGGTCATTACCGACTTCCGCCCATGAAGCGCGCACTTTTGCAAAACTTATCCATTTGGGCAGGGAGCAGGTTTTGTTAAGAATCCAGGTAGCTCCTATGGAGGGATAGAAGAATCCGGTATTCTTGCTGTCTGTGTGGGCTAATGTGGATGACCAGTCGTTACGTGCGGTAATGTCCAAGTATAGTAGTCCTTTCCAGCCCCACTGCATGGTGGCAAATACTGATTGGAGCGTGCGTTTGCTGTCGATGCTCTGATTTACGGCTGCTTTGGAGTCCATCACTACATTGGGGACGGTAAATACATTCGGTTTGTAGAGGGAAGCAAGCCTTGAGTCTATCGTCAGTGAATTGACTTTACTCATGTTGATGCTGGCTCCCAGTGCCGTATTGAGGGAAAAGTCATCAAATTCCTTGTTGAACAAGACCATTGCGTCACCGTAGACTTGGATTTCCTGGCTGTCCGACCAGATGTAACGTCCGTTTTCCTTGTCCTCGTATTTGCCGGCGATGTTGGGAGCTGTAGTGGCATACATCTTATTGTCGAATTTATCACTGATATAATCCACATTACCCCGTACCTGCAGGCTGAAGTAGTCCGTAATGTGCAGATTGGCTCTGGCCGATGCCACAGCGCGATAACGCTTGTAGCCACTGAGCACGCGGTTTTTCAGCCAGTAGGGATTCTGTCCCCATTCACTGACGGTACCATCTCCATTCTTTTCAATCCAGTTTTGTGTCATCATATTGCGGTCGGCATTCCACGTTTCAAAGTTTTCTCTGTAAGTGCTCATGTCTACGCCACGTGGGAAACTGTACAAGCTGACCAGCGGATTCAGATAATAGCCGCCGGTAGCAGGGGAGTTCTTGACGGTTTGGGTCATTAGTGTTGCAATGCCGTCCAGTTTCAGCTTGTTGTTGAAGAGGCTGGCCGTTTCGTGTAGGTTCAGGTTATTCTTCTGTAGTTTGTTATTGTCCACAATTCCTTTAGCCGTGGTGTTGGCGTATGAGAAATAAGTTTGTACCTTTTCATTTCCGGTAGTGATAGCCAGCGAATTGAAAGTGGTGATGCCATTGCTGAAGAACTCGCCTATGTTGTCATAGTCCGTTACATTGCCTTTTGTACCCCAGCTTGCCGTACCGCCATCTTCGTTCCGGCCGTATGTATTTTGGAATTCGGGGGTACTGATGGCGTGACTTACGGTCAGGTTGGAGGAGAATGTAACGCGCTGCAGTCCGGCCTTTCCCTTTTTAGTGGTGATCAGAATGACGCCATTAGCTGCCTGCGAACCATAAAGCGCGGCGGCAGAAGAACCTTTCAGGATGTTGATGCTTTCTATGTCGTCCGGATTCAAGTTGGAAATCCCGTCACCGGCATCACGGTTCAATCCATCGTAGTTACCGCCGATTACGGTGGAGGTGGATTCTGTTGAGCTGTTCAGCATAGGAACACCGTCAATTACGTACAAGGGCTGGTTGTTGCCGCTGGCAAATGCAGAGCGTGCACCGCGAATGACGACTTTGGCAGAACCTCCTAAATTGGCGGTTTTATTGATTTGTACTCCGGCCGTCTTTCCTGCCAGTGTATTAATCATGTTCGGCTCTTTGGCACGGGTCAGCTCATTGCTGCTTATCTGTTGGGTAGAATAGGTCAATGAGGACATTTTCTTCTGGATACCCATGGCGGTTACCACTACTTGCTCCAGGGCGAGGTTCTTTTCTTCCATCCGGATGTGGAGATTATTTCTACCGTTCAGGGCAATGGTTTGCGGCTCATAACTGATGTAGGATACGACAATAGTGGCATAAGGAGGGATATTCATACTAAATTCTCCTTCGGTATTGGTGATAACACCATTGGCGGTCCCTTTTTCAAGAATGTTGGCACCGATAATCGGTTCGCCTTTGGAGTCCGTCACCTTTCCTCTTACAGTAGCCATTTCCTGCAGAGTGTCTGTCTTATCCTCAGCACTCCTGCTGTTTTTGGTTAAAACGATGTTTTTGCCTTCCATCACATACTTGATGTCTGTCCCTTTGAACATTTGGTCAAGTACTTCGGAAACAGTTTGGTTGCTTGCATTGATGTCGACGGTACGGCGTACATCGACGTTCTGTTTGTTATATACAAATAAGTATTCTGTTTGCGATTCAATTTGCTCGAGAACTTGCCCTACCCTCAGCCGGGCATTTTGAATGCTGACCCTGGCATTCTGAGAGTAGCAGTTCCCGCTGTACACCTGAAATATAACAAGCAGGAGAAGGAATAATGTGATTTTCATAGGTTTGCAATAATTGCTTAAAATCTAATTTTTTTAGATAAAAAAGCCTCATCAACAAAATTTTTCTCATATCTTTGTCACTGTGTTAAGTTAATAAATTGATTAAGGTCGATTTTTGACTGTTTCGGATCGGAAAGTATGGGGGTACTTTCCGATCTTTTTTTCTTACTCATATATAACAATTGAATCCTTTTCTTCGTTGATGCGGAACTTGAAAGGATGGTCTTTCGAGATGGTCCGCAGTATATGTTCGATGCCGTCCTGCTCTCTGAACTTGCCGGTAAAGCTGCCGTAGTTCAGCAGTTGAGGACTGGCAACGGTTATCTTTACATTATAGTATTTCTCCAGTCTACCGAGGATACCGCTGAATGGAGCGTCGTCAAAACAGTATAGTCCCTCTTTCCAGCGTAGATATTCATAGGAAGGAAGGACGGCCTTTCTACATTTTCCGTTTTCATTGAGAAATACCTCGTCTTTCTGCAACCTGGTGATTATCTGGCTGCTGTTGGCCGGATAGATATCGACGATACCTTCCACCAATGTGGTTCCGAACTCATGGCTCCCACTGTAGGCACAGACGTTGAAACTCGTTCCTACAACTTTTACCTTGTTCGTTTCTGTATGTACATAGAATGGGATATTCTTGTTTTTGGCTACTTCAAAGTAGGCCTCTCCGTCCAATTCCACATTTCGTTCGTTGCGTCCGAAGTTGGCGGCATATTTCATGGTGGACTTGGAGTTCAGCCATACGCGTGTTCCATCGGCAAGGATAATTTGGGCCCGTTGTCCGGCAGGCACAGTGACTGTTTGCAACTGCACCTCCTTGTTATATAAAAAGTCGGAGGTGATGAAATAACCGGCAATGGCGACAATGGTGACGGCGGCTATACGGGCCGCCCAGCGGAGCATCGGCATGATGTGCACCGTTTTCTTTTCATTGTTTCCCTGCTTGTCCGAGAACAAGGAAATGTCGTATATCATGCGCTCTTTCAGGAAGATGTCCCGGTTTTCATCCGAGGCGTCTATCCAGTCGAGTATCATCTTTTCTTCTTCAACGGAAGTAATACCTTTGAAATATTTATATAATAGCTCTTGGTTCATTGTCAATAATTTATTTCTTTTCTAAAACGTGCTCTTTTTACCTTTTGTATATATAACCGGAAAGTGGGCGGTAACCCTATTCCGTAGAAGCATTTTTTAGGATATTAATATTATGAGTATGGTAACAAGATAATCTTTCAGTCTCAGCCGGAGAATCCGCAGCACTTTGGTGATGTGTGCCTCTACGGTTTTAAGTGATATGTCCAGACTATCGGCAATCTGCTTGTTTGCCAGGTTCTGGTATCGGCTCAACATGAATATCTTCCGGCTTTGCTCGGGCATTTCCTGTAAGGTCTTATTTACGATATGCTGTATTTCCGTGTTGAATATCTGGTCCGGTTCGCAGGCTTTCAAGGTGGAGATGCGTAAGTCCAGTTCGCGCAGGTTGTGGCTGCTGATGGTTTCTTCCGCTCGCAGACGCACCTGCTTGTGCTCGAGTACGTGCAGGGCTTTGTTCTTTATGATGGTCAGCAGCAGGGCATGCAGGTTACTGTTTTCTTCCCAGCGGTCTCGGTTTTCCCATAAGGCAATCATGGATTCCATCACAACGTCTTCCGCTTCTGCTTTATCCCTGAGATAAGAATAAGCAAAAGCCAAAAACTTTTCTTGGTTTTCCTGGAAAAAGCGTGAGAAAAGATTCATAGTATGTAGGCTCCTTAAACCGGACATTAATTGAGGTTCTTTATGGAATATAAGGCTTTACATAGCAAAAAAACATAATCTTTTTGGAATATGCAAGCATTATGCCTTGTTTTTTCAGAGCCATTTCTGGCAGTATTGACAAAAAGAAAGCCTGATGGGGTTCCACCAGGCTTTATATACTTAAAGAATAAGAAATTTCTTATTTCTTTTCCGGTCTTTCTTGTCTTTCCGGTCTCGGAAGCAATACTTTGCGTGACAGCTTAAATTTTCCGGTCTTCGGGTCGATGTCGAGAAGTTTTACGTCAATTTCATCACCTTCCTTGATACCGGCTTCTTCTACTGTTTCCAGACGTTTCCAGTCGATTTCGGAGATATGGAGCAAGCCGTCCTTACCCGGCAGGAATTCAACGAATGCACCGTAAGGCATAATGGAGCGTACCTTGCCTTTGTAGACTTCGCCTACTTCGGGGACAGCTACAATCCCTTTGATGATACGCATAGCATCATCGATGCTCTTCTTGTTGGTACCGGCGATTTCGATTCTACCGATGTTGTCCACTTCTTCAATAGTAATGGTAGCACCGGTTTCTTCCTGCATACCTTGGATAATCTTTCCACCAGGGCCGATGACAGCACCGATGAATTCCTTGGGAATGGTCATTGTCTCGATACGCGGAGCGTGAGGTTTCAGGTCTTCGCGAGGCTCGGCAATGCACTCGGTGATTTTGCCCAAGATATATTCACGGCCTTCTTTAGCCTGCAGCAATGCCTTTTCGAGGATTTCGTATGACAGACCGTCCACTTTGATGTCCATCTGAGTGGCGGTGATACCGTCTTTTGTTCCGGTCACCTTGAAGTCCATGTCGCCCAAGTGGTCCTCATCACCGAGGATATCGGACAATACGGCATATTTGTCTTCGCCTGCATTCTTAATCAATCCCATGGCGATACCTGATACCGGTTTCTTGATTTTCACACCTGCATCCATCAATGCCAGAGTTCCGGCACATACGGTAGCCATGGAAGAAGAACCGTTTGATTCGAGGATATCGGATACCACGCGTACTACATACGGATAGTTTGCAGGAATCTGACCCTTCAATGCACGCCATGCCAGATGGCCGTGGCCGATTTCACGACGGCCTACACCGCGCTGTGCCTTGGCTTCGCCCGTAGAGAACGGAGGGAAGTTGTAGTGCAGAAGGAAACGTTCTTTTCCGTGTTCCAATACGTCGTCGATAATCTTCTCGTCCAACTTGGTGCCTAAAGTCACAGTAGACAAAGACTGTGTTTCGCCACGTGTAAAGATAGCGGAACCGTGAGGGCCGGGCAGGTAGCTGGTCTCACACCAGATAGGACGGATTTCGGTCGTCTTACGTCCGTCAAGGCGCTTGCCTTCGTCCAGAATGGAACGGCGCATCGCCTCTTTTTCCACATCGTGATAGTAACGGTCGATGAGGGCTGCCTTTTCTTCCAGTTCTTCTTCGGAGAACTGTGCCTTGAATTCTTCGCGGATGGCATCGAAAGCATCCATGCGTTCGTGCTTGTTCTTGTTTCCGGAAGCGGCAATGGCATAAGCCTTGTCGTAGCAAGCGTCGTGAACGGCCTTACGGAGTTCTTCGTCGTTCACTTCGTGGCAATATTCGCGTTTCACGGTAGAGCCTACTTCTTCTGCCAGTTCCATCTGTGCCTTGCACTGAATCTTAATGGCTTCGTGTGCGGCCTTCATCGCTTCCAGCAAGTCCTGCTCGGAAACCTCGTCCATTTCGCCTTCCACCATCATGATGTTTTCGTAAGTGGCGCCCACCATCAAGTCCATATCGGCTTGTTCTAGTTGTTCGAAGGTAGGGTTGATGACGAATTGTCCGTTGATGCGTGCTACGCGTACTTCGGAAATAGGTCCGTTGAAGGGGATATCTGAAACTGCAAGTGCGGCAGAAGCTGCGAGTCCGGCCAGAGCGTCGGGCATATCTACGCCGTCTGCTGAGAAAAGAATGATGTTTACGTATACCTCTGCATGGAAATTATCAGGGAATAAGGGGCGGAGAGCACGGTCAACGAGGCGGCAAGTGAGGATTTCGTAGTCAGAAGCGCGTCCTTCGCGCTTTGTGAAACCGCCGGGGAAACGTCCGAATGCGGAGAATTTTTCTTTGTACTCTACCTGTAATGGCATGAAATCTGTTCCGGGAACTGCGTCCTTGGCGGCACAAACAGTAGCTAAAAGCATGGTGTTGCCCATACGAAGCATTACAGAACCGTCTGCCTGTTTTGCCAGCTTTCCCGTTTCGAGCGTGATGGTTCTGCCATCAGGAAGCTCGATCGTCTTAACAATTGGGTTAATCATAAAAAATGTTTTATATCTAATTTTCTTTCAAAATTCGTGCAAAGATACATAATTTATTCATGTAAAATGGTGGGAATGAGATAAAAAGTTTGTATTTAGTTGTTTTTTGCAGTTTTCTATATGGAAGAACGAGGGAAAATGCTTTGACTGAACTTGAAAAGAAGTATATTTGCAGGCACGTTTGCAAAACAAAACTGAAGATACGATATGAAGAAAATCTTTTTTATGGTACTTGCTGCAATAGCATTGGGTGCATGTAATTCCGAACCGAAATTCAAAGTAGAGGGTGAAGTGTCTGGTGCCGACGGCAAGATGCTTTATTTGGAAGCCTCGGCATTGGAAGGTATTGTTCCTTTGGATTCTGTAAAACTGGAAGGGGATGGCTCTTTCCACTTCAAGCAGGTACGTCCGGTGTCTCCGGAATTTTACCGTCTGCGGGTAGACGACAAGGTTATTAATTTCTCGGTAGATTCGACGGAAACGGTTTTGGTAAAGGCACCTTATACCGATTTCGCCACTGCCTATACAGTGGAAGGTTCTCCGAATAGCTCGAAGATAAAGGACTTGACGCTGAAGCAGATGAAGCTTCAGGATAATGTGAATGCATTGCTGCAGTCGGTGCAGGCACATAAGATAGGTGCCGATGTTTTTGAGGACAGTCTTGCCTCTTTATTGAAGAACTATAAGGATGAAGTGAAAATCAGCTATATTTTTGCCGCTCCCAATACGGCTGCTGCCTATTTCGCCTTGTTCCAGAAGTTGAATAATTATTTGATTTTCGACCCTCTGAACAATAAGGAAGACATTAAGTGTTTTGCAGCCGTGGCAACCAGCCTGAACAATTATTATCCGGATGCCGACCGCTCCAAGAACCTCTACAATATTGTGATAAAGGGAATGAAGAATACCCGTACTCCGCAGCAGAAGGTGGTGGAAATCCCCGAAGAGGCAATTTCCGAAACCGGCATCATCGACATTAACCTGCGTGACATGAAGGGCAATACACGTAAGTTGAGCGAACTGAAGGGCAAGGCTGTTATTGTGGACTTCACTGTTTATCAGAGTGCCGTTTCTGCTACACATAATTATATGTTGCGCGACTTGTACGACAAGTATGCCGCCCAGGGATTGGAAATCTATCAGGTTTCTCTGGATGCAGACGAGCACTATTGGAAAACAACTGCCGACAATCTGCCTTGGATTTGTGTGCGCGACGGCAATGGAATTTATTCGTCTATAGCGGCTTCTTATAATGTGAAGAATGTGCCTTCTGTGTTCCTGGTCAACAAGAACAATGAGTTGAGTGCCCGTGGAGAGAGCATTAAAGACCTGGAGGCGGCAGTGAAAGCATTGCTGTAACATGTTATAAATAAGAAGTTTTCGTTTAAATATGTTACAAAGCAGCCTTTTATGCTTGACACGCATTGTATAAAAGGCTATCTTTGCAAAGGAAAATCGGAAAGAGGGTTCCAGCATGCTGACCATGTTGGAATTCTTTTTTGTTTATAGTACCATTAAAAACTAACATAACATTTAAGGAGGAAAAAGTATGGCTTATATGTCAGAAGACGGCTACAAGAAATTGATGGCCGAATTGAAACACCTGGAGACGGTGGAACGTCCCAAAATATCGGCTGCCATTGCCGAAGCGCGTGACAAAGGTGATTTGTCGGAAAATGCAGAGTATGACGCTGCCAAGGAAGCTCAAGGTATGCTTGAGATGAAAATTAACAACTTGAAGCTGACCATTGCCGACGCTAAGATTATTGATGAGTCGAAGTTGAAAACCGATTCTGTACAGATTCTCAATAAGGTAGAGCTTAAGAACGTGAAGAATGGCATGAAGATGGTTTATACTATCGTTTCCGAAAGTGAAGCCAATCTGAAGGAAGGAAAGATTTCCGTCAATACTCCGATTGCACAAGGTCTGCTTGGCAAGAAAGTAGGTGACATCGCAGAAATTAAAGTTCCGCAGGGCATGATTAACCTGGAAGTAGTGAACATATCCTTTTAAAGGAAGGCAGGTCCGCATACGGGCTTGCCTTATTTTATAATTTATAGCTATGGCAACAATATTCAGTAGAATTATCGCAGGTGAAATACCTTGCTACAAGGTGGCGGAGGATGACAGATTCTTTGCGTTCCTTGACATCAATCCGTTGGTAAAAGGTCATACATTGGTCATTCCCAAGCAGGAAGTGGATTATATCTTCGATTTGAACGATGAGGATTTGGCGGCGATGCATGTTTTCGCCAAGAGAGTGGCACTTGCCATCGGCAAGGCCTTTCCGTGTAGAAAGGTAGGAGAAGCGGTATTGGGGCTGGAAGTGCCTCATGCGCACATACATTTGATTCCTATGCAGAACGAAAAAGATATGCTTTTCTCCAATCCCAAACTGAAACTGACGGACGAAGAATTCAAGGCTGTGGCAGAAGCTATCCGTGCAGTGCTTTAATCGGTTTATTTTCCTCCCCTAAATAAACGGAAGCGGGAGTTGGACTTCATCCAGCTCCCGCTATTTTTTTGCCTTCGGCACTTATCCTTTAATTTTTAATTTAAATGTATTCCTCTCCCAGTTTTATCTGGGCATCATTCACATATTTGCGGATGGTATGTTCTTCATCTTTCTTGCAAATCAGTAATACATTGTCCGACTCGGCTATGAGATAACCTTCCAAACCGTCGATAACTGCAAGTTTGTTGTCGGGCAGCACCACGATATTGTCTTTGCTATTATAGATGAGGGATTTACATTTTAAGGCTACATTGCCTGCTTCATCTTTGGGAGACAAATCATACAAAGACCCCCAGGTTCCTAAATCAGACCAGCCGAAATCGCCTAATGACACATATACATTGTCTGCCTTTTCCATGATGCCGAAGTCTATGGAGACATTGGGGCAAGCAGGGAAGTTCTCATCAATGAATTGTTTCTCTTGGACTGTTCCATACACATCTTTGCCGGGGGCCAGTTTGGAAGTCAGCTCGGGCAGCAGGGCTTCGTTTGCCTTGATGATGGTATTTACGTTCCACATGAACAGACCAGAGTTCCAATAGAATTCTCCACTTTCCACGAATACTTTTGCCAGTTCCAGTTCGGGCTTTTCAGTGAAGGTTTTTACCTTGTAGAAATTATCACCGGCGGCTTCGGCTATTTGTATATAGCCATATCCGGTTTCCGGACGGTTGGGCTTGATGCCGAGTGTCAGCAGATTGTCCGATTGGGAAACGAAGTCCAGCCCTTTTTCGATAGCTGCCAGAAATTCGCCTTCCTTCAGGATTAAGTGGTCCGAAGGAGCTACCACTATATTGGCGTTCGGATTCAAGGCGCGGATATGATAGGAAGCCCACGCAATGCAGGGGGCTGTATTCCTGCGTGTCGGCTCCAGTAGAATCTGTTCGGGTTTAAGTTCGGGAAGCTGTTCTTTTACAAGGTCGGCATACAAGTCATTTGTTACGATAAGTATATTTTCCATGGGGATTACCTGCTTGAAGCGGTCGAAGGTTTGCTGCAGCAAGGAACGTCCTGTACCGAAGAAATCCAGAAACTGTTTTGGAAGTGTCTTGCGGCTGAATGGCCAGAAACGGCTGCCGATTCCTCCGCCCATAATTACACAGAAATTATCCTTATTGGTTACCATGCTATTGATTTTAAAAGTTTCTGCTAATGTACTGCATATTTTACAAACAAGGAATGATTCAAGCAGGTTTTATCGTTTTTTTCGCCTTTTTTTAGGAAAAGTATTGCAGGTTTAGAAAAAAGCTGTATCTTTGCACCGCATTTGAGAAGTCAAACATGCCCAGATGGCGGAATCGGTAGACGCGCTGGTCTCAAACACCAGTGGATTCACTTCCATCCCGGTTCGACCCCGGGTCTGGGTACGAATAAACCCTGATAATCACCTGATTATCAGGGTTTTCTGCTTTTATAGGGCGTACTAAATGTGTACTGAATGACGAATACAAAGAAAAGGTGTACTTTAATAGTTTTCTTCCCCATATCTTTATAATTTCTTAACGCTTATCCTATCTTTTCTTCCTTATTATTGCCGATGTTTTCGGGAAAAGTGAGATTCTTACCTTATATTTGTAGTAAGAACGTTTAAAGGCACACGATTATGGAAAATCATATAGAAACCAATTTCAGAGAAATACAGAAGATATTAGATAGTTGTATAGCTCATGACTATAAAACTAAAGTAGATGCACTATTTTTAAAACGTGAATATTTGACGCAAGCCCAGCTAAAGGATTATTTGCGACAAGAAATTTTCCGTGTGACTGAAAATATTGTAGCCATCCAACAAAAATACCGTGTCGTGCGTAACATTGTATTGGACATGGATATTCCCGATTTTTTGTGGGAAAGTGGTTATTTTGAGGACTTGAATTCTGATGAAAGAAAAAAGTATATCGGTTTCCGCTGCTCTGATTTTGATATGGATGCATATTTGCATGAACCGTCCTGTTATGATGGGCGGCTTCCTTATTTGTCCATTATCGTTAATCTTGTCGTGCTTTCCAAATATTTGCGCTATCTGCAAGAACAGGAAAGCAATTACCATACAGATGCGGTTGCCATCCAAGAGCAAGCCTTGCCAAAAGAGAAAGAGGAAAGTGCAGATACTAATCCAACCAAGATTGTGGGCAAAAGCAATCCTTTCAAGTCCACGTTGAAAGCTAATGAAATCAAACTTCTGACCGACTGTGTGAATGAAGCGAATATGTTTACTACTACCGTCAGTGCCAAAATACTTACCGATTTTTTCAACTGCAAACTGAATGGGGTATTGAAAGTTAATAATACCCGTCTGTTAGCCTATCTTATGATGCAACTTAGCTGTTATAATTACATCGTTTATGAATGGCAGTCTGTCATAGCAAACAATAAACTGATATTGAAGAAGATAAAAGGTGAACCGCTTACACGTACTGACCTGTCGAGTGCGACAGACCAAGCGAAAAACATCTATCCGAAAGGATATGAAATCATAGACAAATACATCAAACAACTGCAAAAAGGTTGAGCATAGATTGAACGCTCAAACAAAGGTCAATTAGACTTCATTTTCAAGCTCTTAACTTTGCCCCCGTTAACAAAAAAACGAGGGTGCGCACCTTCATATTGTTTCACCTAAATTCCTAAACAATATGGAAAAAAATTTAGAGTTAAGAGTTTCCGAACTCGAAAAGATGTTGTTCCTTTCAAAGAACGTGCTTAGCTTCGATGAAGCGAGCAAGTTCTTGAACCTTTCTAAAAGTTACCTGTACAAGCTGACTTCGGGTAACTTGATACCCCATTACAAGCCGCAGGGCAAAATGCTTTATTTTGAGAAAGCGGAGTTGGAAGCATGGTTGCGTCAGAACCCGGTCAAGACGCAGGCGCAGATAGAGCAGGAAGCGCAGAAGTATATCCTTAACCGTCCTCTAAAGAAATAACGGCTATGGAAAATAGAAAAGCGACAGAAGCCGGGCAGGACATCACCATGCAGAAAGAGGATTTCGCAGCCCTTTGGAAAACCATTCATCTAAAGGTGACGGACACTTACGAAGTGCCGCCCGAAATACTCTGGGTGAACGGCTCTACCATTGGCACGTTGGGTAATTTCAGTGCATCCACGGGTAAAGCCAAGAGCAAAAAGACATTCAACATTTCCGCTATCGTTGCGGCAGCGTTGAAGAATGACGAGGTATTGAAGTATTCGGCATACCTGCCACCGAACAAACGGAAAATCCTCTATGTAGATACCGAGCAGAGCAAATACCATTGCCACAAGGTCATGGAGCGTATTTTGCGGCTTGCCGGACTGCCTACCGACAAGGACAGGGACGATTTTGTTTTCATCGTGCTAAGGGAGCAGACACCCGATAAGCGGAAACAGATTATCGGTTATATGCTTGAAAATATGCCCGATGTGGGGTTGCTCATCATTGACGGAATCCGTGACTTGATGTATGACATCAACAGCCCCAGCGAATCGACTGACCTAATCAACCTCTTGATGCGCTGGTCAAGCGGATATAACCTGCATATCCATACCGTACTGCATTTGAACAAGGGGGATGACAACACAAGGGGGCATATCGGTACGGAACTGAACAATAAGGCTGAAACCGTCCTGCAAATTACCAAAAGTACGCAGGACGGCAACATAAGCGAGGTAAAGGCGATGCACATACGTGACCGGGAGTTTGACCCGTTCGCATTCCGTATCAACGACAGCGCATTGCCCGAAGCCGTGGACGGTTATGTATTCAAGCAACCCAGCCAAGACAGGGGCTTTCCACTGGCAGAACTGACGGAGCAACAGCACAGGACAGCTTTGGAAAACGGTTTTGGCAAACAGGTCATATATGGTTACGAGAATGTCCTAAAGACCTTGAAACAGGGTTATGCAAGTATCGGCTACAAGCGTGGACGCAATATCCATGTGGATTTGAACAAGTTCCTTGTGAACAAGCGCATGATTGTGAAAGAGGGCAAGGGCTACCGCTATAATCCCGATTTCCATTATTAAAAGTCAGTTTGGTTTAGTCCGGGTGTATATATAAGAGGAACGGACTTACTATTTCCCTGTATCGGAACAGGCAGGTTTAGTATGGTACGGGTATATATATAACGGACTAAACAGGACTGGCGCACTTTTCAACTATTTTTTAATCCCCAAAAAAGAAAATGTTATGAACATCGAAGATGTGAAACAAATACCCATCGCAGACTATCTGCATAGTTTAGGTTACTCTCCTGTCAAGCAGCAGGGTAACGGCTTATGGTACAAATCACCGTTAAGGGAGGAACACGAACCGTCTTTCAAGGTGAACACTGACCGCAACCTTTGGTATGACTTTGGCGCAGGCAAGGGCGGCAACATCATCGCACTGGCAAAGGAACTCTATTGCTCCGACAGCCTGCCATACCTGTTAAACCGGATAGCGGAACAGACACCGCACGTCCGCCCGGTCAGTTTTTCTTTTCCCCAGCGTAGGACAGAACCGAGTTTCCAACATTTGGAAGTCCGTGACTTGACCCATCCGGCATTGCTCCGTTACTTGGAGGGACGGGGTATCAATATCGAACTGGCAAAAAGAGAATGTAAGGAACTCCATTTTACCAATAACGGCAGACCGTTCTTTGCTATCGGTTTCCCGAACATAGCAGGAGGTTACGAGGTTCGCAATTCCTTTTTCAAAGGCTGCATCGCCCCGAAAGACATCACCCATATACGGCAGCAGGGAGAGCCGAGAGAGAAGTGTTTGGTATTCGAGGGTTTTATGGACTATCTTTCTTTCCTCACGCTCCGGATGAAGAACTGCCCGACCATGCCCGACCTTGACAGGCAGGATTATGTCATACTCAACTCTACTGTCAATGTGCCGAAAGCTATTGACGTGCTGTACCCGTATGAACGCATCCACTGTATGCTTGACAATGACAAGGCAGGATATGAAGCGACACGGGCTATCGAATTGGAATACTCCTACCGTGTGCGTGACTTCTCGGGCAATTACAGGGGGTATTCGGACTTGAACGATTACCTGTGCGGCAGGAAGCAGGAACAGAAGAACAGCACCAGCCAAGCGCAGGAGATAAAGCAGGAAACCGGACAACGTGCCGCCCCAAGACAGAAAAGGGGCAGGGGCATTTAGTCCGGCAGGATTACCAGCGACAGGCGGTTTAATTTGGAGAGCAAGGTTATGTTTCGGTAAACCGAAACTACCTTGCTTTGCTTGACAGCAAAGAAAATTTCTCCCGTTGGTCGCAATTTTTAAGATACCATTTAAATGTAAAAACCTATGACGAATATAAAGGATAAGCCGGGGGGACGTCCGGCAAAGAAACGGATAGAGAAGCAGCAACGGGTAGTCAGCACGAAGCTGACCGAGTTGCAGTATTATGCCATCAGGAAGCGAGCCGGGGAAGCCGGGTTGCGTGTCAGTGAGTATGTCCGGCAGGCGGTTGTTTCGGCAGAGGTCATACCCCGGCTGAATAGGCAGGATGCGGACACCATCCGCAAGCTGGCAGGGGAAGCCAACAACATCAACCAACTGGCGCACCGAGCGAATGCCGGAGGTTTCGCACTGGTGGCGGTGGAACTGGTGAAACTCAAAAACAGGATTGTCGAAATTATAAATCAGTTGTCGGATGATTGGAAAAATAAAAAAGGGAAGCGGGTTTAAGGGCTGTGTGAACTATGTGCTTGGTAAGGAGCAGGCGGTTTTGCTTCATGCGGACGGGGTTCTGACTGAAAGCCGGGGCGATATAATCCGCAGCTTCTGTATGCAGACCGGGATGAATCCCGATTTGAAGAAGCCTGTCGGACATATTGCGTTAAGTTATTCGGCAGTGGATGCACCCAAATTGACAGACGAGAAGATGGTACAGCTTGCGCAGGAGTATATGCGTGAAATGAAAATCACCGATACGCAGTATATCATCGTGCGCCATCAAGACCGGGAACACCCACATGTGCATATCGTGTTCAACCGCATAGACAACAACGGCAAGACCATTTCGGACAGGAACGATATGTACCGTAACGAGCAGGTATGCAAGAAGCTGAAAACCAAACACGGGCTTTATTTTGCTGGTGGAAAAGAACAGGTAAAGCAGCACCGCTTGAAAGAGCCGGACAAGTCGAAATACGAGATTTACACGGCTGTAAAGAACGAAATCGGGAAGTTCAAGAACTGGCGGCAGTTACAGGAGCGGTTAGCGGAAAAGGGTATTACTGTCCGGTTCAAGTACAAGGGGCAGACGGGCGAGATACAGGGCGTTTCCTTTTCCAAAGGCGAATACACGTTCAAGGGTTCGGAGATAGACCGCAATTTTAGTTTCTCCAAACTGGATAAATGTTTCGGGGATGCAGGACTGAATACGGTCGGAAATCAACGGCAGACAGCTTTTACACCCGTTCGGGAGCCATTGCCGACACAGGGAAAGACTGACAGTCCGTTGATAACTGGCTCACTCGGTCTGTTCACCGCTTCATCACCCCCTGCGGATGAAGAACCAAACTTGAATTTAAGAAAGAAGAAGAAAAAGAAAAAACAACTTAATTTGTAAACACATGGAGAAAAATTTGATTTTAGAGGGGCTTCTCTCAATGGTTACTGAATTGAAAGAGAAGCAGGAAGCACAGGTAACGCCAGCCAGTCGGGAGGAAACTCTTGAAAGACTGAACGCAATCGAACAGGCATTGTCGGAATTGCACAGTAACCCGGCTGTTCCCGAAAAGGATTTGCAGGCTATCCGAAGCCAGCTTGACGAGATAAGGAATAGGATGCAAGGTCAGCAGAAACATATCGAGGACACCAAGAAAATAGTATTGGAAACCTACCGTTGTTTCAAGGTAATGCTTGATGCTTTGGGCTCTTGCAAGACGGATAAAGAGGAAGCTATACCCTTACCGCTCTATCAACGGATTTGCAACAAGGTCGCTTCTTGGATTCGTCCGGGATTGTTCCTTTTTTCGGCAGTGCTGGTTATCTGTTCCGTTTCCATATTCTTGAATATCCGTTTGGCTGAACGTATGCAGCAGTTACAGGACAACGATATGAAATACCGCTATTTGCTGATGCAAGGACAGGCAGACGGGGAAACTTTTGATATACTGGAAAACAAGTTCAAATGGCAACGGGATAACGGCTTTATCCGAAGTCTGACCGATTCAGTGATGGATTTTGAATACCGCATCCAAAAGCAGGCGGAAGCACTGGAACGTGCAAGGCTGTTGAACGAGCAAGCCGAACAGCTAAAGAAAGAAGCTGATAAGCTGGGTAAGCCATAAACGGGGAAAGCCGGGATGGATGAAGCACATTCACCGTTCCGGCTTTTCAGATTCACTTCTTTTTCTTCGTACAGTGTTCTTTCTCGAACTGGCGTAGCGTGGTGACGCTGAACCTTTCCTTGATGAACTCCCGGACATCGGAAGCCTTGTAATACACTTTTCCGCTGATAGTGAAGTATGGCAACGCACCGATAGCCCGGTAGCGTTGCAGGGTTTTGATGCTTACTTTGAACAGCAGGCACAAGTCTTGATTATCCAATAGGTTATCATCTTCGGGCAGTACCCTGTCTGCATTGCGTAGTACCCGTACATCTTTGCAGAGTTCTTCCAGTTTGGCATACAGCTTCTGCATCCATCCACCAAATTCGTCATTGTCTATATACATAATTGCTTCATTTTTCAGATTATACATTTTGTTTGTCAATCGATTGATGAAGCAAAGTTCTAAAAACGGATACAAAGAAATTACAGGAGAACTAATGGAGTCCCCTATAAATAAATCATAAGTTGCTGATTATCTATATCCTTTCTTATCATGTTCATTTTTGATTAGGTTTGCCAGTCCATTAAGAAATTCGGTGAGTTTGCCCGGCTTCCGTTTTATCACGTCCTCATGTTTTTGGTGGCAGTCGCTTATCTTAATGTTAAACAACCATTCAAAACCTTTGGATAAGTCCACTAAATAGGCAGGTTTACCGTTCTGATAAACGATGTCTTTGGAGAGGAATAAGCCGCTTACCACTTCCATGATATTGATAAGGGTTGTTTTGTCGGCGAGGTAGAGAGGGGAAAGGGGCTGTTTATTGATGCGTTGCTGTAGTTGTTCCGGGTATTTGATGCGCCATTCAATAAGGCGTATTTCAGTGTTCAAAAGTCCTATCGCTTCATCAATTAAATGCAAATAGGGCATTTTTTTCTTGCTCAAACCGTACACGATACGATTTAAGACGGTGTAAACCAAAGGAAAAATAGCGAAGTAAAATACTGTAATCCTGTTCGTTGATACCAAAATCGGCTACATGCGTAGCCAATTCCTCAATAGCTTCTGTAAACTCCGATGCAGAAACTTTACGTTGTGAATATTCCGACAATAAGCGGAAAAATCGCTGTTCTAAAATTAGATTCATGTATGTATTCATATAAAAAATAAGCCTTAGCGAGACTTAGGAAAAGGCTTATTTCAATTCATAATATTGTAATCCGCAAGTTGTTGTTTTGGGGGAATTTAGAAAAATAGTTTATAGCAAAGTAATCCCAATAAAAATAGCACTAAAAGGCATATTGTAAGAAATATATATATCCTAAACATATATATTTGGTCTGATTGCTCCTTTTCTATGGTTTTTTTACGGATTTCTTCTATCTTTTCAATGGAAACATTGGATAAATCAGCATTTTTACCTTTGCCTACAAGATATTTGTGATGTTCTTTCATCCTGTCTCTATTCAACTTGCGAAGCTCACGGTTCTCTTTGTCCCGTTGTAGCATATCATTTATGCAACCTAATGTTCCCATTTTCCAGTTAACATTTAATTTCCAAACCTTGATATATCAATTTCTTTTTGTAGTTCCCTAAAGATACGTTCCAAATCATATCCATGCGGATTGGAAATTTGGAAACATCCGCTTTCTATGGGGCTATTAACCTGAGGAGCAGTTATCACCGTGTCATTGAAAACGAAAGCGATGTACTTTCCTACACTCTTTGTTGTGGCTTCTCTCCATATAGGCAATTTATCTTGGAGGAAGACACCGGTAATGACCGAGTGTCCAAAAGCATCAGTTTCCAAACGTAAAGAATCGAAATCCATAACAGTAAGGAAAGGTGTTTGTGAAAGGCTGTCTGTAGTCTGTGATGTTACGTAGTACCAGCCGTTTGTCCGGTGAAAGGATTTTGTCTGCATACAAGCTGTCATTAGTAGGCAGAAAAAGAGAATTGTTGAAATCTTCATATCCGCTATTTTTAGGTTAATACATCTTCTCCAACGTCCACACCATCTTATTGGGATTATAGGCTTCCATTACGAGATGTGTTCCTGTGTATTCCATCACTGTCCACGGACCTGCTATGTTGTCGAACGTGATGATTTTTCCATTTACTTGATAAGTAAAATCTGTGTTCCACATATATCCGTCTTCTTCGTTCGTCCTTGTATAAATGCCTTCTGATTCGTTAGTAAACTGAAGAATGGATTGTTTTGTGTAGTCTATCTCATCTTCGATATTGTACACGGTCATTTGCGCTTGCCAAGTAGTTTGCTTCAGGGCTTCGGGGGTGAAGACAGAAGTAGGGGCATCATCGTTACTACAATTTGTCAGACATAACATGGCGCAAATAATGAATGTGGAAAGCACCATACATAAAGTAATTTTCTTTTTCATCTTATCTCTATTTTAAGTGATTGACAATAATTATATATTTCTCTTCATAGGGATACTAACAATACCTTTATTAATCTCTTTTTTACCCACTTTTTTGAAGCCTAAAGATGTATAAAAAGTTTCTGCATAGGTTGAAGAATTAACTGTTATATAAGTAAAATTACAATTGCTCATCATATAGTCAAATAACGATTTTCCTATTCCTTGCCGATGATAGTGTGGCAAGACAAAGAAGAGGGATATATGTTGCCTTTCCCGATGTACACCGATTATTCCTATCAATAAATGATTGTCAAAAGCCCCATATATGTCAAGCGTATTCATCAACGATGTGTCATACACGAAACTTTTAAAGGTTTCAATCCCTTCTTCCGTAAAATCGTTAATGCCACACTCTATACATACTTGATAGGATAAGTTTATAGCATTTTTATATTCTTCTTTCATTAATTTCCGTATCATACTAATAGTTTTTAATCAATGTGTGCAAAGTAATGAAAGGTGGAGGAAAAAGGTCTTGACAATTATCAAGACCCCAATATAACAATTGTTAAAAGGTGAGTTATATCTCTAACTTGCGGCGTATGCGGCTAATGGTTTCCGGTGTAACCCCTAAGAATGAAGCGATGCTTTTCAAAGGAACTACTTCTTTCAAGTTAGGACAACGTTCCATCAAGTTCCTGTATCGTATTTCAGGCGTACAATATGAATCAAGTAATCGTTCATATACCATTTCAAATAGACTCTCTGCCACATGCCTTCCGAATCGTTGAGTTTTCATATCCGTTTCCCAATATTCAATAATGTCATGACGGGATATTTCATATACAGAACACTCTGTTATGGCTTGAATATTTACTAACGATAAGCCACTTCTCATTAAAGAAGAATAGTCACATACAAACTCGTTGGTGAAAGCGTATCCAACAATGTGTTCTTCACCCTCTCCATCAATATATGTATATTGGAATGTACCGTTTTCTACCCATTCGGCAAAACGTGATATTTCATTCTGACGAATAAAGAAATCTTTTTTGTGGTATATACGTTGCTTCCCTTTTTCATGAAATAAATCTTTTACGAGGGAATAGTCTAAATTGTCGAGGTATGAATTAAAATCTTTCATTGTCGTAAGCTATTTATTCAGTCCACGGCGTATGCGACTGATTGTTTCCGGTGTGACTTGCAAGAAAGAGGCAATCTCCTTTAACGTAATGTACTCTTGAATATCGGGGCATCTATTCAATAAGTCAAGATACAGTTCTGCCGTAGTCTTGCAGTACATATCTATTAATCTATGATACATTAATAAGTATGATTGTTCAATAAGAGTACATTTTACTTGCATGGTTTCTACATTTGTGGCAAAGAATTCCTCTACTTTTAAATAGGGTATATAACAAATCTTTGTATCGCAAACGGCTTCAATTGTTACTAATGACGGTTGATTAGGCTCTATAAGTGTGCATAAACTTCCTGTAAACTCTCCGGAGAAAGTATATCCTACTATATGTATATTCCCTTTTTCATCCACACGAGTATATCTCAATAAGCCGTGTTCGATATAAGCTCCCCGATGATTCACTTTGCCTTGAATAGTGAATTGTTCACCCTTTTTGAGTTCGATATAAGTACCATGTTCCAAAATGAACTGCTTTAGCTGTTCTAATTTCGAATGGTTGGCATATTGTGAGTTAAAATCTTCCATACTATAAACTAATTGCAATTAAAATATAGAATAACCTCGTGAGTTGTTCTCTTAAAAAGGGAAAATAGATTCCTGACTTTATCAAAACATCTTCTCTTTTTTTTAATCTACTTTATTGTGAGTTTAGTTTGTGCTTTTGTATATATATCCAAAACGTACCAAACTAACTTTTGTAGCCTGCAAAATATATGTGCTGGCGAAAGAAGAAACAATCTTTTTTCTTTTCGCCAATTTTAAAGTTTGTAACTCTCATAGTTTGAGGAAGAAATGAATACTTTTATTTCTTCTTCTGTTGGAAGTTCTATCCTATACTTTTGCACAAAAATATTTGGGTCTAACCCGGCAGTGGCATACTTAACCAAGGTATCTCCCTTTTCGGTGCAGAGCAAAATGCCGATAGGTGGGTTATCATCCGGCTGCATCACTTCCGCTTTAAAATAGTTCAGATACATATTTAGTTGCGAAGCGTACTCATGGCGGAACTTATCTATCTTCAATTCTACAATAACATGGCATTTCAAAATGCGGTGATAGAACACAAGGTCGGCAAAGAAATAATCCTCGTCTATCAAGATACGTTTTTGCCGGGCTTCAAAACAGAAGCCATGTCCCATTTCTAACAGGAAGTGTTGCAGGTTGTCAAGAATGGCTTGTTCCAAATCAGTTTCTGTCACCAATGCACGTTCATTCAACTCTAAGAACTCCAAAGTAACAGGGGTGTTGATAACATCTTTAGGTTGTAATAAGGTTGCTTGTTGCTGGACTAAAGCGGAGAGGGCTTCTTTGTTTTTGGATAGTCCGCTACGTTCGTAATATAAAGATGCGATTTGTCGCTCCAACTCCTTTACAGACCAGCAGCCACGAATGGTTTCCATTTCATAGAAAGCACGTTTTACCGGGTTCTCAATTCCCGATATAGTGTTTAAATGGGTGGAAGATAATCTATTGAATAATCTATCAGCCGGAATCATCCATGTTTCGGTTTGTGGGTATTCTGTTGATAGTTTCCAAACTCCATTTTCAGATTCGGCGGTCACCAACCGCCGAATTGGTTCAGTGAATTCGGCGGTCAATGACTGCCGAATTTGAATTTGTGATGCAATGTATTGTGTAACAGGTTCTTTTAGTTGTGGATAAACAAGGTACAACCGTCTAAATTCCCTGAATCTACGTTCATTCAGACCTTTTGTTTTCAGTCGTTGTTCCAGCTTCTTCAACAGTTGTTCACCGTAGGCGGCACGGTCTTCTCCGTTCTGCTCAAATTCTACAATATAGCAACCCATAAGCCAGTTACGGGAAGTAAGGGCAAGGTTTACAGCATGTGCGGCTTGTGCCTGCAACGTGTTCTGTATCGTGCTGATATGTTTTACTAATGCTTCAAAGTTCATAGTTACAAAGATAAGTCTTTTATGGTTAAAACTTTAGTTCGGGCAAGCTGTTTATTGCTTCCTCTTTCAATTTATCCACCGCACGGGTGTACTTCTCCGTATGCTTCAATCCGCTATGCCCTAAAAGGCTGGCTACGGTTTTGATATTTGCCCCATTGTTCAGAATGTTCACGGCAAACGAATGCCGGGCACAATGCCAGCTTATATGTTTGTCTATCCCGGCTCTCTTTACCCAACGCTTTACTGATTTACAGCAACTTTCGTAAGTAGGTAAATCGAATATCAAACAGTTTTTATCTGCCGGGGCTTCACCAATGATAGACAATAGACCATCATTCAGGGGAATAACCACACCACTACTGGCAGAATGTCCCTTTGTCTTGCTTTGTTCAAATTTCAATAACCGATTAGCGTAATCCACATTCTTATAGGTAAGGTCTTTTACATCACAGAAACGCAAACCACTGTATAAACAGAAGATAAAAGCCCGTCTGACATTCGGGTTCTCGTTGTCATAATGGCAAGCCGCCAACTTTTGTATTTCTTCGGGAGAAAGAACATCTTTTCGAAGCATTTGGCTATCCACTTTACAGGTAACACTTTTACATGGGTCTTTCAACATTACATCGTGGTCAATCGCATATCGAATAACTTTCTTGAAACGCTGGTAAATGCTTTTAGCACCTTCACCCACACTTCGGGATTGCAAATAGGCTACAAACTGCTCCATCATTTCTTTGGTGATAAGTTCCGGTTTGATACTAAACTCATTCATGGGGTATTGCTCTTTTAAGAAGTCCTTAAAACGGCTAAGCGCAATTTGTACCATGCGAATATCTTTCTTGGTATAACTGTTGATATAGGCTTGGAAATAGTCTAAGAAATTGACCGTTCTATCTTTTTTCAACCGATAGCCCAACATACTTTCTTTAAATTCCTGCTCACGCTCCGCACGTATCTTTGTGGCAAGCTCCAATGTTTCTTTGTTCTGCTGGCGTTCCGCAGGGGTACGGGGCTTATCTATCAGATACAGACTAAGGTTTTCTTTTCGCCTGTTATGCTTTACTGCAAACTTGGGCTTACCTTGCATCTTTCCACTATCATAGTACACTTGATTGCCGTTTTCATCTAATACGGGCTTTTCCTCTCTACCTAAATAATACTCTAAGTAAAGGCTGATTCTACCATCCGAGAGCTTATTTTGCTCTAACTTGGGGTTTTCTTTCGTTTTATTTTCTAACTTTGCCATTGTTTAGAGGTTTTATCCCGATTTAGGTACCATAACCGGGTGATTACGCTAAATAGTTGATTTTCTTTTGTTTTCCAATATTGCAAAGGTACAAAAGAAAATGATATTTCAAAGTGTACTAAAAGTGTACTGAATAACGGAAAATGGGCAAAATATGGCAAAAATAGAGAAAATAGGAAATATTCAAATAGTTGATAATAAGGAAGATAAATTCTTTTATTTTCCTATGATTTCTATGGCTTGTACCGGGTCTGGGTACAAAGATAAAAGCTAAGTGATTGATAGTTCGATACTTAGCTTTTTCTTTTTATCGGAGATGTTCCCAAATTGTTCCCAATCATCCTTATGTATCCCACCAAAGATGGGGCATTTACTTCATGCCATCTATTACTTTTAGTATAGAATCGGGCTTTTCTACCATTCGCAATACAGAATCCGAATCAAATCCCATATATTCTATATAGGTTCGTATTAACTCATAATGCTCTTTGGCATATTTTGTATCTATCGCACGTGTAGCGTTGAAGCAGATAGGTTCATGATGTGCTATTCTGTTACGAAATTCACGGATGGCAGTCAGTTGTTTGTAGATGTCTGTTTGCTTTAAACCATGCGCTTTGTTGGGGAATATTTGAAGAAGTGTTTTTCCTCCTATGCGGTAATTGCGTCTTGTAAACAGATAAGTCCAGAAGCCAAATGTAAAGGAAGCTACCATCTTATCGTTATTGTACACTCCCATATTGGTATAAGTGCGCTGTATGCGTACTATTTCGGAAGCTTCCTGTTCAAGTAATCCATTGGGTCTTGCTTGGTTGATTATCCAATTATCATCATTGAAATATTGTTTGTAGTGAGCGTTTATGGCATTGCGTAGCATTATCTCAAACATACCGATAACTCCATAAAAACGTTGGCTCAACTTGATGTTATATTGGTATAGGCGCAAGGTTTTGGCTTTTTCATTACCACTTGCTTGTGCGTATTTATTTAATCTTGCCGGGGATAGTACCTGCAAACATTCGTCATATTTCATTTGGTATAAGTTTAAAAACAAGACTTTTCTTGCAAAAATAGAAATTAATAGCTATATTTGCAAACGTAAGACCCTGTTGTCCCTGCTGAACAAGCAAACTTCAGGGTTATTGTTTTTTTTATGTGGGTTCTATTATACGTTTTTGATTTTAAAACAATTTGATTATAAGTTAATTAGATGTTTGTTTATGAGGATAGTAAATAATATTATTTTTATTGTCATTATACTAAGTGTGCTTGGTATGACAAGTTGCAACGAAGAAAAGCTAGAAGTTTTACCTTTTCATTTGGATAAAAAATCTTATGAGGTAATGTTAATGGGATGGAATGATATTCCTATTACAAACGGTAGTGGTATTCTGAGTGTTACTACTGAAGACAAAGAGATTGTTTCTGTATCATGTATTACTTTAGGAAATGATGGAGTTACTGCTGTACTCCGTATTACAGGACTTGAAAAGGGAAATATAAATCTGATAGTTAAGGATGATGTTACAAATGAAACGGAAAGAATATCTGTAAAGGTTACAGACAGCTATTTGGTTTATAGTGTAGATGAGAGTAAACACCCGTCTTTGCCTAATGGAACGATTATGTATTTGATAAATAATGAAGCTAAGGATTGTTATTTCTTTACATATAATTATATAAAGCATGAAGTATATAGCGATTTTATTACCAAGGGTTCTTATTCATTTTCAGTAGAAAAAAATAGTGATCCAAATCTATCGTATGAAACATTGCCATATTTAACATTAACGTATAAGACGGATGAGAATGATATTCTGACTGATGAAAATGTGCCTGCAAAGGAACATAAATTCAATTTAATAGGTTCTTCTGCATTGACTTATACCGCCATCAATAAGTTTTTGGGAGTTGATTGGGATGAGTTGGCAAAAACTCATAGTTTGCGTTCAGAAAGTATTGTTACCTTCATGAAAATGCAAGAGGATGGCACAAACTATTTGTTGCATGGAGAAATAACACAGTTTCCTCAAATACCTGAGGGGGTTTTGAAATAGGTGTCATTTTTTTGATATGATAATACAAACATAGGTGAGGTGTTGTTTTAGTTAGTAAGGTTTATGATATGGGCAATAAGCAGAGTTACTGCTTGTTCGTTCTGTACAATTAGGATATGCACATTTTCTGTTTCCTGTTATTATTTCTAATATAGTTGAACAAGAAGAAGATAGCATCGAAATGCTTAGACTAATTAATATATTTTTTATTTTTTGCCCATTGTGGTTGATTTATGTGCCTTAACTTTTTAAATGATTTGTAAATATAGGGAATTAAAGTGTAATTCATCATTGAATTACACTTTTTTGCTTATTGTTGGTTATAATTTGAATCCTCTATTTTTTCTTGGTTCTTCTGCTGATTGTCGCAAACCATGCCTTAATTTTTCCCATTGCTCTTTGAACCATTCACCTATCGGCTGCCTGTTTATAGTTAGCACTAATTTATTTTCATCAACCGAACTCTTCTCTATCTTGAAAATATCGTTCTTGATTTCAAATCTTCGTTTATGTTCTTCGGAATAGATTTTTCCGCTGCACCTGATTGCTTCCCTTTTGTATAAAAGAGAATCAACCATCCCCTTGGTAAAGCCAATGACATAACATAATTTTTCCATTCTCAGCATTTCTTTGAGCAATGGGAACCAGCAGAATGCTTTTTCGAGAATGGTACTCAATCGTGAAATTTCCTTGTCTTTGGCTTCAAGTTCTTGATTATGTATTCCTTGAAGATTACGAATTTGTCTGCCATGCTGCTCCTGTATTTGTTGCATCTGAACTTTTAAGTCATCAATGCTTTTGTCACGCTTGGAAATTTCATAGCGTAAACTTTCGTTGGCGTGTTCCAAATCTTTTAATTTACCACTTCCGAAAAGAGAACCTACACCACTGGTTATGGCAGTGGCTACATCGGTAGCTGCACTTTTGAGTTTGTCCGTGCGTATCTCTGCTTTTACTTGTTTGAGTTCTTGTTCGGCAAGGCTTACCTGTTGCTCCTTGTGTCGTTTGGTTTCCTCTATACGTTGCAGTTCGGCTTTCTGTTTTTTTATGATGAAATCGTTTCGCTCCAAGTGCTCCTTACCAGTGACAGCTTTTGCCTGCCCACGTTCCATCAGAAGTATATTGGAAGCCAAGGTCTGCATGGTTGCCATATCCTCATCATTGAGCTTTCGGCTCTTTCCAGTTTCGTGGTTCATCCAGTCGAATACGATATGAGCATGATAGTTCGGCTTGAACCATCTGCCTTCAATTTGAAAGCTTTCTTTGTCTTCCGCTTCCGGCTGACCGTTCAGCCAATGCCCTTCGTCTTTGTGCAGGAAAATTTGTAGTGGAGTGATGCCCCAGCGCCTTTGACACTCTTCACCGAATTTGTGTACATCAGCCAGTGTGGTATCCGGTCTAATGAGCAATACTCCTTCACGGATGGGTGAACATCCCGCCACCTTGATAATTTTTCCATTCTTTCCCTTGCGTTCCCTTTCCTTTTCCTGCATGGCACGTCCGGTCTTTTCCTTGACCATTTGCTTGATATTGTCATAATGAGTTCGCAGTTCGGGAGTGCTGAAGTCGGGATTTATCCACTGTTCGTTGTTGGTGGAAAGTTCGGGAACGACATAGATTCTGGACTCCCCGATATTACGCATATACTCGGCAGTTCTTCGGTTGTGTGCCTCGCTCGATGCGATGTTGCAAGGCTTGATATGTATGCTTGATTTTGTTGCCATAGCTTCTTTTCTTTGTTTGCAATTGATTATTCTGCTCGCTTTCGCAGAGGGGTTCTTAGGGGTAACCCATAAGCGGAGATTGCAAAGAGAGGGTCACTCTTTGCTCGGGGTTCTCAGGGGTGAAACGCCCTGAGTGGGTCATTAGGGCAAAGCCCTAATCCCCTCGGGAGAGCCCACAACTACGAAAGCGGAGCGTGTAGTTATAGTGGGCTATAACCGAAAGCCGTTTTTCTTTTTCGGTGACTGGCTGCTCACTCCTTTGACGGATTGGACTTGCCTTTTTCTTTCAACCTGTTTCTGTAAGTATTCGTTCAAGTCCTTACATCCGCTGTAAGTCTGTGAAGCGTCACGGATGTATCGGTCTCTGCCGTATTCCTTGCGGATTTGTTGGAGGGCTTCCATGCCTGCATGGTCGTTGTCGAAAAAGCAGTGGATGCGTTCGTAATTGCCCAACGGATAGAGAGCCTTGTTTACATTCGATACGGAGTTCAATACGATGTAGTCCTGCCCGTCCAACTCCGGATAATTTGGGCAGCTCTCCTGTCTCAATGTCAGAAAGGAGAGGTAGTCCATAAATCCCTCGAACACATAACAGGTATTCCTCGCTTTCCCAGACTGTCTGATGTGGGAGATTTCCTTTGGAGCGATGCAGCCCTTGAAATAGCGGTTACGAACCTCAAACCCACCCGAAGCATTGAGAAAGGCGATGGCAAAGTACCGCTTGCCGTTGTGGGTGAAACGGGCTTCACTACATTCTCTTTTCGCCAGTTCTATGTTAATTCTTCTGCTTTGTAAGTAGGCAAGCAGGGCAGGAGATGACAGCGGAACAATCTCCAACTGTTGGAAGCTTGGCTCAGAAGAGCTTTGCTTGCCAAAAGAGAAAGATACCGGGCGCACGTGCGGTGTCTGCTCTGCTATCCGTTTCAAGATGTAAGGTATATGGTCGGTAGCGTACAGATGTGCAGCCAGTGCAATGATGTTTCCGCCCTTTCCCAAACCGAAGTCATACCATTGTTCACGTTCGGTATTCACTTTGAACGATGCTTCACTCTCTTCCCTAAACGGAGATTTGTACCAAAGGTTGATACCTTGTTGTTTTACTGGTGAATAACCTAAGCTGTATAGATAGTCGGCTATTCGTATGCTTTTAGCTTCTTCTATTGTCATTTTCTTGCGGATTTGTTGGTGAATGAAAAAATGATGATTTGATGAATTGGGAATTTAACACACTGTTAAACAGCGTTATATCGGCTCATCTTTTTCTCATTAGATTGCTTGCCAAAAGAGAAATGATGTTTTCTTTTTTCATCAGCAATCGTTGTTGATGAGTGTTTGATGAATACATATCTATCTGTAAGGCAATATATTACTTCCCTTATTCATCATTTCATCAAAATAATTAGATAGCGGTCAGTTGTTCTTTCGTTACCGTATAAAACCGACCAGTTTTCCTTTTCGGCTCATAGTGGCACTCACGATGGGGTGCGAACTCATAAGCGGTGTAGGATAACGAATTGTGTGCGGAAGTAAGTTTCCATACTTCCTGCACAACTTTCCTCACTTGATACTTTTCAACCTTGACCTGTGAATAGAGTAGCAAGGTTACAAGGTCGTTCAGGCAGAATGATACGCTTTCCACGTTCATGTTCGACATGATGTCAAGCAACAACTCGGTCATTTCTATTTCCAGTCGGTTGCGGTTGCTTCGGATTATTTTCTGCAAGGCTGCGGTATGTGTCAGTCTTGGGTTGAACCACATACGGCTTTCCTGTGTCGTGGATAGTTCCCTTTGGGTCAGGAAATAAAGAAATGCAGGTATTTCCGCTTTTAGCTTTTGCAGAAAGTTGGTATCATCACTCTGTAACGGCATTATCTTCCGCACCCAGTAGCGTGTTTCTCCTGCGTCTATGAGTATTGGCAGATATTCGTTGTTGGAACATAGCACGAACTTGGCAAAGAAAGCAATCTCCGTTCGGTCTTTGCCTTTGGCTTCCACCTTGTAGGTGAAAGTGGTGCTCAGGTTTTTCAACCGTTCGCTGTCTTCCCTGCGGTTGAGCAAAACTTCGTCCACAACGATTAGCAGCTTTCCTGCCCAGTCGGAATTGAACTGGCTGCGGAAATCTTCGTTGGTGTTGAAAGTCACGTTGTTCTCAAACACGGCTTTCAGGAAGTTCAAGAACGTGCTTTTGCCAGTGTTGCGTTCTTCTGAAACGAGCAGGACAATGGGCAACTTCTGTGTCGGCTGTAGATACAGCAGTTGCATATAATCCATGCCCAGCTCGTATTGCTCTCCGAAGATGTGCCGCATCAAGGATTGGATGTGGGAGAAGTCCCCCTGCTGCGGTTTATGCTCTATCGGCTCGTAAAGGTTCAGAAACCCCTCAATCTCCTTTTGGTAGTTCAGATGATTGGGAACGGTGCAAAAGCCGTCATACTTGGGGACGGTGGCAAGATAGTTCTTTCCATAGTCCTGCCGTAATGTGCTGTTGTTCCATACGACACGTTTCTTTTCATAACCGCCATTGGCGCATGGCTGATTGACCACCTTGTACAAAGTTGTTCCTACGCGCATATATTCTTCCTCCTTCATAGGCTTAGATTAAAGGGTTGTGTTCACCTAAGATTCTCTGAATGTCGGATTGTCGGTATCTGACCTTGTTCCCAACCTTTACAGGCTTCAGATAGTTTTTCTTAGACCAGTGCCAGAGTGTGGTATCACAAACACCACACATCTTTTTCACTTCCTCTTTGGTTAGATACTTCTCCTTTCTTGCTTCCGCAATGGCGGTAGAAAGTTCATGCTTCGCACGGCTGATTAACTGGTTGGAGAATAATAGCAAATCTTCTCCTGTTACTTCCAACTTGATGTTGCCGTTTCCGTTTTGGATAATTGCCAATATGTCTGTCATAGGCTTCTTGAAACTGCCGGTTGTAAGACTTCCCGTTTCGGCAGTATTATAAACGAAAAGCCACTACCCCGATTAGGATAGTGGCGCAAATATATAATGAAAATCAATCGTAAAGCAATGATATTCAATTCGTTAAATTCGTAAAAACGAAAAGCGAATTAAACGAACTTCAATTGGATAGATAGGCTTTCAATTCCTCGATGGCTTCATGGTCTTCACCAATGTCTTTTACCAGTTTCTTGCTGTTTCCAAACGGAGAAGTGAGATTTCTGTATGCTTTCTGGATGCCTCTTTCGTGGACGATTTCTTGTTCCTTGAACTGCTCGTGCAGTGCATTTCTGAAAGTCTTGATGGGACACTTCCGCATGAAGCGGTATTCCACCAGTGCGATAAACAGCCGTGCTATATCTGTTTCCGTAGCATGGGTTTTCAATCGTGTGCCAATTCTTTCAATCAGTATGTCATGCCTTTCTATCAGAAGTTCTGGCAACGTGCGTGTGTCGGCTTTGCGTCCTGCGGTCTTTGGCTGTTCTTCCTGCAACATATCTGTTTCTTCCTCGTCCATGTCTTCATCTTCTTCTATTGCCCATTCCACAAGAGAGTTTTCCTCAATGGCTTTCTGTTGCTTCCTGAACACTTGCCAATCCTCTTTGGTTCTCATGCCATTGGCGATGCTTTTTCTGATAATGAATTTGACCATGCCGGAAACAAGCCATTTGTATAAGGTGGGAATATCCTTTCTTTTGGTCAGTTCCTCACCCTGTTCCACCATGCACTCATAGCTTCGTCCGTAATAGAGCCATGCAAGCATGGCAGGAACAATGCTTCTCTTGTTCGGGGTATGAAACTCATTTACTATCTTCTCAGCAAGGTCTGATTGTAAAAGAACATTTTCCAGTTCCTCGAAATCAGGGTTTCTATCATCACCTATTCTCTTGCGTGCTGCTTCTTTATATTTCGGAACAAGCCTTACAGCCGTATTGAAAATATTGAAGAATCCTTTGAACTTCTTGTCGTTCATTTCTTCTACGAAATCGGCATATTCATCCGGATGGCTGTCGAGCCATTCCTTTATCAGTCTTTTGAAATTATCATATTCTTGTTGTCCCATACAAGTATCAATCTAATAGTTTTACAAGGTCTTTCTTCATTTCTTCGTCAATATCCCTGTATCGTCTGAAAGCTTTACTTCCCTCCTTGTGTCCCGACAGTGCGGAAACGAGGTTCGGGTCTTTCACTTTTTTATAGATATTGCCGATAAATGTACGTCTTGCCAGATGGCTACTTGCCACTTCATAAATTGGTCGTTTGATTTCGTTGTGCGTCAACGGATCTAAGATTGTTACGATGCGGTCAACTCCAGCCAACTTGAATATCTTTTTTATGGCGTCATTGTACTTTTGTTCGGATATGAATGGCAACAGTTTCCCCTCATATTCTTTGTAGCGTTCAAGGATTTCTTTCGCTTTGTCGTTAAGTGGAACACGTACCGTAACCGGATTCCCCTCTTTGGTTTTCTTGGGAATATACTCTATGGCTTCATTGACCACATTTAGTTTGGTCATTCGGTACAAGTCGCTCACTCTGCATCCTATCAGTGTCTGAAATATGAATATATCTCTCTGTATTGCCAGTTGTGGGGTAGCTGAAAGGTCGGCATTGAAAATTCTATCTCTCTCTTCAAGTGTTATATAATAAGGTGTACCGTATGTACATTCTTCTATCGGGAATTTGTCGAAAGGTCTGTTTGTGGTACGCTTGTTATCGAAGCACCACAGGAAGAATGTACGTATTCTTGAAAAACAGTCTATCAGCGTGTTCTTGCTTCTGGGCTGTGGTGTCCTCTTTTCGGGAATGGCTTCATAAATGCTCGGGTAAAGTTCATAGTACTGGTATTCGTTCTGAAAGAAATCCCACATATCCCGAAGCGTGTCAGGTGTTACCAAATCCACGTCAAGGATAAAGCCCTTTTGTCCTCTCTTCGTTGCCTTTACATATAGTTCATAACGTGCTAACGCACGTTGTACTACTCGAAAGTTCTTGATGCGAACTTCTGATAATTTATGCTTGACAAGAAATTCGGCAAACAAATCCAGCAAGGTGGGTTTGGTTTCCGCTGCAATCTCTTCTTCTGTTTTATATCTGTTTGGATGATGATATTTGTCTATGAGTGTGCTTAGCCATTCGCTGTCAGCTTCCGGTGTGTACTCTTGACTTATCAGGTTGATGATGTTCTGTACTTCGTTGTTCAGTGCCAGTTTCTTTTCTTCATGAACAAGGGCTACTCTGTCTTTATACCCTTGCTTCTCGCTACTCCAGTGATTTGGGTTAATTGTCAGCTCACTGGCAGCTTTAATGTCCTTTTTACCATCTCTTAATCGGAAATAGATTGTAGCTACACTATTGGTGTCGTTTTTACTTGCGGATTTTCGGATAAAGGCTGTTGCTTTCATAATCGGGATTTTTAGTAACGGTACAAATATATAAATTGTTCCCAAATTGTTCCCAATCATCCCGAATTTATTTCAATCCGATTAAATAGGATTAACTAAGTGTGTGTTTGTAATATATTGAATATTAGTGTATAATGCTTTATTTTTCTTTGATTTTCTATTTAATAGGATTGTTCCCAATTTATATATTTCAAATGCGGGTCTGGGTACGAAATAAAGAAGCGGGGAAAGTTTTAATGCTTTTCCCGCTTTCTTTTTATACTTATCTTTTATGCCCTTTGCTCATGGGAACAGATATCTGGCAAGAGATAGAAGTACTGAATCAAGAATTTGTGAGGCTTGGTATCAGTCAGTCGGTAGACTATGAAAAGTACTACCTCTATTCGCTTATTACCCATTCTACTGCTATTGAGGGCTCTACACTTACCGAATTGGATACCCAGTTGCTTTTTGATGAGGGGGTAACAGCCAAAGGAAAGCCGTTGGTCTATCATCTGATGAATGAGGATTTGAAGAAGGCATACGAACTCGCCAAAGAAGAAAGTGCACAAAATGCGGAAATTACGCCTGTTTTCTTACAAAAATTGAATGCTGCTCTAATGCGTACTACTGGGAGTGTATATAATGTAATGGGCGGTTCTTTTGATTCTTCTAAAGGTGAATTTCGTTTGTGCGGCGTTACTGCTGGGGTGGGCGGGTGTTCTTATATGAGCTATCCTAAAGTTCCCGCTAAAGTAGAAGAACTTTGTTCTATATTGAGAGAAAAGCAAAAGAATATGGAAACATTTCGGGAACGATATGAATTGAGTTTCAATGCTCATCTCAATTTGGTAACCGTTCATCCGTGGGTAGATGGCAATGGGAGAACGGCTCGTTTGTTGATGAACTATATCCAGTTCTGCCATCATCTTTT
This sequence comes from Bacteroides sp. AF20-13LB, assembly GCF_003603065.1. Lineage (NCBI taxonomy): Bacteria > Pseudomonadati > Bacteroidota > Bacteroidia > Bacteroidales > Bacteroidaceae > Bacteroides > Bacteroides sp. AF20-13LB. Next base: position 294,451 of record NZ_QTMH01000003.1, read on the forward strand.
TCCGACGAAAATCTTTAAAGAAGATAGGGGCGACTATATTCTTTCTTTGCGGCAGTCGCAAGAAGATGAGAACAGTCAGCCTTTCTTGGACTTTATGGCAGCGCAGCTGAAAAAATCATTTGCGTCAGAGATTGAGAAATACAATACTGGACGTAAAAAAGGTTTTAATCTCATGTTTTGAAAAGCGACGATTCCTTCCTGATAAGCTCATATAGGCATTAGCTGATTGTGCTGTATCATCCTTTTGTATTGGGTTATTCTCAAAATATTCTCTTCTCGGCATTAAATACAAAATAATGGGTGTAAAATGCAAATTTATTTCGTAGATACTGTTTTCGCATTTATTTTTTTCTAAATTTGCAGTAGCTGGAATCTTATCTAACTATTTAATTATTAAATGTTTGCCAATTATGACAAAACATGTTCCTCTTTTTTTACCTCTCGGAAGTATTCGGTTACTGACGATATTCTTCTCTTTTTGTATAATCTTTGTTCATCCGGCATTGGCTGACAAAATGGCTGAAAGCCCCGAACTTTTCGATACTGCTTTCACCTTGCAGGAAAGGCTTGATATTCCCGACGGGTTTGTTCAAAGAGAGATGGTCTATATTTCCATTCTTTTAGGTACATTGGTGCTGTGCCTCTTCTTTTTCTTCATGCAGAGGCGGATGAAGAAATTGAGGGAAAGGGACCGGGAGAGGTATCTGCAACTGTTGGAAGGCATTCTTGATAATCTTCCCATTGCGGCAAAAGTGAAGGATGTGAATGATGGGATGCGCTATACTTTTTGGAATAAAAAGGCAGAGGAACTCTTTGAATGTTCGGCCAGAGAGGCTATAGGCAAGACGGATTTTGAAACAATGCCAGAGGCTGCGGCTTTAATTAGGAAGGAGGATGAAGAGTTGGTCAAGACGGGGATTCCACAAGAAGGTATACGACGTTTTTTTACCAAGAAGAACGAGGAGCGGTTTACCTTCCAGAACAATAATTTTATAAAGCTTTCTGATGGTCGCAAGTGGATTGTTTATACTGCTTGGGACATTACTGATTTGAAAATCATGGAGCGCAAACTACGTCTGGCCAAAGAGGAGGCTGAGGAGTCCAACCGGATAAAATCGGCTTTCCTGGCCAATATGAGTCATGAGATACGTACTCCGCTCAATGCAATAGTTGGTTTTTCGAGTATTTTGGCCACGGAAGTGTCTGAGGAAGAACGGGTGGAGTATCTCGATATTATAGAGCGGAATAATGAACTGCTGTTGCAGCTCATCAATGACATTCTGGATTTGTCGAAGATAGAAGCCGGTACATTGGAGTATGTCTATGCTAACGTGGATATCAATAAAATGGTGTCCGAGATAGAGCAGGCTACAAGTATCAGGCTGACCAATAAAGACGTGCGTCTGGTCACGGTTACGCCATTGCCCGGTTTGCTGCTGTATACCGATCAGCGCAGAATTACTCAGGTATTCAATAACTTCATCAGTAATGCGCTGAAGTTTACTGCTGCCGGTAGCATTACCATTGGTTACGGAATGCCCGAAAATAGCTATATCCGTTTTTATGTCACCGATACCGGGACGGGGATATCATCTGAGAATGCGCAGGGGATTTTTAACCGCTTTGTGAAGCTGGATTCCTTTAAGCAAGGTACCGGACTGGGACTGGCCATTTCGCAAAACATTGTGAAGGAACTGAAAGGAGAGATAGGGGTGGAGTCACAGTTGAGCAAGGGCTCCACTTTCTGGTTCACGTTGCCTTTTTATAAGATGGACGCGCACCGTTCTATCTTTCCTTGATGCTGCAAGCTCAATCCAATGAAGGGACATCGATTGTCTGGCTTTCCTCGTTCCAGTTGTCAAGGGTGAATTCTCCGGATGATTCTTCGGAAAAGATGTCTCCCAGAGTGAGGGTCAGGGTCAGTTTGGAGTTTGCTTCCAAAGGTCCGTTCAATGTTTGCTTGAAACTTTTCACGTTTCCATTTTTCAGTATGATGCTCATCTGGAATTCCGGTTTCCCGAAAGAAGGGAAGAGCATGACGGTGGCGTTGCTCATTTGTGTACCGTCGACGGAACGGACCAGAGGGAAGGCTACTGTGCGTGGGCTTCCTTGAGGAGCGGCGGTGTAGAAATTCAGTTCTCCAGCAATATTGGTGATGCGCACCACCATGCTGTCGATGCTCGAACTGAGGATGCCGTTGTTCTTGTCCTTGATGATTACTTTCAGTCCGGTCACTACCCGTTTGAGGGATGCTTTCAGGTCCTCACTTCCAATGTTGGCAGGCTGGACGGCGTGTACCAGGTCGAATACCGGATAATAGGTTGTGTCCGCTTCCATTTTGAATAGGGAGAAGTGTTGCCGGGACATGTCTTCGCCTAAGATGTAGACCGGGTCCCTCATGAGAGGATGTGCATAAATCGGCTCCTCGTATTTAGGGGTTCCCCAATAAATCATGTTATAGAGACCTGCGGGTAAGGATAACTCTCGATTGACGCCATCGTTATAGAAAGCTCCGTCTTTAACTTGGTAGTAACCGTAAAAAGGTGTCAGCTTCCGGTTTATGTAGTTTCCATAATAAATAGAGGTGCCCGCCTTGCAGGGCATGATGGTCAGTATGCCGGTCAGCGGGCTTTGTCCGCTTTCTGTGGACACGTCCATCAAAAGTCGTGGTGATACCAACTCACTGCTTTTTTCTATCTGGGGCGGATTGTCATCGGCGCAGCTTGCCACGATTGCGGCAAGTACTGCAAATACTACTAATTTTTTCATTATCTGTTAAGCTTTAGGTTGTTCTTCCTTGAGAACGTTTTTAGAAAGAAATGGTTCTTTGTACTCCGGAGAAAGTATATTGGGGATGGAAAAGTGAGGTGAAACCAATTCCGGTATTGAGGGGAATGGGAAGAATAGCCCCTCTTCAAAAGGCTTAGAGAAGGGATGGAAAACAAATTATACCTTTTTTAGTAACATTTTAGAAGCCTTGATTAACGAAATCATATACTCTTCGTAACAATTTCTCGACATTCTTTTCTTGTTCCTCCATACATTTGCATCCGAGTTCTTTGGTATTAATTGAAGAACACAATGAATCTTTGATATTAACCATTAAATAATGTACAATGAGAAAAACATTCTTGGAAAAGTGCATAAATCTGCGTTTATGCCGTGTTGCATTGGTACTTTTGTTTCTTGTACCTGCAATCAGTAGCCTGCAGGCTAATCCTTCTCAAAACAAGACCATTTCGGGTGTTGTGACATCGGCTACGGATAGTGAGCCGTTGATAGGTGTCAGCGTGCAGGTGAGAGAAACCGCTACGGGTGGAATTACCGACATTGATGGCCGGTATTCGGTAAGTGCCCAACAAGGACAGACACTGGTGTTTTCTTACATCGGTTATCAATCACAGGAAATCAAGGTAGGTACTTCTTCCGTCATCAATGTGGTGCTGAAGGAGGACACGGAAATGTTGGATGAAGTGGTTGTAGTGGGCTATGGTGTCCAGAAGAAGAAATTGGTGACGGGTGCCACTGTTCAGGTGAAGGGTGACGAAATAGCCAAGATGAATACAACCAATCCCTTGCAGGCTATGCAGGGACAGACACCGGGTGTAAGTATTGCTTCGACTTCCGGTCAACCGGGTGCTGACATGAAAGTGAGTATCCGTGGTCTTGGTACCGTGGGAAATAGTGCTCCTCTTTATCTGATTGATGGTGTGGGTGGTGATATTTCTACTTTGAATCCTGCCGATATTGAAAGTATAGATGTACTGAAAGATGCGGCTAGTGCGGCTATCTACGGTTCGGCCGGTGCTAATGGTGTAGTGCTTATTACTACCAAGCAAGGGCGCGAAGGTAAAGCGCAGATTAGTTTCGATGCTTATTATGGAATACAGAATGTAGCTCGTAAGGCTAATATGCTGAATGCAAAAGAGTATATGGCCATTATGGATGAGCAGGCTTTGAATAGCGGACTTTCGGCTTACGATTGGAGCCAATACCAGTCTATTTACGATGCCAATGGCAATGTGTATGATACGGATTGGGTAGATACTATGTTCAAAGATAATGCCACAACGGAGAGCTATACGCTGGGTGTCACTGGTGGAAGCGCAACTTCCACTTATGCCCTTTCGTTAGGATATATGAGTCAGGAAGGTATTGTCGGCGGTTCGGATGTGTCTAACTATTCGCGTTACAATTTCCGTGTGAACAGCGAGCACAAACTTTTCAAGGATATTTTGAAAGTGGGCGAGCAGGTGAGTTTTGTATATAAGATGAATAACGGTATCAGTGTAGGCAACCAATATAATAATACCTTACGCGGTGCATTCGGAACATCGCCTATCGCTCCTGTCTATAGCGATAATAATCTTTATGATTCGCCTTACAATGACACCAGTACCAGTGACTGGAATAAAGGTGATGGAAACCCTTATGGTTTAATGATGACCGACAGCAACAATGAGAACAAAACGGCTACTTTTTCCGGTAATGTTTATGCTGAATTGCAGCCTGTCAAGAATTTGAAGATAAAGTCTGTATTCGGTGTGGTTTATGGTTCCAGCGAATACCGTAGTTTCAAGCCTCTCTACAAGTTCAGCCAATATATATATAATGAAGAACGTACTACCGTATCTCAAAATGCCAATCACTCTTTGGGTATGACATGGACCAATACGGCTTCTTATGACTGGACTATGGGAGAACATTCGTTCAACGCCTTGCTGGGTATGGAAGCCTATCGTTACGAGGGCACTTATATCGAAGCTAAAAATGGTATGTTGAAAGAAGGTTTTGATGATTGGGAGCATGCTTTTGTGGGCAACGGAACGGCCTCCGATTCGACCAACGGCTTGGGTGCCAGTGGCAATCCGCATACCGAGAGCCGCAAGGTGTCCTATTTCGGCCGATTGGGTTGGAACTGGAAAGAAACTTATATGGTCAATGCTACTTTGCGTGCAGACGGTTCGAGCAACTTTGCCAAAGGCAACCGTTTTGGTTACTTCCCTTCGGTATCGGCAGGATGGACCATTACTAACGAAAAATTCATGGAAAGTACGCAAAACTGGCTCGACTTCCTGAAAATACGTGCCAGCTGGGGACAAGTGGGTAATGCCAACATTGACGCATTCCAATATCTGGCTCCTATCAAGAGTACCAATACACACTATCTTTTCGGCAGCGGTTACGGCGACTCGGATGCTGCGGCACAGCTCGGAACCAACTGGGGAGCTTACCCTAGTCGTCTGGCTAATGCTGACATCAAGTGGGAGACTTCACAGCAGACCAATATCGGTCTTGATGCCCGATTCCTCAACAGTCGCCTGGGTGTTAATTTCGATTTCTACATTAAAGATACTAAAGACTGGCTCGTGGTGGCTCCTATTCTTGCTACTGCCGGAGCAGGTGCTCCTTATATTAATGGCGGTGGAGTGAAAAACACCGGTGTGGAACTCAATCTTACTTGGAATGACCAAATAGGCAAAGACTTTAGTTACAATATCGGTATCAACGGTGCCTACAATAAGAATAAGGTCGGAGAGATTCCTAACGACGATGGTATCATTCATGGCTCTACCAACCAGTTGTATGACAATACTCCTGAATTCTATCGTGCCGAGAATGGTAAGCCTATCGGTTATTTCTATGGTTTCAAGACAGCAGGCATATTCCAAAACAATCAAGAAATAGAGGATTGGATTAAGGCTGGTAACGGTGTGCTGCAAGCTGACGTACAACCAGGTGACGTGAAGTTTGTGGACATCAACCATGACGGACGGGTGAACGAGCTTGACAAGACCGATCTTGGTAACGGTATTCCTGATTTCACTATGGGCTTCAATCTCGGTTTCAACTGGAAAGGACTTGATTTCTCTGTAGTGGCCAACGGTGCTTTCGGACAGCAGATTGTCCAGAGCTATCGTAACCATACCTCCAAGCAAGCCAATTATACTACTGCAATTTTAGGACGTTGGACAGGAGAGGGAACCAGCAATCGCATACCTCGTGTCACAGACCAGAATCTCAACTGGCAGTTCTCAGACCTCTATGTGCAGGATGGTGATTACCTGCGAATCAGTAACATTACTTTGGGCTACGACTTTGCCAAGCTACTGAGATGTAAGGTCATCAGTCAGTGTCGTATCTATGCTCAGGTACAGAATGCGTTCACATTTACCAAATATGACGGCATGGATCCGGAAATAGGTTATGGTCCCGAAGGAGATAACGGACAAGGTTGGGTGTCGGGCGTTGATTTAGGTTATTACCCCCGTCCCCGTACCGTATTGTTTGGTGTTAACTTGAAATTTTAAAATATAGACTGATATGAAGAAAAACAAAAATATATTTATGGCAAGTGTCCTGCTCCTGAGTTTGGGACTGGCTTCGTGTACCGACAGTTTTCTCGATGTTACGTCGAAGACTGAATCTTCAACCGGTACATTCTATAAGACTGAAAAAGATGCTTATCGTGCTCTGATAGGTTGTTATGATGGTTGGCGCCAGACTTCATCAGCCATGATGGTAGGGTTTTATATAGCTTCCGAGGTGATGAGTGCCGAGTGTTTTGGCGCTACCGGAAATGCCGATGGACGTGGCTATCAGGCCATTGACCGTTTTGACATCTCCCAATCGCCGGCTGACCTCAACCTATACGAAGGTGACTGGAAAAATTATTATGCGGGCGTCTATCGTTGCAACGAGCTGATAGCTCATGAAGAGCAGATTGTATGGAATGAATCGGATAGCAAACGTGGTATCTATATGGGCGAATGTCGTACGTTGCGTGCATTGCTTTATCTGGATATGGTTCGTTTATGGGGGAATATCCCACTCTTTCTGGAACCGGTAAACGAAAATCGCGCTCCTTCACCTGCCAAAGAGGTGTTCAGTGCCATATTTACTGACTTAAAATATGCTATCGAGAATATTCCCGGTGACGCTTATCCCAAGGCCGACTATACCAAGAACGACGGACATATTACAAAATATGCCGCCGAGGCTTTGCTGGCACGTGCCTATCTTTTCTATACCGGATATTACGGTGAAGAACCTGTAGAGGTGACTCGTGCCGAAGCTTTGGCTGCTGTAGAAGACGTAATCGCTTCAGGAGAATATGGTTTGGTACCGCAATTCAAGAATTTATGGCCGGCTTCTTCTGCAAAAGTGGCCGAAAAAGGAGACTATGAAACTTTGAAGGGTACATATGCCGGTGATGGAAACAAGGAAACCATTCTTGCGTTGAAATTTACCGCTACTCAGGATTATAACGGGAATAATGACTCCAACCGTTGGCAGGTGATGTTGGGTATGCGCCAGCTTAATGCTGCTCCCTATTGCAAGGGATGGGGCGCATTGACGGTAAATCCTGATTTTGTGGAAGCGTTTCCCACTGGTGACCTCCGCCGTTCGGCTTCTATCATTGATTTGGTAGGGGAAGGAATCACCGGTTCGGCCGACTTTACCACCAGTTTTAATGACTGGCGTGAATATACCGGCTATGCTGTGAAGAAGTATGCTCCCCTTTGCTATGCCGATGGAAGCCATGCCGGTAAGCAGGATGGTAGCGGTGACTTCCAGACACAGAACCGCCAAGACTACGTTATTATCCGTTATGCCGACGTATTGTTGATGGCCGCAGAACTGGGTAGCCCCAATGCGCAAACTTATTTCGACCAAGTGCGTAAGCGTGCTTATCAGGTTGATGACAACGGAACAGTATCGGCCAACTATCAAGCTAAGAGTGTGTCTCAACAAGCTATTATGGAAGAACGTCGTCTTGAATTTGCTTTTGAAAGCATTAATTATTGGGATCTCCTGCGTCAAGGTATAGACGTGGCAGCCGAGAAGCTCGCCTTGAATGGTGTCAAGGTGAAGAGTGGAGGCGCTGATGATGCAATAACCATACGGGTCGACCGTGTGAAAGCCACCAAAGGCTTGAGCCAGATTCCTTATAATCAAATTAACCTTTCACAGAGTGTACTTGTGCAGAATCCCGGATGGTGAGTACCATTAATAGAGTAAATAAAAAATAAAAACAATAAGATATGAGACTTAAATCATTCTTTTCCATATTGGCAGGAGCGGCTTTGATATTTTCCGCTTGCTCGCCCGAAGAGTACGAGATGGGGGCAAAAACCTATGTTTCCGATGATTTGGTGGAAGGTATCGCCTATACGGTGACCCCTGATGCCAATGATCCTAATACGATTCATCTGACTTCGCTCATCAAGGGAGCCACTCCCTTGTGGGTCACTCCAAGCGGTCCTTCTCAAAAGACCACTCTTGACTTGGCACTTCCTTTTGCCGGAGAATATAGCGTGACTTTCGGCGCTTCCACACCGGCAGGTCCGGTATATGGCGAACCATATACCTTCAAGGTAGAGACCAATAACTTTGCCATGCTCGAAGACCCTATCTGGGCTAACCTTGCTGGTGGAGTGGGCAAGAGCCGTAAGTGGGTTCCCATTGACAAGAACTTTGGTATTGGCCGTTGTTCGGGACCGGTGATGTACATGAGCCACACTGATGTGAAAAATGATGGAAGCAATATTACCGACCTTATGATTGGTAGCGCCAATTGGGCTCCCAACTGGGATCCGGGTATCCAATCGTGGCTCATTCCGGCAGACGACCCCTATTTCCAGTCGTACATCACTTTCGGCCTGGATGCTGTGAAAGGCTGTACGGTGGAACTTCATCGGGTGGCTGCTTCGGGCACGACGGATGCCACCGGAACTTTCAACTTGAATGTGTCTGACCCGAAACGCCCTGTCATATCTTTCTATGGCGGTACCTATTCATTGCATAACGAGGGTTTTGATGATGTCTGTTCCAACTATACCAACGACATCAAGATTATAGAATGTACTCCTTATCTGCTGCAGGTAGCTACGATGCGTACCAATAGCGAAGGTCCGTGGTGGCTGGTGTGGAACTTCATTTCCGAAGAGGCTTATAATGACCCCAGTATCATACCGACTGAAGATCCGGGTTTGCTTCAGCCTGCCGAAGTACAACAGCCTGCCATTGAAGATTTGGCAACCAAACTGTTCACTACTGAAATCAACGGTGTCACCTATGTGGGCAATGAGGCACGCTTCCTCATCAATGATGAAGAACCTTATGACTGGACATGGTGGAATGGTGGCTCTGCTGCTTGGGAAAGCGTAGTGAAGGGACAGTACGGTTCTTCATGGGCACCTGTGGCCGATGCTTCCATTGCCGACTATGAGCTGGTATTGAGCAGCACGGCCGATGGCTACAAATGGGATGACGGTACCAATGCCGGTAAGCTTGCCATTGAAGACGGCAAATTGAAATTTATGGATGCCGACGGCAATCCGGTTGAGATAACCGTCCTCACCGCTACCGGTGATAAGCGCACGGTGGAAGTGAAGGGAAGCGAGTTTACCGTAATGGCTTGCGATGTCACCAGCTCTTTCCAGATGGGTGTGCCTGCAACGACCAATGACAAGGGAGCCGTGGATTCTTATCTTTGTGCCAACCTCAACTACAAACCTATCGCTACCGGACCTACCGGGCCTACTGAAATCAAGGTAGACAACAGCAAGGTACAAATTCTTTTCGGTGACGGAAATCCCGATCGTTTGCGCTTGCAGTTCTACAATCCTTGGGGCGGTGGTGACGCGGGATGGCCGATCGACATCACGAAGGTGAAGTTGAAAAAGAACCAGACGCTGAAGATACAGTACAAAGTGCTGAGTGGAATCACTTGGAACGAGGGCGCGACTCCTAAGACCGTGATTATGGACAATAACATCGGAAATGCTTGGGAAGATGACTGCTACAACTTGGCTCATGCCGTGGCCTTTGATACTGCCGAAGGAGCTGTACAGACTGTGTCCGTGACCAATACCACCGGTGCCACTGTGACTTACGAAGGAAGCAGTTGTATCTGTATCGGTATCCAGAATAAGGGACTTGCTACTGTGGCTGCCACCGAAGACGGACAGCCGGATGTGAAGGTTGAGATAATTTCGATGACCATTGAATAACCACTTAAATGAATTTAGTATATATGAAGACAAAGATATATTTAGGAATACTTTCACTTGCACTGGGCCTTTCGCTGGCTTCGTGCAATGAAGATGACGACTATACTATCCACACCACCCCGATTCTGAACGAATCGTCGGTGGTGACGGGGTCGTCCGATGTGACCGCCACTACCGCTACACTCCATGCCACGCTCTCCGGGTTGGATGGCATGGATGCCGGAAGCTATAAGACCGGCTTCTTCTATGGTTTTGCGCAAGACAACCTGCCCGAGGACGTGCAGGCTGCTTATGACGGCAGCGCCTTCAGTGCTCAGTTGAACGGGTTGAACAATAACTCTACGCTCTATTATCAGGCTTATGTATGCTTGCAGGGTAAGGTGTATTACAAAGGTGAGGTGAAAAGCTTGCTCACCACCGATGCCAAGGTGGCTACTGCCGATGCCGCATCTGTCGACTTCGCCTCGGCTGTATTGGGTGGGACATTGACCGATGCTACGGCCGATGCTACTTGTGGTGTTGTTATCTCTACTTCATCCGATGTAGAAGCGGTTCGTGCAGGCCTTATAGTGAAGAGTGAGGAACTTAAGGACAGCTATTCATTCGTCCATGAAGGGTTGGTGCCCGAAACGCAATACTATTATGCGGCTTACCTCAATCTGGGTAGCGGCATTGTGTATGGTGAGGTGAAGAGCTTCACTACTCCTGCCTATGACTTCGATCTCGACAATGACCTTGTCGACCTGGGACTCTCCGTGAAGTGGGCTCGCTTCAATGTGGGTGCCAAGAGCGAGACTGGACTGGGTGGCCTTTTCGGATTCGGTGACCTGACCGGATGCAACAATAGCATCGACCCTGCCGACTATGCTTCGGCCGATACTTATAAAACGGCTTCCGACTTGGCTTTCCGTGCATTTCAAGGGCGTGCCACACTGCCTACTGCCGATGATTTCGAGGAACTCTTCACGTTGTGCCAGAAAGAGTGGACTGAGCAGAATGGAGTGACAGGTTTCAAGTTCACCGGTCCTAATGGTAATTCCATCTTCCTGCCTGCAGCCGGTACGCGTGTGGCAAACGATGTGACGGCGCTGGGTACTGAAGGATATTACCTCACCGGTACTGTCAACTCTTCCAATACAGAATTTGCGGTAGGTTACCAGTTTGCAGCTTCTGTCAATCACCGTATCACTGCCGCAGTTTATCAAGGTATGGCTGTACGCGCTGTTTCCACAGCCAAGAACGTACCGTTCAACAAGGCTCTGCTCTATCAGAAGTGGTATCTTGACAATGGCCAGGACGGTAAGCAGCACGTGTTTGAAGGACCTTTCACGCAGTGGGGTGTTACGGACAACTGGAGCACAGTTTCCAACGGACAACCCAACATTGAACAGCAGATTCATTGGGAGATGGGTACGGATAATGGCTGGATAGGTTATACTTACGGAAAGGACTATGGTTATATGGAGCTCAAGGAGGACGGTACGGTGAATATTCATCGTATTGCCGAAGACGGTACCGTGACCGATGAAACCGGTAAGTTTACGATTGACGAGGCGAATAAAGTGATTGACATCGACATAGATGTGCTTTGTGCCAATACTTGGATTGGCACGAAGAGTGGTAAGCTGAACATTCTGTCGTTGACTGCCGACGGCTTGCAGATTGCCCTGCCCGATGGCGACTATGGCTATTCGTTGAACTATTACAGCCAGGCCAAGGCCGATGCCGATGCGCAGGTTCCTGTATTGCTCAATATCGCCGATTCATCATGGGCAGGAAGTTGGGATGCACTGCTTGTAGCCATTTCACCCGAAGACTTGGCTGGACAGCACACGTTTGTTTTCGAGGGAACTTGTACCGATGCTATGGTGTTTACGCTTGACTTTGCCGGTATGGCGAAGCGCTATCCCAATTCGTTTGTACGCATTGACGACATCAAGCTGGACGGTACTTCCATCCGGTTTGATGCCAACCGCTTCTATTATGGCGACATTGAAGGAAACGGCAAGTACCGTGTTCAGTTGTTCAATGCTTATGGGGCGGGTTCTGTAGGCAATGCTGTTCCTCTCAGTCCGTTCAGCAATGTAGAAAATCAAGGTACCGAGCCTGCCATCCATTTCAAGGAGAAGCTTGAGATTGTCTGCACCGTCATTACCGACGGTACCGGTGCAGGTATTTATACGCCCAATCTGGTTACTGTCAATCCGGATTGGGGAAGTGCATGGGGATATAACGCAGGAGCTACGTTCGAGGTGAAATACGAGAACTTCCAGTACAGCCTTGTGGCTTCTCAGTTCGACATTAAGTACGAATCTGCCGACTATGCGGCAGGTTCCATCATGACCTTCGTTGAAGTGGCTGACATTTACAAGTATTTCCCCGGTTTACATGCCACACTTGACAACCTCTATCTGGATGGCAAGGAAGTGACATTTGATGCATCCAAAGTGCTCGATGCCAATGAATCCCCGAAGTATCGTCTGGAACTTTGGAATTGCTATGGGGCAACAAAGGATAAAGGGTGCGCTTTCGGTACTCCTGATGGTGATGTTATCAAGGAACTTGGTTTCAGCAGTTCTATGGAAGTGAAGTTCACGTTCCACACTCTTTTCTCTGTTCCTGAATGGTAAGAGGGATAGACGGAAATATACTGGTTAGATAGGAAATCCGGGATGCAGGCCATCCCGGATTTTTTGTTTTGCCCTCACCGGTGTGCATCGTTCTGATATAGATTGAAGAACCATAGAGAGAATAAAATAAAGGAGGTGGTCCGTAAGGCGGCGCTTTGATAGCTCTTTGCCTTGTACTTTGTTCGGACGGGATGGGTACTTATTGCGATAAACATAGTGATTTTATGGTATCTCCACTAAAGTGGTCCGCCTTGTTCATAGTAGTGAACAAATCAGCCCACTTAGGTGAACAAACTTGTTCACCTAAGTGGGCCGTTCATGAATCTTTGTACTGAACCGGACAGACAAAAGGGCGGAAGCGGAGAAAAGCAGGGGCTTTCTCTAAGATTGGCTGCTATTTTCCTTCGTAATCAAAGTATTCAAAGTCTGCATATGCTTTTGAGGTTTGAGAACCGGAGACGGCATACAATCCCAGCATGATTCCCGTAAAGCCACCGGCAGTTTCTGTACTGATATAGCGCGTATTCATTCGGCCCAGTTCTTTGAAGTCCTTTCCGTTTGTGGCATACTCGAACGAATAGATTTCGTTGCTGCCTTTTACACGGAGTTGTACTTTCCCCTGGGGCAGAATAACTTCCTTTTCCGTATGGGTCAATTCATTCAATTGGTAGCGCAATACTACAGCTTGTTTCCCGTCTGCCAATTGCTTGACTAATAAATCGTAATGGGACGATTCGAACATGTAGACCGTCAGGCCGGCTTCGTCGCCACTGGCGGCTTTTTTCAGTTGCATGGAAGTGGTGGCTGTGAAGTCGATATGTTCTTGCCGGCGGCCGGCAAAAGTAGGACTGCCTTTCCCGTTGTTCAGGTTTACGGGGGTTGCTTTCAGACGGAGGTTACCGGAAGCAAAGGTATAGTTTTCCGGATGATAGTTTCTGATATGAACCCATTCGGGACCTAATTTGCCGTTTTTGAAATCGGTGCGTGCAGGCTTGGGGGCAAGAGGATGTTGCGGTAGGGTTGGCACATCCATTTGCAGGGCTATTGTGCCATCTCCGTTTACTACCGGCCAGGCATTCTTGTCCCAGCGCACGGGAGCAAGGAACGTTTCGCGTCCCAGCAGGTGATGGTTGTCGCTTTGCGGACGGAAAGCGAGACACACCATCCACCACGAACCGTCAGGGGCTTGTATCAGGTCGGCATGGCCGGTTCCTTGTATCGGGCTGTTTTGTGCATTCTTGTTGATGTGGGTCAGGATGGGATTGGCGGGGTTCTCTTCGTACGGGCCGTCTATATCGCGGCTACGGGCTATTGTCACTTTGTGGCCGTATTCCGTGCCGCCTTCGGAAATCAGCAGATAATACCAGCCGTCTTTCTTGTAAATATGCGGCCCTTCAGGGTGCCGTCCGCCCGTGCCGTTCCAGATGCGTTTGGACTCGTTGAGTTGTTCGCCGGTTTTTGGGTTGATTTCGCACAGATAGATACCTACGCCCGGATTGCTGACGAGGTAACACTTGCCGTCTTCAAAATAGAGGGACGGGTCTATACCGCCTTGCTTGAGCCATACGGGTTCTGACCATTCGCCACGCGGGTCGGTAGTGTGTACAAGGAAGTTGCCTTTGTCGGACACGTTGGTGGTAATCATGTAGAATGTACCGCTGTTGTAGCGGATGGTAGGTGCATAGATTCCTCCCCATGGGCCGGCGTCGTGAAGCGGCAGTTGTGAGGGGCGCGTCAGGCAGTGTCCGATTTGTTCCCAGTTGATGAGGTCTTTGCTGTGGAACAACGGTACGCCCGGGAAATATTGGAAACTACTGTTGACCAGATAAAAGTCATCTCCTGCGCGGCAGATACTCGGGTCGGGATGGAAACCGGGAATAACGGGATTTTGATAACCTTGCCGGTTTTGTGAAAAGCAGGACAGGCTGAGCGCCAGTCCTAAAAGTAACATCATCTTTCTCATAAATACATTGTATTTTAAATAGTTTATCAGATATATGAATCAGGGTAGTTGAAGGAAGTGTTTATACACAAAAATAAAGTATTCTTTCGGTTCAAGCAAGCCGGATGTGTCTGATGTCATTCAATGATAACTTTTGAACCCTATTCGGAAACAAATGATACCGTTGCAGATAACATGGCATCGGTGTGTTTTCCGCCTTTTCCGCTACTTTTGCTCTCACTGATTTAACCATTATTTTTAATACGTAAAGACATGATGAAGAATATCATTGAAAAATTCCAAATTTGCCTGGTGCTGTCGGCACTGCTTTTCTCTTCTTTCGTTGCCGCATGTTCCGGCAATGATGATACTGTGACTCCAGAAATAACGATTCCCGCGAACATTCTGACGGATGGAATGACTTTCTCCAAGACCGGAGGAACAAGTACGCTGAACATCAAGTCGAACGTTGCATTGGAAGTTACCAGCAGTGCACCGGAGTGGTGTAAGGTTACTGCCGAAAGTTCTGCTTCGAGTAGTATTTTGAAGTATACCGTTATGGCAGAAGCCAATACGGACACGAGTGACCGTGAAGCCAAGGTAACGGTGAAAGCCGGAGGCAGCGAAGTAGGGAGCTTCACAGTGAAACAAACGGCTGCGGACGGATTAATCATATCCAACTCTACCTCTTTCGACCTGCCAGCTGCGGGAGGAGATGTTTCTGTAGTGGTGGAAACCAATGGTGACGTACAAGCCGTTTCCGATGTTTCTTGGATAAAGGCAGTCAATACCCGTGCCATGGAAGACAAGATTTTCAAGTTTACCGTCTCTCCCAATCCTTTGGGAGCGCGCGAAGGCCATATTTCTTTTACTTTGGGTAGCCTGACGGAGACTGTGACCGTAAAGCAGGGTGCGGGCGAAACCGGGAATATGGAAAGCGATGCCAGGACACTTGCCGCCAAGATGTATGCAGGTATCAATATCGGCAACACGCTGGAAGCTTGTGATAACAAGAACAAGATAGCGGGCGAAACGTTATGGGGAAATCCTAAAGTAAGCGAGGCATATGTCAAAGGGCTGAAGGCATTGGGATTTAATGCGGTACGCATCCCTTGTGCGTGGGATTATTACATTGTGAATCCATCGACCTATGAGATAGATGCTGTATGGCTCGACCGGGTGAGCGAAGTGGTGGGTTACTGTGTAGCCAATGATATGTATGCCATTGTCAATATCCATTGGGATGGCGGTTGGCTCGAAGAGAGTATCACTCATGGTTACAGCAGCGAAGTGGATGCCAAGCAGAAAGCTATCTGGACACAGATTGCCAATAAACTGAATGCTTATGACGAGCACCTGCTCTTTGCCGGATGTAACGAACCCGGACAGCAAGACCAGGGGAACGTTGGAACATCGGCAATAGATGTTATCTTGAAATATGAACAGACCTTCATTGATGCCGTGCGTGCCACCGGAGGAAATAATGCGAGCCGTTGTCTGATTGTGCAAGGCCCTTATACCAATATTGACAAGACGGTGAATGATTACACGATGCCCAAGGATGAGGTACCCGACCGTCTGATGGTGGAAGTTCACTTCTATGATCCCTATCAGTTCACCATGATGAACCATGACGAAACCTGGAGCAATGTATTCCTTTATTGGGGTAAGGATAATCATGTATCCGGTTCCATTCATAATGCCACCGGTTACGAAGAAGATTATGTGAAGCAGCAATTCCAGAAGATGAAAACGGCCTATGCAGATAAGGGAATTCCTGTGATTGTAGGCGAGTATAGCGCCATGAAGCGGACAAAAGAAGACAAGATAGAGGGGACTTCTGAACTTGCCTATCCTGATATTGACCAGGAGATGCATAACAAGAGCCGCGCCTATTGGAATGAGGTAGTCACCCGAGAGGCGAAAAACCACGGTTGTGTCCCCTTCTATTGGGAAACCGGCGGTGACATGAACCGTGGTACGGGTACGGCGAAGGAGGCTTATGCCATTGAGGGCATCATGAAGGGAGCCGCAGCCGGTCAATACCCTTACTGATTGAGTGGTGGATAGAATAAAAGACAGTTTTTAAAAGTATCATACAAATAGGTTTTATAGGTTACAAGGATTGTTGATATAGTTTTTTTTGATTGGTTACGGAGAAGTATGTCCGCGAGGGATATGCTTCTCCTTCTTTAAAAATCCTTGCCTTTTCTTGCTTTTCTGTTCGTTTTTCACTTCATTTGCAATAAAAATAACTTCCCTTAGCTCTGATAGTATGAAAAGACTGCAACTACTGCTCTTGTGGGTTTGGATGGTATGTTTCTCTGCTGCTTCACACGACTACATGTTTAAACATTTGGAAGTGAAAGACGGACTTTCCAATAATCAGGTTAATGCTATTTATAAAGATTCAAACGGATTCATGTGGTTTGGTACAGCTTCGGGGCTGAATCGCTATGATGGTTACAATATAAAGATTTATCGCAGCCAGAAAGATGATGAGAAATCTCTTCCCGATAGTTATGTCGAGGATATACAAGAAGATACGTCCGGTAATTTGTGGATACGTACGGGAGGTGGGTATGCCATTTACAACTCGGCTTCCGATGTTTTTGACCGTAATGTGGAAGCCTGGATGTGGAACATCGGTCTGACCGGAAATCCTTCACTTATCTATATTGATAAGGAAAAGACTTTCTGGATCTATATTAATGGTAAAGGTGTTTACAGCTATAGAGAGGAACAGAAAAATGCCGTAGCAGTAAAGGGGGCGGATGAACTGCTTGCGAAAGCCGAAGTGTCCGACATGAAAGAATGCGGCGAAGGAATCCTGCTGGTTCTGAGTAACGGTATCTTGGCTTGTATAGATGAGGAAAAGCAAAATATCAAGTGGACCAATCCGGACATTGCCGAAGATTGCAGGGAAGTAAAGAATGCTACCTTTGATTTGTTTGTCGACCATAGTGGGCGGGCGTGGATATTCAGTGTGGAGGGGATGTGGATTTATAGCCTTTCTCAGAAGGTTTGGGAACAGCGTTCTCCCCGAACGGACACCTACAATACCGTACGTGCAGTGGCACAGGATAAATACGGATGTATATGGGTAGGCAGGGATCAGGATGGCATTGAATTGATAGAACCGGCGGGACGGAAAATCCGTCTGGCGAACGATCCTAATAACGGGCGTACTCTGTCCAACAATACAATAACGGCTCTTTATGAAGATGAGGCCGGTACGATGTGGGTGGGAACCTACAAGAAGGGCGTCTCTTTCTATAATGAAAGTGTCTTCAAATTCGGCATTGCCGATGTAGGCGACATCAATTGTGTGGAGGACGGAGGCGGTGATATCGTATGGGTGGGGACCAACGACCGCGGGTTGATTCGCTGGAATAGCGTGACGGATGAACGTATGTTTTTTTCGCATACGGCAGATCCCCGCTCTATCTCGAGTGATGTCATAGTCTGCCTTCTTCGGGACAGTAGCGGCAGAGTGTGGGCTGGTACTTTCTGGGGCGGACTGAATTGTTATGATGGAAACCGCTTTATCCATTACCGGTCCCGTAAGGGAGACAGTAACTCGCTGGTCTATGACAATGTATGGGCATTGGCAGAAGATGCGGACAAAAATATCTGGATCGGTACGTTGGGGGGAGGATTGCAATGCCTGAATCCTCAGACGGGGATATTTACCACCTATTCTACAGGTAATTCAAACCTTGTGTCGGACTATATCTCATCCCTCTGCATCAGCTGTGACAATAATCTGATTATCGGTACTTCGGCAGGGATGGCTTTCATGGACCTGAGGACCGGCGAGATTACAAATTTTGCAGGTACAAAATCGGGTAAGACCAGACTTTCCAACCAAAATATCAATCAAGTTTACGAAGATAGTCGCGGTTTGTTATGGATAGCCACGCGTGAAGGCTTGAATGTATATGACAGCAAACGGGATGAATTGTACGAAGTGCCTATCAAACCCGGTTTCTCCAAACTATTGATATTAGGTATTACGGAAGATGAAAACAAAAGTATATGGATCAGCACCGGAGGAGAACTGATAAACGTGGTGTTGTCCGTTGACAGCAAGACGGAGCAGCCTGTGTTCCGTTGCTATACCTATAATGACAAGGACGGGTTGCAGAGTTGTGACTTCAACCAGCGTTCCCTCAAACGACTGCATACGGGCGAGATTGTAGTGGGAGGACTGTATGGGCTGAATCGCTTCCAGCCGGGCAACATAAAGTATAACCGTACGTTGCCCAAGGTCATGTTTACCGGTTTCCAGTTGTTCAATGAAGACGTGAAGGTGGGCAAGGAGTATGCAGGACGTGTCATCTTGAAGGAAGCTTTGAATGAAACAGAAGAAGTTGTCTTGGCTTATAAGCAGAATGTGTTCACGGTGCTGTTCGCGTCGGACAATTTCGTGCTGCCCGAAAAGACACAGTATTTCTATAAATTGGAAGGGTTTAATGAGAACTGGCTGACGAGTATGTCCGATATGCATCGCGTTACCTATACCAATTTGGCTCCGGGAACTTACATCTTAAGAGTGAAGGCTACAAACAGTGACGGATATGCGGGTACTGAAGAGGCTTCTTTGAAGATTGTCATTCTTCCACCTTTCTGGATGACTCCGTGGGCATATATTGTTTATGCCCTTCTGATAGTAGGAGTTGTCTTCTTTTCACTGTATGTCGTACAACGAAGGGAACGCAATAAGTTCAGAATCCGCCAGATAGAGGAAGATGCGAAGAAGAAGGAGGAGTTGAGCCAGATGAAATTCCGCTTCTTTACGAATGTCAGCCATGAGTTGCGTACGCCGCTTACGCTGATTATATCGCCGATGGAAAGTATGATGAAGGAGATTACGGACGAAAAGCTGCATGGCAAGCTGCAACTGATGTACCGCAACGCACAGCGTTTGTTGAATCTGGTCAACCAATTGCTCGATTTCCGTAAGAATGAGATGGCAGGACTGCATCTCACCTTGTCCGAGGGAGATATAGTGGCGTATGTGCGTAGCATCTGTACTTCTTTCCTGATGCTTTCTGAAAAGAAACATGTGCATCTGACATTCTTTTCGGCCATGGAATCGCTGAATATGTCATTCGACGAGGATAAAATTGGTAAAGTTGTGATGAATCTTCTGTCCAATGCTTTCAAATTTACTCCGGACGGGGGACGTGTGGATGTGGCATTGGAAATGTCGAAAGAGATGTCCGGAAGATTGCTGATAAAGGTATCGGATACCGGTGTCGGTATCAGGGATGAAGACAAGGAGCGGATTTTTGAACGTTTCTATCAGGTGGAGCAGGAAGAACCGGAGCACCAGTCAACGGGTAGCGGTATTGGCTTGAGCCTGGTACGCGACTTTGTGACGCTGCATGAGGGTACGGTGCGCGTTGTCGACAATGTGGGTTCCGGTAGTGTGTTTCTGGTTGAGCTCCCGGTTAAACATGTACGTGTAAGTCCTCCCAAGCCTGCACCGCTTACAGAAGAGGTGGAAGAGCATGAGGAACTTTTGCCGGGTATGGAAGAGGAAGCGCTTTCGGTTGATTTGCTGGACGATATGGAGGATAATGAAGATGAAAAAGAAAAGCCGTTGGCCCTGATTGTGGATGATAATGAAGATTTGGTTGCCTTCATGAAAGATAGTCTGAGCTTGTATTTCCGTATACAGTCAGCTTCCAATGGTCGGGAAGCTTGGCAGAAAATATCGGAACTGATGCCGGATATTATTGTCAGCGACGTAATGATGCCCGAGATGGATGGGAATGAATTGTGCCGCTGGGTGAAGACCGATAAACGCACGAGTGACATTCCGATGATATTGCTCACTGCACGGCAGGCTGTGGAAGATAAAGTGGAGGGGTTGACCATCGGTGCGGATGATTATGTGACGAAACCTTTCAATGTGGAAATCCTTATTCTGCGTATGCGCAAGTTGATTGACCTGAGCAAGAAGCGCAAGGCAAAGTCGCTCATTGACCCCGAACCAAGTGAAATAGCCATTACTTCGTTGGATGAAAAGCTGGTGGAAAATGCCATCAAATATGTGGAGGCGAACATCGGTCGGTGTGACTTGTCCGTAGAAGAGTTGAGTCGGGGGTTGGGTATGAGCCGGGTACATCTTTACAAGAAACTCTTGCAGATAACCGGTAAGACACCTATTGAATTTATCCGTGTCATCCGTCTGAAAAGAGCGGCGCAGATGCTGCGCGAGAGTCAGCAAAATGTATCGGAGATAGCGTATCAGTTGGGCTTTAACAACCCCAAGTATTTCAGCAAATATTTCAAGGATGAATTCGGTGTTTTGCCCTCTGTTTATCAGGAAAGAGAGGGTAGATAACAAAAGATACCCCTTACGGAAACATATTGTCTTTTAGGGTAATCAAAAGCGCCCTTTTGTTTCAACATCGGGAGGACTCGTTTTTGAAGTAAACTTTCTATTTTTGCATTGGAGAAAATTCACTTTAAAAACAGTAATATGAAATTGAAAAACACTTCAGTTTATTTGCTTGCCGGATGGATGCTCGCCGCATGTTCCGGAGGCGGATTCCAAAAGACCGAGAACGGTGTTGTTGTGGAAGTCAAGCAGCAGCAACCGACGGATGTGCGTAAAGTAAGATTAGAAGTAATGGGCGAGAAGCTCATTCATGTATCGGCTACTCCTGAGAAGGAATTTTCAAAGGAGCAGAGTCTCATTGTGATCCCTCAACAGAATAAGACCGACTTTAAGGTCGAAGAGCAGGGCGATGAAGTGACTGTCAAGACATCGGAATTATGTGCCATTGTGTCCAAGACAACGGGTGAGGTACGCTTCACGGATGCCGACGGCAAGCAGATTCTGGCTGAAGACTCTGACGGGCGGACCTTTACTCCGGTGGAAGTGGAAGGTACGAAAGGATATACAGTACGTCAGGTATTCCAGTCGGCAGGCAATGATGAGGCTTTCTATGGCTTGGGCCAGCACCAGGCGGATGAGTTCAACTATAAAGGTAAGAATGAGGAACTGTTCCAGTACAATACAAAGGTGTCTGTACCCTTCATCGTGTCTAATAAAAACTACGGTGTGCTTTGGGACAGCTATTCGCTCTGCCGTTTCGGTGACCCGCGTGACTACTCACAACTGGGTGATGTCTTCAAACTTTATGATAAAGAGGGCAAGGAAGGTGCTTTGACCGGTACATATATTCCGGGCAAGAAAGACGTGGAAACCCTTGTACGTCGTGAGGATTCTCTTTATTTTGAACATCTGGACCGTGCCGCACATCTGAGTAAGGTGGTTAATTTGCCTGCGGAGTTCCCGTTCGGAGGGTCCGACGTAGTTTATGAGGGAGAAATAGAACCGGCAGAAAGCGGCTTGTTCCGCTTCATCCTTTACTATGCAGGCTACATGAAAGTATATATTGATAATGAATTGGTGGTTCCCGAACGTTGGCGTACGGCTTGGAATCCTAACAGTTATAAGTTTGCTGTTAATCTGGAAGCGGGCAAGCGCGTTCCGTTGAAGATAGAGTGGAAGCCTGATGCCGGTGTTTCTTACTGCGGTCTGCGGGTATTGAGTCCGGTGGCTGATGAAGAACAGAACAAACTCTCTTGGTGGGGTGAAATGCAGAATGAAATAGACTACTACTTCGTTTATGGTGATGATATGGACGATGTGATTAGCGGCTACCGTACATTGACAGGTAAATCCCAGATTATGCCGAAATGGGCGATGGGTTACTGGCAGAGCCGTGAGAAGTACAATACGCGTGAGGAGGTTCTCTCCACCTTGAAGGAATTCCGTGAACGTCAGATTCCTATCGACAATATCGTAATCGACTGGCTGCACTGGAAGCAGAATGCATGGGGAAGCCATGAGTTCGACCCTGAACGTTTCCCCGACCCGAAAGGAATGGTCGACTCCATCCACGCCATGAACGGACGTCTGATGATTTCCGTATGGCCCAAGTTCTATGCTACGACCGAACACTTCAAGGAATTTGACGAAAAAGGTTGGATGTATCAGCAGGCTATCAAAGACAGCATCAAAGACTGGGTCGGTCCTGGCTATCTGGGCTCTTTCTATGACGCATACGATGCCGATGCACGCAAGCTCTTCTGGAAGCAGATGCAAGACCACTACTATCCTCTGGGTGTTGACGCTTGGTGGATGGATGCCAGCGAACCGAACATACGCGACTGTACGGATTTGCAATACCGCAAGGACCTTTGCGGTCCGACAGCACTCGGCCCCTCTGCCAAGTTCTTCAATGCATACGCACTGATGAATGCAGAAGCTATCTATGACGGACAGCGCGGCGTGGAACCGGACAAGCGCGTCTTCTTGTTGACACGTTCCGGCTTTGCAGGATTGCAGCGCTATTCTACCGCCACCTGGAGTGGTGACATCGCTACCCGTTGGGAAGATATGAAAGCGCAAATCTCTGCCGGCTTGAACTTTGCTGTCAGCGGTATCCCTTATTGGACTATGGACATCGGTGGATTCTGTGTAGAGAACCGTTATGTGGCTGGTCAGATGGAATTCAACAAGACCGGACGTGAAAATGCCGATTATAAGGAATGGAGAGAGTTGAATGCCCGTTGGTATCAGTTCGGCGCTTTCTGCCCGTTGTTCCGTGCACACGGCCAGTATCCGTACCGTGAGGTTTGGAACATTGCTCCGGCAGGACATCCGTGCTACAACTCCATCGTTTACTATACGAAGTTGCGTTACAACATGATGCCGTATATCTATTCTTTGGCTGGTATGACTTACTTCAATGATTATACCATCATGCGTCCGCTCGTAATGGACTTCACAGCTGATGCAAATGTCAACAATATAGGTGACCAGTTTATGTTCGGTTCTGCCCTGATGGTGGCTCCGGTTTACGAATACGGTGCACGCAGCCGCGAGGTTTATTTCCCGGTAAGCTGCGGTTGGTATGATTTCTACTCCGGTAAGTATGTGAACGGTGGCCAGAAGTTGACAGTGGATGCTCCTTATGAACGTATTCCGCTCTACGTTTGCGAAGGTGCCATTGTACCTTATGGTCCGGATATGCAATACAGTGATGAAAAACCGGCTTCGGAAATCACTCTCTATGTTTATACGGGTAAGGACGGCGCGTTTACGCTCTATGAGGATGAAGGTGTGAACTATAACTACGAGAAGGGACAATATGCCACTATACCGTTTGCCTATAACGATGCTGAGGGTACACTGGTTATCGGCGACCGTACGGGTGACTTCCCCGGTATGCTGAAGGAACGTACTTTCAATGTGGTGAAGGTAAGCAAAGACCAGCCGCAACCGTTCGATTTGAAGGCGAAAGGCATAACGGTGAAGTATGACGGAAAAGCACAAACCGTAAAATTATAATCAGAATGATAGACGACGGTGCCAGGGAGAGAAATCTTCCCGGTACCGTTCTCGTCGTTCCTCGGTGCCGAACGATGCCTTCCCCGGTGCCAGGAACTTCCCTACTTCTGAATAGCTGTGAGAGAGGAATAGGCACTCGATAATCTTTTAGATATTTATTACTATGAATAAAATCATATTGTCTTTGGCCATCGGGCTGTCCCTGCTGGCCGGTTGCAATGCTCCTAAAGAGGTAGCTGGCGATGACCGTAGCTTGGATTTTACTGCCGACTGGGCCTTTCGCTTGGGAGACGATACGGCGGCAGCCCGTCCGGATTATAATGACGCAGACTGGCGGAAACTGAACTTACCCCACGATTGGGCCATTGAAGGAGAATTCAGTAAAGACAATCCTTCGGGAACGGGTGGAGGTGCACTGCCTGGTGGTATAGGCTGGTATCGCAAGACTTTTACTGCCGATAAGGCCGATGAGGGCAAACGCTATCGCATAGATTTCGATGGTGCCTATATGAACTCCACCGTTTATATCAATGGCCATGAATTGGGGACACGTCCCTACGGGTACATCTCGTTCAGTTATGACCTGACTCCCTATATCAAGTGGGGAGTGGAGAATGTGTTGGCGGTTCGTGTGGACAATGCCGAACAGCCCAATTCGCGCTGGTATTCCGGTTGCGGCATCTACCGTAATGTATGGCTGACAAAGCTGAATCCAGCTCATATAGCGCAATGGGGTACCTATGTTACGGCAGAAGATGTGTCGAAGAACAGTGCCCAGTTGAAGATACGCACCAAACTACAGTACGATGCAGAAGCACAGATGGCCGATGTCGTCCTGCAATCCCGGTTAGTGGATGCTGACGGCAATGCGGTGGGTGAGGCTGTGTCGGAAGCGCAGTTGATGCCTCTTACTCCGGCAGAAGTGGAGCAGGAGATACACTTGAAGAATCCCCGTCTTTGGAGTATTGATACGCCCTATATGTATAGGGTAGAAAGCATCCTCAAGGATAAGCAGACCGGCGAGGTACTCGACCGTTACTATACTCCTACCGGCATCCGTACTTTCCGCTTCGATGCACAAAAAGGATTTATCCTGAATGGTGAACAAGTGAAGATAAATGGTGTCTGCATGCATCATGACTTGGGTTGCCTGGGAGCTGCGGTGAATACGCGCGCCATCGAGCGCCAGTTGGAGATTCTGAAAGAAATGGGTTGCAACGGCATCCGCTGCTCCCATAATCCTCCCGCACCGGAGTTGCTCGACCTTTGCGACCGTATGGGCTTCATCGTGATGGACGAGACCTTTGATATGTGGCGCAAGAAAAAGACCCGCCACGATTATTCACGCTATTTCAACGAATGGCACGAACGCGATTTGACTGACCTTATCGTGCGTGACCGCAATCATCCTTCCATCTTCATGTGGAGCATCGGCAACGAAGTGCTGGAGCAGTGGACGGATGCCAAAGCCGACACCTTGAGTCTGGAAGAGGCCAATCTGGTCTTGAACTTCGGTCACAGTGCGGATATGCTGGCAAAGGACGGAGAAATGTCCGTCAACTCACTGCTGACAAAGAAACTGGCGGATATGGTGAGAAAGCTCGATGCCACGCGCCCCGTGACGGCAGGCTGCAACGAGCCGAACCCGAACAATCATTTGTTCCGTTCCGGTGCGCTCGATATAATCGGTTTTAATTACCATGACAATTGGTTTGCAGGTGTTCCTCAGAACTTCCCCGGCAAGCCGTTCATCGTGACGGAAAGTGTTTCCGGCCTGATGACACGCGGTTACTACCGAATGCCGAGTGATTCGATGTTTGTCTGGCCCGCACGTTGGAATAAGCCTTTCTATGATGCCTCGTTCTCTTGCTCCTCCTACGACAACTGTCATGTTCCTTGGGGCAACCGTCACGAAGGTACTATGCGTCATGTGAAGAACAACGACTTTATCAGTGGACAATACGTCTGGACGGGCTTCGATTATATCGGTGAGCCTACTCCTTACGGTTGGCCGGCACGCAGCTCTTACTTTGGCATTATCGACTTGGCCGGTTTCCCGAAGGATGTCTACTACATGTATCAGTCCGAGTGGCGTCCGGATAAGGCGGTGTTGCATCTTTTCCCGCATTGGAATTGGACGGAGGGACAAGACATCGATTTGTGGGCATATTATAACAATGCCGACGAAGTGGAGCTTTTCGTGAATGGAAAATCGCAGGGTGTGCGCAGCAAGGGAAAAGACGATTTCCACGTCATGTGGCGCGTGAAGTATGAGCCGGGTACGGTAAAGGCTGTTTCCCGCAAGGAAGGAAAGACTGTGGCCGAGCAGGAAATCCGGACAGCGGGCGAACCTGCGCAGATTCGTCTCAGCCCCGACCGCAGTACCATTCAGGCAGATGGCAAAGACTTGAGTTTCATTACGGTTGAGATTCTGGACAAAGATGGAAATTTGTGTCCGAATGCCGAAAACGATGTGACCTTTGCCGTAGAAGGTGCCGGCTTCATTGCTGGAGTGGATAACGGAAGCCCCATCTCTATGGAGAAGTTCAAGGACAACCACCGCAAGGCTTTCTACGGAAAGTGCCTGGTGGTACTGCAGAACAACGGTGAACCGGGTGGTGTCAAGGTGACGGCTACGGCTGATGGACTGGAGAAGGCGACGACGGCGATTAAAGTTAAATGATAATTTGATGTGCTAATTGGCACATTAGCATATTAACCAATTAAGACATGAAGAATAAATTTTTAGC
The DNA here is from genome assembly GCF_003603065.1 of Bacteroides sp. AF20-13LB. Taxonomy (NCBI): domain Bacteria; kingdom Pseudomonadati; phylum Bacteroidota; class Bacteroidia; order Bacteroidales; family Bacteroidaceae; genus Bacteroides; species Bacteroides sp. AF20-13LB. The sequence continues at coordinate 321,165 of NZ_QTMH01000003.1, forward strand.
AACCTTATTTCTTGCATGCTCCATCAGTACCGTGTCTGCACAGACACCGGTCTATATGGACGATGCACAACCTATTGAAGCACGTGTAAAGGATGCTCTCAGCCGGATGACACTGGAAGAGAAGGTAGCCCTTTGCCATGCGCAGAGTAAATTCAGCAGTGCGGGTGTTCCGCGGCTCGGCATTCCCGAGCTTTGGATGAGCGACGGCCCTCACGGTGTCCGTGCCGAAATCAACTGGAATGACTGGGGATATGCCAACTGGACCAATGACAGCATTACCGCTTTCCCGGCTTTGACTTGTCTGGCCGCTACCTGGAATCCGGACATGTCTGCAAAGTATGGCAAGGCCATCGGTGAGGAAGCGCGCTATCGTGAAAAGGATGTGTTGCTGGGCCCCGGCGTCAACATCTACCGTACTCCGATGAACGGTCGTAATTTTGAATATATGGGCGAGGACCCTTATCTGGCCAGTGTGATGTGCGTACCTTACATCCAGGAGTTGCAGAAGAACGGAGTGGCAGCTTGTGTCAAGCACTATGCGCTGAACAACCAGGAACTGTGGCGCGGACATATTGATGTGAATCTTAGCGACCGTGCTCTGTATGAAATCTATCTGCCGGCATTCAAGGCTGCAGTAGAAGAGGGAGGTGCCTGGAGCATTATGGGCGCTTACAATAAGATTCGCGGCCAGCACGCCTGCCATAACGATTTCACACTGAACAAGATTCTGAAAGATGACTGGAAGTTCGACGGCTGTGTCATTACCGACTGGGGCGGTGCCCACGACACCTATGAAGCTGCCGTCAACGGTCTGGATATTGAAATGGGTTCTTACACCAACGGTCTGACGTCCGAGAGTGTATTTACCTATAACGATTATTACCTTGCCAGCCCTTACCTCCAGATGTTGAAGGATGGCAAAGTGCCGATGTCTACAATAGACGACAAGGCTTCCCGCATTCTTCGCTTGATATTCCGTACGGCGATGAACCGTCAGAAACCCTATGGTTCGGTAGCTACGGAAGAGCATTATGCCGCTGCCCGCGAGATAGGCAATGAGGGCATTGTGCTGTTGAAGAATGCTCCGGTGGTAAAGAAAGGTGCCCCGTTGCTGCCGATTGATGCAGCCAAGTATCAGAATATCCTGGTGGTGGGCGATAATGCCGTACGCTTGCTGAATCAGGGAGGAGGCTCTTCCGAACTGAAAGTGAAGGATATGGTATCTCCGCTGGATGGCTTGCGTGCCGCTTATGGCGATAAGGTAGCCTATGCGAAAGGCTATGCCGCCGGTCGTCCGATGTACGGCCGTGCAGATGAAATTCCGCAGAATGTGGTAGACTCACTCCGTGCAGAAGCCGTGGAAATGGCGAAAAAGGCAGACTTAGTGGTACTGGTAGGTGGATTGAACAAGAACCACTTTCAGGATTGTGAAGGTGGCGACCGTCTGGAATACGGCTTGCCTTTCGGGCAGGATGAACTGATTGAAGCTTTGCTGGGGGTAAACAAGAACCTGGTTCTGGTGCTTCTCAGTGGTAATGCGGTGGAAATGCCGTGGGTATCCCGGGTTCCTGCCATTGTGCAAGGCTGGTATTTAGGCTCCATGGGTGGCAAGTCTCTGGCTGACATCCTGAGTGGTGCGGTGAATCCAAGCGGAAAGTTGCCCTTCTCTTTCCCTGCCAAGTTGACGGATTGCGGTGCACATGCTTTTGATGAACTCAGTTATCCGGGCGACAGCATCAAGCAGGAGTATAAGGAGGATATTCTGGTGGGCTATCGTTGGCACGACACCAAGAAGATTCCGGCACTCTTCCCCTTCGGTCATGGCTTGAGCTATACTACCTTTACATATGGCAAACCGATGGCTTCTGCCAAGGCCATGGCTGCCGACGGTATGCTGACGGTGACAGTTGCCGTGAAGAATACGGGTAGCATTGCCGGAAAAGAGATTGTACAGCTTTATGTAGGCGATGATAAATGCAGTGTGCTTCGTCCTGTAAAGGAACTGAAACATTTTGCAAAAGTCGCTTTGGCGCCGGGCGAGGAGAAGAGCGTGACTTTCACCCTTACTCCGGATGATTTGAAGTTCTACGATGAGGCTTCCGCAGCTTGGAAGTACGAACCGGGTAAGTTCAAGGCATACGTTTGCGCTTCGTCTGCCGACGTCCGTGGTGTAGTTTCGTTCGAAATGCAATAATCTTATAATCAGTGCGTAACCACTGCAAAATCAGTGCAACTGTTTTGCAGTGGTACTGCATACCTTTTGCAGCGCTACTGCAATTGCTTTGCAGCGTCACTGCAAAAGGTATGCAGCAATGCTGCAAAGTGTATGCAGTAAGTTTGCAGCCTGAAATCAGAATCAAAAAACAATATGAAGACACTTGCCACTCTATTTCTGCTTGCAGCCTCGTTGCTGCTTCGTGCAGCCGATGCGCCTGCCGACAGTTGTAATCATCAGTTGTATTATACGTCACCTGCCGCTATTTGGGAGGAGACTCTTCCTTTGGGCAACGGACGCTTGGGCATGATGCCCGACGGAGGCATTCTCCGTGAGCACATTGTGCTGAATGAAATATCATTATGGAGCGGAATGGAGGCGGATTATAGCAATCCGGATGCTTCGAAGAGTCTGCCTGCCATCCGGCAACTGTTGTTTGAGGGAAAGAACCGAGAGGCACAGGAGCTGATGTACAGCAGTTTTGTTCCGAAGAAGCAGGAGACTGACGGGAGATATGGAACCTATCAGGTATTGGGCGATTTGGATATAGATTTTACCTACAATTCTTCATTATCCATTCTCAACTCTCCATTAAACAACTATCGCCGTTGGCTCAACTTGCGCGATGCGGTGGCATATACGGCTTTCAGGCTGGAAGATGTCGATTATCACCGTGAGTATTTTGTTTCCCATGACCGTGATGTCATGCTGATTCATCTGGTTGCCGGACGTGAAGGGGCTCTGAATTTCTCTGCCCGTTTGAGTCGTGCGGAACATAGCTCGGTGACTGTCCAAGGGAACACCCTTTTGATGGACGGCATGTTGGAAAGCGGTAAACCCGGTTTGGACGGTATGAAATACCGTGTGGCCATGCAACTCGTGCAGAACGGTGGTGAATCGTCTGTCAGCCTGGAAAACGGTATCCGCTTGAAGAACGGGCAGGAAGCCTGGTTGATACTTTCTGCCGCTACCTCCTATGCCGCTGCCGGTACCGACTTCCCGGGCGAACGCTATGCGGAAGTCTGCGACAGCTTGCTCCGTCCTTTCACCGCCCCCGCTAATTCTCCATGTGCCATTCTCCATTCTTCATTATCCAACCATGTCACCGCTCACCGTTCCCTCTACGACCGTGTTTCCTTGACGCTTCCTGCCACGCTGGATGATACGCTCCCGACGAACGAGCGCATCCTCCGCTTCACACAGCAGGAGTCGCCGGCATTGGCTGCTCTGTACTATAACTACGGACGCTATCTGCTCATCAGCAGTACCCGCCCCGGCAGCCTGCCGCCCAATCTGCAAGGACTCTGGGCAAATGGAGTATCGACTCCCTGGAACGGGGACTATCATACGAACATCAATATCCAGATGAACCACTGGCCTTTGGAACAAGCCGGCCTCTCCGAACTCTATCAGCCGCTGACGACGCTGATGGAGCGCCTTATCCCTTCGGGAGAGGCAAGTGCGCGTACTTTCTATGGCGATGAGGCAGATGGCTGGGTGCTCCACATGATGACCAACGTATGGAATTATACCGCTCCCGGTGAACATCCCTCCTGGGGAGCCACCAATACCGGTGGTGCCTGGTTGTGTGCCCATTTGTGGGAACACTATCTGTATACGCAGGACAAGGATTATCTGCGTCGTATCTATCCCGTCTTGAAAGGTGCCGCCCGGTTCTTTAGTTCCACTACGGTGCAGGAGCCTTCGCATGGCTGGCTGGTAACTGCCCCCACTTCTTCTCCGGAAAACAGTTTCTATGTGCCGGGTGACAGCGTGACTCCCGTCAGCATTTGTATGGGTCCCACTATGGATGTGCAACTGCTCACTGAGCTTTATACTAATGTCATCGCCGCCGCTCGCCTGCTGGATTGTGATGCGGATTATGTGGCGAAGCTTGAGGTGGACCTGAAGAGATTCCCGCCCATGCAAATCAGTAAGGAAGGATACTTGCAGGAATGGCTGGAAGATTATAAGGAAGTGGATGTACACCACCGCCACGTTTCCCATCTCTACGGCCTGCATCCGGGAAACCTGATTTCGCCGGAGTTTACCCCCGAGCTTGCCGAAGCCTGCCGGATGACCTTGAACCGTCGTGGAGACGAGGGTACTGGTTGGAGCCGTGCTTGGAAGATAAACTTCTGGGCTCGTTTGGGTGACGGAAACCGTGCTTGGAAACTCTTCAAGAGTTTGCTGCATCCTGCTGTCGATGCTGCGACGGGAGGTCATGGTAGCGGCACTTTCCCTAATTTGTTCTGTTCGCATCCTCCTTTCCAGATTGATGGCAACTACGGTGGTGCGGCGGGAGTCGGCGAAATGCTGCTGCAAAGTCATGAAGGCTTTATCCATCTGCTTCCTGCCCTGCCGGATAGCTGGACTACCGGCAACTTCCGTGGAATGCGCGTACGCGGCGGTGCTTCCATAGACCTGGACTGGAAGGATGGACGGGCAACGAGGGCTGTTGTTACCGCTCTTGTTCCGGGTAAATTTACAGTAAAGATGCCCGCAAGTGCTGTCCGTGCCGAAGTGACGGTAGGAGGACATACATATACTTACAAGAAACCGGCATTCTCGTTGGACTTGAACAAGGGAGAAGAAGCGACGGTGTGTTTCTTCTGATGATTCGGACAGAAGAACAGAAGATGTTTTAGACAGAAGAACAAAAGAACAGAAGAACAAAAGTCATAAAGTAAAATATGTCCTTTTGTTCTTCTGTCTAAAAATAGTTCCCCGACAAAATTATCAAGTAATTTGCCTTTCGCGCCCGAATGCTGTACATTTGCAGCGCATGTAGAACAAATATCTTAGATAATTATGAAAAATAGAGTACGTTTTTTCTTCTTGTTTCTCGGCTTGCTGGGAGCGTTGGCAGTTCATGCACAAATCAATGAGTTGCCACGTTCCACACCCGAGGCAGAAGGAGTCCCTTCCAAGGCTGTCACTGCCTTGTTTGATTCACTGATGGCATTGCCGAAAACAGACATCCACAGCGTGGTGGTGCTGCGTCACGGCAAGGTCATCGGAGAAATCTATCCGGCTCCGTTCGCGCCGGAATATCGCCATACCATGTATTCCTGCTCCAAAACCTTTGTCGGGGCTGCCGTAGGGCTTGCCATTGCAGACAACCGCTTGCGTTTGACAGACCGCGTCGCCGCTTTCTTCCCGGAATTTCTTCCGGATTCGGTTTCCGCTAATCTGGCAGACATGACTGTCCGTGACCTGCTTACCATGACGTCGGGTATCACTCCCGACTGGAATATGCGCAACCTCACTTCCGACTGGATACGTACCTTCCTTGCCAAACCGGTGAAAACTCCGGGCAAGAAGTTTGAATATGATTCGATTAGTACCTATATGCTTTCTGCCATTGTGCAGAAGGTGACGGGCATGACCTTGCTGGATTATCTGAAGCAGAAGCTTTTCATCCCGATGCATATCACGGACGTTGCGTGGGAGATAAGCCCCGAAGGCATCAATACCGGTGGCTGGGGACTGCATATCCAGAGCGAGTCATTGGCAAAATTCGGATTGCTGCTGCTGAACCGGGGTGTTTGGGAAGGCAGGCAGTTGCTTCCGGCTTCCTGGGTGGAGCAGATGATGACCAGACAGATAGGAGATTATGGCTATCAGATGTGGCTTTGCGAATATCCGGGTGCTGTACGTGCTGACGGGGCTTTGGGACAATACATTCTGATTGTTCCGGATAAGGATATGGTAGTGGTTATTACCGAATGTACATTGATAGACGGTCGTCGGCAGCGTCGTCTGGTCTGGAACCGCTTGTTGCCGGAGGTCGGTGACCAGGTATTAGCGCCCGGTAAGGACTACAAGCGCCTGCAGAAGAAACAGCGTTCTTATCAACTGCCGTTAGTGCAAGGAAAGGCTGCTTCCTCCCTTTCACAGAAATACGCAGGCAAGCGCATCCTGCTCGGAGAGAACAAATACGGATGGCAATCTATCGAGCTGCAATTCAAGCAGCAAGAAGTAGTGATGACTGTGGTGGAGAAAGACGGAAAGACATACAGTCTTCCGTTTGGCTATAAGCAATGGTCGAAAGCGGCAATTGATGGCTATCCTCCGTATTCGGTTGCTGCAAAGGGGCGTTTTAAGGGTATAGAAGGCCCTTTCCAGGTGGCAGGCAGTTATGCGTGGGCGTCACCTGATGCTTTGCAACTGAAAGTACATTATGTCAACTGGATAAGCGCTCTTGGGCTTACGCTCTGCTTTGAGGATAACAAGGTACTCCTGACTGTTACGGAGAATTATTCTTCGGGTGAAGGGGTGACTTTCGAAGGTACATTAGCGCATTAAAATAATGAATCGTATTTTGCTTACTCTAAAACGGCCTTTTATCTGGCTGTACCGTTTCCGGCACCGTTGCGGCTACGGTGTACATTCTCCTTTTGCCTTTAACCTGATTACGCATGTAATTTACGAAAGTACGGCTTATTATAAATATGAAGAGCTGGCCAAGGCCCAGAAGCAACTGGAGCTGGAGAAAGATAAACGTTGGAAGTACGAATCGAAGAAAGTAAAACGCCTTCTGTTCCGTCTGGTAAACTATACCCAGCCGGAGACTATTGTAGATGCCGGTACGCTTGCCGCTTCTGCCCTCTATCTGAAAGCGGGGAAGGAGGGGGCAGATTATACTTCGGCTTCCGACCTTTCCGAGCTCTTTCTGGAGAGTGGCGTTCCCGTTGATTTCCTTTATTTGCACGATTATCGTCATCCCGATTTTGTAGAGGAGGTCTTCCGCATCTGTTCCACCCGTACCAGGGGAAAGTCTGTTTTTGTGATTGAGGGTATCCGTTACACTCCGCAGATGTCTGCCCTCTGGAAACGTATGAAGCAGGACGGGCGGGCGGGTATTACGTTCGACCTTTATGACCTTGGTATCATATTCTTCGATAAAACAAAGATAAAACAAGACTATATTGTCAACTTTTGATTATCTTTAGGCGTTTCAATAGTGATTAGCGGTTAGTGATTAGTGCTTAGCTCCACTTACTGGCTGCTAAACATTAATCTCTAACCCCTAAACATTAATTCCTTATGAAGATATACACCAAAACCGGAGATAAAGGAACCACCTCTCTTGTAGGTGGAACCCGTGTACCTAAAACGCATATCCGCCTTGAGGCATACGGTACGGTGGATGAGCTAAATTCCAATCTGGGTCTTCTCATCACGTACCTGCTTGACGGAAAGGATAAAGATTTTCTGCAGCAAGTGCAAGACAGACTTTTTGCCGTAGGCTCTCATCTGGCCACAGACCGGGAGAAAATGGAGCTGAAAGAAGCCAGTATCATCAGCTCGGAGCAGGTGGAAATGGTGGAGCGGGAGATAGACCGTTTGGATACTCTTTTGCCTCCTCTTTCAGCCTTTATTCTTCCCGGCGGAAGTCGCGGTGCGGCAGTCTGCCACGTTTGCCGTACGGTTTGCCGTCGTGCAGAGCGTCGGATTCTTGCTCTGGCCGAACAAGTGGAAATCGCTTCGGAATTACTGGCTTACGTGAACCGCTTGTCTGATTATTTGTTCGTTCTTTCCCGTAAAATGAATCAAGACGACAAAAAAGGTGAAATATTTTGGAATAATAGTTGCAAGTGAAATAAATTGTTATACTTTTGCCGAAAAATAGAAATAGGACTTAATATTCACAATTTTAATACTAGAGACTATGTATTGGACATTGGAATTAGCATCTAAATTGGAAGATGCTCCTTGGCCGGCAACTAAGGATGAATTGATAGATTATGCCATGCGTTCGGGTGCTCCGCTTGAAGTGATTGAGAATCTGCAGGAAATGGAAGATGAAGGCGAGATTTATGAAAGCATAGAAGATATTTGGCCCGATTATCCCAGCAAAGAGGACTTTTTCTTTAACGAGGAGGAATATTGATACGCTTTAAAAGAAAAAACTTACCGGTATGTCTGGTAATATTTTGAAACATAGGGAGAAGTAATTCCAAAACCGATAACTATGGTTGAAGAATTACTTCTTTTCTTTTTAATATCCCCACACTACAATAATAATGAATGTACAAGAAGCAACAACACGCCGGTTACCGGATTTGAAGGAAAGGCATCTGCCTGAAAACTGCCGCGAAACCATAAACACGATTTTAAAGGAGACTTACGGCTACGAACAGTTTCGTAATCTTGAGATTTACGATGACTTGTCCAAGGGAAAAGAGAAACTCTGCATTTCGCAGGGACAGCTGATAGAGAACGTTATACTGGAGGCTGAAAAGGCTTGGAAAGGTGAAACGCAGGTAGACAATATCTTGCTGACTGCCCCTACCGGCTCCGGAAAATCTTTGTTGTTCCAGCTTCCTGCCATCTATCTGGGGAAGGAGTATAATCTGCTTACCATTGTGGTTTCCCCTTTGAAGGCGTTGATTGTAGACCAGGTGGAAAGTCTGCAAGAGCTGGGGTATATGCGTGTGGCATACGCCTCGTCCGATTTATCGCCGGAACAGAAGATGGAGGTTTACCGGCAGGTGCGTGAGGGGGAGATTGATTTGTTCTATCTCTCGCCGGAATTGCTTCTCTCTTACGACATTAAGCATTTTGTAGGCGAGCGCCGCATCGGTCTGGTGGTGGTCGATGAGGCGCATACGGTCACTACGTGGGGCAAGGAGTTCCGCGTGGACTATTGGTTCTTGGGGCGCTACCTGACTGCTTTGAAACAGACTCTCGGCTATAATTTCCCGTTGTTTGCATTGACTGCTACGGCTGTCTGGAACCCGAAAGGAGGTAATGACATGATATTCGAGACTATTCGTTCCTTGCAGATGGAGCCTTGCGTGCTTTATGTAGGTACAGTGAAGCGCCGGAATATTGGCTTTGACATCCGTCAGATGGAGATGGAGGACGGGGAGACATACGACAAGGCAAAGCAGCGCGTGGTGGCTGCGCGGGTGGAGGACTTCCTGGACGGGCACAAGACATTGCTCTATTATCCTTTTGCGGGTGGCATCGACATGCGCTTGAAGACGTGGGTGAAGCCGGCGGACTGGCGTCTGGTTGCCTCCTATTATGGCAAGAAGGACAAGGAACAGAAAGCTGCCATTGTACAAGAGTTCAAGGAAGGAACCAAGAAACTGATTGTGGCTACGAAAGCCTTTGGTATGGGAGTGGACATCAGTGATATAGACCGTGTATACCATGTGGCGCCATCCAGTACGTTTGTCGACTATATTCAGGAGATAGGGCGTGCCGCGCGTGATACGGAGATACAGGGTATTGCCGCTACCGACTACCATGAACGGGATTTCTATTATATGAAGCGTCTGCATCAGACAGGGAACATTGCCCAGGAACAGCTGGTGCTTATTCTGAGAAAACTCATGGAAGTGTACCGCATGAAAGGGGAAAAACCGGAAATCATGGTATCTTTGTCCGATTTCGAGTTTGTGGTGAAACTGCCGCGTACAAAGAACAAGCTGGAGTATGAAGCGGAGTTGGGACAGCTCATCAAGACCGCCTTGCTTTGGCTGGAAGACGATTTGATGCAGCGTTATGGAAGGCATCTGCTTGAAATCAGCCCCAAGAATCTGTTGACCGAAGGATATGTCCAGGACAAGACGGGTGATGTCTTTGCCCGTGAATTCCATAGCTATCTGACAAAGGTAGAAGGGGAGGACGGGGTTTACGTCGCACGTCTGGAAGCGCTTTGGGAAGAGCGTTTCCCTGAGCTTGGCTACAAGGAATTCAAACAGAAACTGAATAATGGAACGTTGTGGGAGGGAGCCCGTGCCGTGTCTGTAGGCAAGCATGAGGTGTTGTTGAAGGAAGATGCCACTGTCATCCGTGAGCGGATGGATGCCTTGTTCAAGAGCCTGACAACGATGCTGAAAACGTCATTGATAAAGTCGAAAGGACGTTTTGATGAAGAAGAATTGCGGGCTGTCTTTGCCGAGCATGGCATGGACGTGCGCTCTGCCAAACGCTTTATCGGTTCCCTGCTGGAGAGTCGCACGGAGGAAGGCCGCAGTGTAAGCTATATCAGCAGTGTGAAAAAGAAGGATTCCAATGAACTCTCTTTTACGGTGACCAAAGGCTTTGATTTGCTTTTGTCGCGCTATCAAAAACTGTTTAGCCAACGCATAGTGGGCAGTAAGGGAGACCGCCTGGTGTTTTATTGCACTCCTTTCTCGGACTTGAATATGCTGCTTAATCTGCTTTCTATGCTTGACTGCCTTTCGTTCAGTGTGGAGGGTGGCGGTACGCCTTGCGTATTTGTCCGTTTCAATGACCCCGAAACTCTGCAGGAACTTGCGCTTGGCGATGATTACCGCAATCTGATTCTGGATACCAACGGGCAGATATTCCAGGAGCAGATTGACTTGTTCTCTTTCTTCTTCGGAACAGATAAGCTGACGGATGAACAGCGCTGGGACTTTATAGAGGATTATTTTACGGGAATGGGAGTGGACGACTTGAAAAAGAAGTTTGTGTCCTTGTAGCACCAATTCGTTGAACAGCCTTTCCAGAGTTACAGTTCATCTTTGCTTTTACTGTAAAGATTGTGAGTAATTAGTCTAAGTGCTCCTGCAGAAACCGTTGCAGGATGCGTGCATGGTTGTATATCGGTGCTTTGGAAGCATATAGTAAGGTTATGGTATGGTGGTGTTTTATGGTGTCAATGAACCTAAGGGCGGCTTCCGAATTTTCCAGTTCCTTGCGATACATGGCTGCAAACCCCTCCCAGTGTTCCGCTTGGTCTTCGTGAAACCATTTTCTTAATTCAGGTGAAGGGGTAATATCCTTTTCCCAGACATCGTATTTCAGATGTTCCTTTTTTATGCCGCGAGGCCACAGCCGGTCCACCAATACACGGTAGCCGTCTGTTGCATTGGGTTCTTCATATACCCGTTTGATTCTGATTTGTGTCATGGCTGTTCTCTTAATTTTGCTTCCATTTTGATGGAGCGTGGGAAAACGATATTATTTTCCAGATGGATGTGCTGGTGCAAGGCCTCTTCAAATGCTTTAAGCTGTTGGAGTACGAGGCGGTAACTGTTGCAGGCATCTTCTGGAGCTGTATAGCCGTTGGTCAGATGCTCTATGTGGCGATAGCGTTCTCCTTCAATGTCATGTTCTGCCATCATGACGGATATGGGAGCTTCGATGCTTCCACAGTGGAATTCGGGCAGGGGAGTATTTTCCAGCTTAGCCTTTACCATCTCATAGATGTAGGGAAACAGTACCAGTTCCTCTTTGTCGAGATGGGCATTGAGGTCGGAGAGGGAATCATGAAAGAGAGCCTGCACATTGTAGAGTGACGGATGTTTTTCACCGTGTACGCGACATATTTTATCCAGCAGTTCTTCAATCTCGGGACCTTGTGTACGGATATTACGGTGGTGGATTTTGAGAATATAGTCCACCAATAAGTCCAGAGGCCAACTCTTGAAATCAATATTTTCGGAGGTTGTCGGAGCCAGATGCTCTATTTCTTCTATCACCTTCTCCATATCGGCTCCGGCAGTTTTACTGGCTTCGGGAAGCAGTGCGGAACCATGGCAGCAGAAATCAATGCCATATTTATCAAATATCCCGGCATTGTTGAAGTTGTCGGCTACGATTTCGCCGACTGTCATACGTTTATAATCCTTCATATGTTATCTTGTTTTTGTTTTCCACAACATTGTGGAAGCCTGCTATATATACAATTATATGGCAGATAATGTTTGAAGGGTTATGATTATTTGAGTTTTCTTGCCCGGTTCTTTCATTTAAAGGAATTGGAGGAGTTATCACTTCGCTCCGCTCCGTCAGGAGTTGAAGAAGTTAAAGCCGATACTTCTGTGAATACATACGCACGAGTATTGGCTTTAACTCCTAAGCCGACTTGTCGGCTGATAACTCCTTTAAATGAAAGATTCGTGGTTTCCTTGTCTATCCTTCTACTTTTTGGAATGCCAGCCGTTCGTCTCCATTGGCCAGAAGGATGATGCCGCAATATTTGAATCCGTGCTTCTTCAGTATGTATTGCAGGATATGATTGTCCCGGTGGGTATCTGCACGTAGGTTGGGTATTTGTTCGTAGCACCATTGCAGGCAGGCATTGGCCACTCCTTTGCTGTGTTCTGTACTTGCCAGCCGGTGAATGACGCCGTAAGGAAGCGTATCTTCCACCCATTTTCCTTCATAGATATGCGTATATGTGGGGTCGTTTCCACGGATAAAGGCGAAGGTTCCGATAATTTCTTCGGTATCGTCGGTGCACACATAGCTGTTTCCTTGTTCGATGTCTGCTATGACGATTTCCCTGGAAGGGTAGTTGCCTCTCCACTGCAGCATATTTCCGTCTTTCCGCATGATGTGCTTCGCTTGTTCAAAGATGTCCATAAGGATTGCAATGTCTGTGGGTTGCGTCTTTCTGATTTTTATCATAGCTTTTTATTTTATCTGTGTGGTATCTTTCTTTGATTCAGGTTGCAAAGGTAATGCGTTTTGTGATTCATTGTTCTCGTAAATGAACAAATGCTAACATACGTTGTTTCTTTAGGAAGAATTTGCATATATTTGTCCCGTAATATTAAACACAATTGATTATGAAAAAGATTTTTAGTGCTTTCGTGATAGCTGTATGCTGTATGTTTATGGCTATGCCTGCCCAGGCCCAACTATTGAAGTGGGGTGTTAAGGGTGGTGTGAATATGACGAAAATAGATTGGGATGGCGGATATAAGGGAAACAAGGATAATTCTACCGGTTTCTTTATTGGTCCGATGGCTGAGTTCACCATTCCCATTGTAGGCTTGGGTGTTGATGGTGCTTTGCTGTTCTCTCAGCGCGGCAAGGACGAGGTGAAGCAAACAGGACTGGAAGTACCCGTAAATCTGAAATATACCATTGGCTTGGGTAGTTTGTTGGGTATTTATGTGGCAGCCGGTCCCGATTTCTTCTTCGACTTCAAGAAGAAGGATTACGTAGACCGCAAGAAGGCTCAAGTGGCACTTAATCTGGGTGCCGGTGTGAAGCTGCTGAAGCATCTCCAGGTTGGCGTGACCTATCAGCTCCCGATGGGCGACTCATTTACGTGGAAGAATGCGGGTGATGCCATCGGTGCCAAGAATAAGACTTGGCAGGTGTCTGCGGCGTATCTCTTCTAAATGTAGTAAAACGATTTGTGGAATATAAAGAAAGGCTCTCCTACAAAAAGGAGGGCCTTTCTTGTGTTTTTGATTACTTTTCTACAATTACATCTACTGGGGCAGGTGCATCATCATGGAGTGGGGTAGCAGCTTCGCGACTAGGCTGTCTACCGTCTTTGATGGCGAGTACCCATTCCCCATTTGCTTTTATGGGGTTGAACATGAACCCCATACTACTACCTGGAGTGTCAGAATCTGAACGTGGCGTAAATTCTATTTTGTACTTCACGTCATTATTTCCTTGTGTAGAGAAGCTGAGGTAATCCAATCGATAACGAATTACCGGGAAACGCTGGAAACGTTTGGTCAGTGCTTCCCGTTGTTGTATCGTTAAGGGTTTGGCTATACCAGCGTCATCAATGGAGTAAAGCATATCAAGAGCCTTGTCAGTCTCTTTAGCTTTTAGAAGATCCATACACTGTGTACATAATGTAAGAACAGCGCTTGAGTCTGCAGCAGTCAAAGTGGCTACAAACTCATCTTCTGCCTCTTTCTGTGTCTTCATCTTCTCTTCGTGTCCTTTTGTTGAACATGCTCCGAGTAGAAAGCTTGCTGAGAGAAGAAGCATAAAAAGGATTTGTTTATTGTTCATTGTTGATATATTTATTAATCGTGCATTGTTAAATAAAAAGGTGCGTCACCTTATTATGACGCACCTTTATTATATTACCGCATTTTAGGATGCGATGAGTTCTTTACAAAATTATCTGTTGGCAATAGTACCATCAACAGCAATGGCAACTTTAGCACTTACTGTACCCCATGTGTATGTGACCTTTACAGGAACCATGATGGTGAAGTCTTTAGTGTTACCCATATTGTTCTTGTAGTTCAATACTACAGAGTTCAACTTGCTGATGTTGGTAGTTTTGATGTCAATCGGGTTAGAAATTGCAGTACCACCTACTTTATCAAGGATTGTCAGCTTGATAACGTCCTTGTTGATAGGCTTCTGTTCACCGATAACATTAACGTCACAAGTTGCATTGTCAATATCCAAAGTTATTGCGCTGATACCGTAGTATTCGTACAAGTTAACGTTGTTTTCTTTAGCAGCTTCATATACTTTGTCTTTATCATTGTATACGATAACCGGTTTGTCGCGCCAGTCGTTGGCCTTGAACAAGTTACCAAGTAATACGGAAGAACCGTTAGCCTCTGCATCCAAGAACTTGGCTTTGTCGTTGCTTTCAATATCCAGCGGACGCAAGAAGCGAGCGTTGAAGTTGTAAGCGGGAGCCAGTTCAATTTCGCAGTCACCATAAACAGCGGATACCTCGATGATGGCAAACTGTTGGTTAGGCTTGTTTTCGTTATGACCGAAAAGGTTCAAGAATACTTTTGCTTCATCGTTGTTTGCATAAGTAATTGTCTTGGCTGTCTTATCAAGAGTTGCGATGAGAGAAGCGGTTGCTCTCTTTTCACCCCAGTATAACTTAGTGCTGCTCTTGCTCTTGTCAGCTTCAACTGTACTTACAAACAACTTCTTTCCACCTATAGTCAGACCATCGTTCTTAGCAGAGAACAAGTAGCTGTACTTGATTTCCATACCTTTGTCTTTGTTGTTCCAGATTTCACCATAAACCGGCTTGGAAGCTTCTGATACAATGAATTCGATGCCTGATTTTTCAACTTCTTTTCCAGCTTCTGTTACGTAGTGATAGAAGTAGTCATCAAGATTCTTCACATAATTTGCTACATTGTTTGCTGCATCCGGAGCAGGAACATTGGTACGTACAGTATCTCTGTCAGCCAAAGCTGTTTCAGCAGGATACCAGAACGCATCACGTTTGTTACCATAACTTGCAGTAGTCGGCAATTCTGCTATGGAAATCTTGATACCTACGTAAATAGCGTAAGTTGTTCCACCTGCTACAGGTTTGTACTTGCCATAAAGTGTCAAGGCGCGATCTTTGTAATCCTTGATGAGTTGGTCTCTTTGAGTCTTATTGCTAGTCCAGTTCAGGATAGCATTTGTACTAGTGTTACCGTCAGGAGTTTCAGTAACTACACCGTAAGTATTGTCTGCTGCAAATTTATTAGCAGCTGTTACTTGAATGAAGCCACCCTTACCGTCTGCTACATAAGTTTCGTCTTTTACAAATGTATAACCCTTTGTGAATTCTTCCTTGGTCATACCCAGTTCTTCAAGAATCTTACCGGACATGTCTTTCCAAGTGATGGATACAGTTTGTTCACCACACAAGTACGGCAACTGCGGAGTGCTCTTGTCAATAACAATTGCATCAGGAGTAGCGGCTTTTTCAGTGATTTCCAACTTGATGTAACCTGCTAATACTACATTATTTGTTGCATCAACCAGTTTAACCAATACTGCCGGACGACGACCGATAGCACTTCTGCCAATCTTTTCTGTGCTTCCTTCAGGAATAACCACACTTTCTTCTTTGTCGTTTACATAGCAAGGAGTGAAAGTACCGTCTTCTTCCAATTGAGAGTAAGCATTTTCCTCTGTATCATTGTCACCGCTGATATAGTGAACAGCTTCAAACTTGAGAGTCAGATTATATAGCTGGGCAGCTTCAGCAAGACTCATGCTTTTGTGAGTGGTTGCAGTAATTTTCTCTCCAAAGTTTTCTACATGATGGATACACAGTAAATCTGCCAATTCAATAGAACCACCATTGTATTGTGCAGGAACAGTATATACGTTTTCGATAGCTTCCTTAGCTGTCTTATACAGTTCAGGTTTACAAGTGTTTTTTGTTACGATTTTGCTGTCATCGGTATACGCAATGGCTTTAAAACCTTGAATCATCGGCATGATGGCTGCATAGTCAGAAGTAACTGTAGACTTTTCTTCACCTTCTTTTTCGCCATTAACCAATGTTGCTTCCAGAGCTGCGATAGAAATATAGTTGTTTTCACCGGGAGTGCTCAAATTGCCCTTCTTCAAATCCTCTACAGAGAGTTTGTATGTAGCATACATTTTTTCGCCGTCAATGGTCTTACCTGCGTTTTGGAAGATAGGGGTTACCACAGCAGGAGTAGCTTTTGTAGCTACATATTCCGGAGTAGCTGCCAAGAATTTCCACTCAATATCTTTCAGCTTGGCATTTAGCGGGTTCAAGTGATAGTACATTGCGCTGGTTGAAGGCATCCAATAAGTTTTCTTAGTGGCATCTTTCAAAGTAATCCAATTGGTAGCACTTGTACCTTTCTTGATTACATAAGCTACATTGTGGTCATCTTTACTTTCTATTGCGTTCTTTTCAGCTTCGATGAAATCACCGTTGGCATATTTGTATTTAGTAGCTTCTACTCCGTCTTCATACAAATCAGGAATGAATACCAATGCTTTCAACTTAGTAGTCAGAGAAATAGTCTTTTCAACCAATTTGCCGTTCTCATCCTTCATGTTACCAAGGGTCAGAGTTTCATCTTTTGTATTCCAAACTGCTGAAAGAGTCCCTTCCGGTAACCATTTCGTAGTTTGTACTTCATATAAAGGATCTTTACCCTTCTCTTCTGTTACTTTCACCCAGTAGCCAGCTTCTGCTTGGCCATGCAACTTGCCAGTTTCTTCAGTACCTGGGTAGTAATAGATGGTTTTAGCGTCTTGACCAGCGCTACCGTTGCCCGGTTCACCTTTTTCACCGCGTGCAGGGAACTCTGTTTGTACATTGTCTTTAGCCCACCAATAGTCACCGTTAGCGTCTTTTACAATACTCCAAACGGGAGCGTTTGTGCCGTTTGTTCCGTTCTTGATAGGATAAGATTCGCCATTGCTTAATTTGATGACAATGCCATCTTCTGTTTTGTCAACGCCGGTAATGACCGATCCAGCGTCAATCTTAGCTTGAAGGTCACTTACCAGCTTTTCTACTGCTGATACGCGGTTGTCCAAGCTTTCGATGTCGTCATCATAGTCCTTACAAGACGTGAACGTTCCTGCAGTGCCCACCATTAAGGCGCTGAACAGGATCACACTTAGAAACTTTTTGTTCATAATTGAAAACTTTAAATTTATAAATTTAAAAAAATAAAAAGTGAATAATCTCTCATTTTGAACCCCTTTCGCATACTTGTTTTGTTACTAAGTATTCCGTTACTTCGCAGGTAATGAAATCCTGTTAATTTCGTTAATAATCAGGGAATAAGGAGAAAATAGACCGGTTTTGTTTGGAATAGTAAAAATCAGTCCGTTGGGATATTGGAAAGAGGATTGGAAGTCCAGAAAGATGACAGTGGGAAAGGGATGAAATGAGGCTTTTAAAGGATGAAAGTGTATATTTTTCGGTTCAAAGGCTTGAATGACAGTATATTGATAGCACCGATTAGAGCTCCGTAAAGACAACACCATTCCGTTCTTCAAAACTCATTTTGAAGATTCCGGAAAATGTGCGACAAATCTATTCTATCCTATCAAAAGAAGTAACGTCTTTTATACTGTACACGCTCCGCTTCTTACAAAAGAAATTACCCTTTGATTGGCCTCGTCAATCTTTCTGTTGCTAAAAGGCTTCAGATAGGTTTCCGTCACCGTGATGGAGGAGTGCCCCATGGCTTCCGATATGATTCCGGGGTGTATCTCGCAATGGTAGGCCATTGTGGCCCAGGTGTGTCTAGCTGCATAGGTACTGAGTGCCGACTGCATTCCCAGGCACTGCCTGAGTACTGCCAGCCGCTGGTTGAATCCCCTGAGTGCCGACTGGTATTCCCGGTATGCGGCTTCCGTGCCTTCCTCGCTCTGCAGGATGGGAAACAGATAGGGGGAGTCGGGGTTCCTGTTCGCCACCATCCTGACCATCTGCATGGCTTCGGGTGTGAGTGACACGGTCAGCGCCCGTCCCGTCTTCCGCCTTCTGTAAGACAGCACATTCCCCTGCAAGTCCCTTTTGTGCAGGTACGCCAGGTCCACGAAGGGTATGCCCCTGAGCATGAACATGAGTACGAAGAAAATCCTTGTTCTCTGCTGTGTGTTTGGGAGCGTCCCTCCTTGCAGGCTCCTTTCCGTCTCCCTTACCAGGCTGCTGATGTCGGATGCCTCGAGCGCCTTCTTCCTGTCCGCCCGTGTGCCGGTATATACATGCTCGAACAGTCTGGGTACATACCGTATGTACTTTCTGTCCACCGCCCGATGATACACCGAGCGTACCGTCTTGATGTAGGTGGATACGGTGTTCCAACTGCAGTTCCTCTGCCTGAGGTAGTTTTCGAATCTCTTCAGTACGGTCGGGCTCAGC
>NZ_QTMH01000003.1:339809-343838 GCF_003603065.1 Bacteroides sp. AF20-13LB
TCGAGCGCCTTCTTCCTGTCCGCCCGTGTGCCGGTATATACATGCTCGAACAGTCTGGGTACATACCGTATGTACTTTCTGTCCACCGCCCGATGATACACCGAGCGTACCGTCTTGATGTAGGTGGATACGGTGTTCCAACTGCAGTTCCTCTGCCTGAGGTAGTTTTCGAATCTCTTCAGTACGGTCGGGCTCAGCCTGCGCATGGGCATCGGCTGCCATTTGGTGAATGCCGAGAATGCATTCACCGCTGACTGGTAGATGTGTGCCGTCCCCCACCTGCCGCCTTCCCGGAGTTCCTCGATGACTGAGGAGAACATCTCTTGTAAGGTAATTTCATTTCTATTCATTTCCAATTTATTTATAAAAGGTTTATTCTGCAATATAAATAAATTAGATGAATATAAGGGAGACGAATATATTTCTTATATTTGCGAGAAACTTCGCATTGAAAATTGCAATACGAATACACCATACTGACTATACTCATTGGTGGAATTAAATAATTGAACACTATATGTCACTGCCAATAAACATAGAAGACCTGCTGCATCGTAATAAAGTGGAAAGTAATCGGGATTTCTTGAAAGAATTGGACTTGACAGAAGGTCGCTGCACCGGAATTCCTACAATCCAAGATGGGCTGGCTAAAAACGGTTCACCACGTGCTTCTATCGAAACCGATGAGGAACGCAGTTACTTCCTCATGTTCATACCCGTACATGAAGGATGCGGTAATGTAGTCAGAATGAAGGACAATACCGGAACATCACTGAGTAATATGGGGCAGGATGAAACTAATGTTGCCCAAAGATTGCCCAAAGATTGCCCAAAGTACATTGGAAGCAATTATACAAGATCCATATATAACCATTGGACAGTTGAGTGAAGTGCTAAAACTTTCTGAGAGAACAATAAAAAATAGAATAGTGCTGCTTAAACGGGAGGGACTGATAACTCGGATTGGCAGTAGAACATCGGGGTACTGGGAAGTGTTTAACAACGTGTAATAGTCAAGACTTGTTCTGACAGTTGGTTTATTATTGGAGGCACTATAAAAGAAGAGTGGATATAATCTTTTGTAAGACTATATCCACTCTTTTATTTATTATCTTCTAATAACTTGTTTACTTTTAGTTATTAGTGATAGTAGAGCTTACAGGAACTGTAATGAAATCAGTCTTGATGGTACCCCAACCATATTCTACGGTAACTTTAACGTAGATATTGAATGCTGAAACTTTAGTACCATTGTTCTTGTAAGTGATGAAACCATACTGAGAAGTCTTAGCATCATCACCGCTACCCATTGTGGTATTTGTGTTAGCTTTCAACTCTACCGTTACAGGAACAGCCTGACGAACACCGTTCAAGTCACATTCTGCATTATCCACATCGGCAGTAATTGTGAATGGTCCGTAGAAGCCCCAGTAATTAGCATAGTCACTGAAGTAGCGATCACGCCAGTCGTAAGGAGCAATCAAGTCTTCCAAGCGGATGAATGAACCCTTTTCACCAAAGTCAACAGCGTCGATGAAGTTATCAGCAGCTTGTTCAGCAATGTTGACCGGACGGATGAAATTAGCCTGGAAGTGATCTTCATTATCAAATGTAATAGTAACTACCTTAGTCTCATCATCGCATACACGACCAGTAGCACCAATATAAGTGTACATAGCGCCAGTATTCAACAATTGCTTGGCAATAGCACTATTCTTGTTATAGGTTACAGTGTTAGGAGCGGTAGAACCAGCATTGTTAATAACAGCTATCTCTTCTTTTACGCCGCCTACTGTAGCGTATAATGTCGTACCATCTGCATCTGTTGTGAAGACTACATTAATATCACCAATCTTAGTGATATTCTTGATGTCATCAGCGCAGAAGAAGTATTCTATACCAGTCACTGCTTTGTCAAGTTTCAGTACGCCCGGAGTTCCTTCCGTACTATTCTTTGCCCAAGTTGTGAACGGAGAATTCAAATCATTAACAAATGTACAGTGAGTTGGGTCAGCATCTGTCGTGCTACTTGGTACGGCAACATTAAACTTGGTATAAGTTTTGTCTGCATCCCAATAGTTGGAGATGAAGTCGGCTTTTGCTACATTGTAAGACTTCTGGATATCTTCTACCGTAGCTTTCAGTACCAATTCAACATAAGCACCTGTTTGATTTTCACCTGCATAATATCTTACACGGTGAGTCAGCTGCTTGCTGGCATTTTCCCACAAAGCGTCTTTAGAGATAGTCCATTTGATTACGTGAGTAGCTTGAGTTTCTGCATCTGTTGTTTCTTCACAAGTACCCAAATCTGCCGGAGTCTGGTTTGCACCATAGTCGTAGAAATACGGATAAGTTGCGTGGAATTGTTCTTTACTCAAACCGATTTCATTGTATACCTGAACGTTCATATCCTTAACTGTTGACAGTTTTGAAGCTGCAGCATCATCGCAATCATACTTGAAGTTTTCGATAGTCAGTTCATATTGGTTAGTAACAGGAGCGCTTGTCTCATCTGCAATGAATACCTTGATGTAAGCTACCTTTACAAGGTTCTCGCCATCCATCAAACGAACACGTACGATAGGAGTACGGCCAATAGCTGCACGGCCTTCGGTTTCATACACTTTCGGGGTCAAAACGCCATCAGCCAAAGTCACGAAGTCTGCCTGATCGGTTACAGGATTACCTACCTTATAGTTCTTTACCACATCAAAAGCAAAGCTCAGGCCAAGTTTCTCCAAATCAGCAACCTTGATTTTGTCACCACCTTCACATGCCAATTCATGAGCTTCTACGCATTTCGTCAAGTCTAAGCTCTGGTTGTAAACAACAATGGTATCACAGTATGTTTTAGATTCTGCCTCAGTATTTCCTTCTGCCCAAACAACCTTTTGATTGTATGCGTCAGCATCTACAGCAGCAATTTTAGTTCTATAGTGCTCGTCTTTATCAGCGATACCTTTCTTTGCAGCTTCGGCAGCCGGGTCAGCGATAGCCAAGTCACTCAAATCTTTCTTGAATACTGTAGCATAATCAGAAGTAACATCTTCACCATTTTCTTTCTCTACATTCAATGCAAACACAGAAATCTTTTCTTCTGTAGCGGCTATTCCCTTGATATTGACTTTGACCTTCAAAATACCATCCGTAAAGGAAACGAATTCGGGAGTCATTGCAAAATCATTGGAAGCAGCAGCACGTGAACTGATATAATCCACGTTCGGTTTCACCATGAATGAAAGTTTGTCTTTCAGTTCATTAACGTTGGCATTGGCCGGATTTACATGATATTCGGCATAGACAACCGGATTGATAGTGGTGCTGGTAGCTGCAGCTGTCGTTTTTTCCGATTTAGAATCCTTTTCAGATAAAGTCAGTGCTTTATAAGCATAGGAATCATAAGTCAACCCCTGCACACCATCAACATACACTTGCGGGATGAAAACCAAGCTACGCAAATTGTTGGTCTTTGAAATTGTAACACTGCCTGTCGTTCCATCAGCCTTTGTCACATTGTATAGAATCACATCATTGCCATCCTCTACAGCAGTAATGCCCGTACCTTTCCAAGAGATATTGGTAGATTCCTTTAAGGTACCATCAGCATTGTAGATGTCAAAGTTCCCAGTTGTTTCATTAGGCTTATAGTAGCAACCATCACCACCTTTTTCGCCAACGGCTTTATAAGCCTGTTTTACGTCATCTTTATACCAATAGCCATCCTCTCCGATGCTCCATACTGCAGCATTTGTGCCATTTGAGCCATTGGTAATTTCATAAGAATTACCATTGCTAAGAGTAATAGTGATGCCATTTGCTCCCTTGACTACCCCTGTTATTACGCTACCGTCTGAAATCAGCTTATTAATCTGATCTATAGCCTTAGCGTTTTCATCAATTTGCTTCTGTAAGTTTTCGATGTCATCATCATAATCCTTACAAGAAACAAATGTACCTGCAGTACCAACCATTAAGGCACTGAACAGGATCACACTTAGAAACTTTTTGTTCATAATTGAAAACTTT
>NZ_QTMH01000030.1:0-979 GCF_003603065.1 Bacteroides sp. AF20-13LB
TTTGCATACGGAAGTTACGAAAAGAGTGTAATTTATTGGAAATGAGCGTAGGTTAATTGCTCTTGATAGTAATAGGTTACGATTTAGTTAGTTATCTACTGCATTATCCTTCTGCGCGTTGCGTAACCTTCAAAGAACTCTTCGTATGCAAAAGTAGCTATTTAATTCGAGATTTTGATATAAACTCCCGTTTTTTATCCCCTCATTCATAAGAATTTTCCGTAAAAGCGGTATTGTCCGTCGGCACACCATTGCCCAAAACGAGTTTGGAACAAA
This sequence comes from Bacteroides sp. AF20-13LB, assembly GCF_003603065.1. Taxonomy (NCBI): domain Bacteria; kingdom Pseudomonadati; phylum Bacteroidota; class Bacteroidia; order Bacteroidales; family Bacteroidaceae; genus Bacteroides; species Bacteroides sp. AF20-13LB. Next base: position 277 of record NZ_QTMH01000030.1, read on the forward strand.
CGTGTGCCGACTACCGCATAGCTGGAGAAAAGGGCATTGCCTCACGCCTAAACGATGTTTAGACAGATGAAGCAATGCCCCTTTCTTTTGCGCCTATGCCAAGAGGTGCTTTTACGGGTTTTCAAATGATTTTTCTTTTTTCGCTGTCTCTTTTGCCGGAAGCGGAAAGTGAATGCAGAGTGTGTCAGCCTGCCCCATGAATGAAACAGGCGCCCACACACAGCCGGACAAACCGGGAAGAATGATTGTTGCCACCCGGCTGAACAAGTTCCGTCGGATCGGAAACAATCATACTTCCTTTGTTGTGGTTTGCCCTTTTCACGCTTCCGGTGATGTCTTTTTCCTTTTGGTGATTCTTTTTTTTACGGATTTTCCCCTGAAGTTTTTTTCTACACAATCTGCCTCTGTTTTCGTTTACCTCCATTTTGCGCCTTTCAGTAAGCCGCATCAGTCAGTCATTTTCGTTCTGGGCGCAAAGGTAATTCCGGGATTGGACGGGAAAGCAAGGTCAAGCCTCCTGTTTTCGGTAAAAATCTCCAGCCCTGCGGGTAGTATTTTGACCGAAAAACCTTGCATTCCCTAATCCCTACCTTTTCAAGCACCCGAAACGAAAACGACCGATGCGACAGAAAGACGCATAAAAAAAATGTCGGATAAACGAGAGGCAGATAAGATAGTTTGAAACTCAACTCCCTCAGCTCTT
>NZ_QTMH01000030.1:989-12224 GCF_003603065.1 Bacteroides sp. AF20-13LB
AGAGGCAGATAAGATAGTTTGAAACTCAACTCCCTCAGCTCTTGAATCCGCATTAAAAACAAAAAAATCAAAAACAGCGAAGATATGACGGCAACGGCAAATTTCAGACAAATGGCGCAACACATCGGGTTGGCGATATGCGGCTTGATGATGCGCACCGCCTTCGGGGTGTTCGGCATCCTTTGGGGCATCATCAGAGAGATTGTAAACGGAGTGTTCCGAGTGGCGATAGGTGTAATCGTGGCTATCCTTTCCACCATTGCCTTCTTTGGCTTCATCCTTTGGTTATTCACCCTTTAACCCTTACCGACATGGCAAAAAGAAACAGCAAGACGGCAGCGCAGCAGTGCAGATATTACGAGGTGGACAACATCTTCGTGTATATGGTGGAAACGTACATCAACGGCAATTTTGAAACTTTCCGAAGATTGTACCACGAACTGAACAAGGACGCACGGAGGGATTTCATGGACTTCCTTCTCAGCGAGGTAGAGCCGACCTATTGGAGAGAGATACTGAAACAGATAATCTAAAAATGACAGCGATATGAAAGGAACAGACCATTTCAAGAGAACGATATATATGTACTTGGAACAGCGTGCGGAGGAAGATGCGCTATTTGCAAAGAAGTACCGCAACCCTGCCAAGAACATGGACGAGTGCGTGACCCACATTCTGAACTATGTGCAGAAAAGCGGTTGCAACGGTTTCACGGACGGAGAGATATTCGGGCAAGCCATCCACTACTATGAGGAAAACGAGATAGAGGTGGGCAAACCGATGGACTGCCAAGTGGTTGTGAACCACGTTGTGAAACTCACGGCAGAGGAAAAGGCGGAGGCACGTCAGAACGCTGTCCGCAAATACCAAGAGGAGGAACTCCGCAAGTTGCAGAACCGCCACAGACCGTCAGCGAGAAAAGAAAACCAACCCCAACCCTCATTATTTGATTTAGGCTTATGAAACCGAAGACCAAGATACAGAAAGAGGTGGCAAGACTTTCCGCCAACCTTCGCCCCATATCAGCGACACAAATAGATTGGGCATACCGCCACTGCGTTGAGCATATCGGCTACCGCACCAAGAAAGGGAACATCACCTGTTCCGACTGCGGTCACGAGTGGCACAGCGACAGCGGACTATGCGACACCCTTGAAGGCTGCACCTGCCCCAAATGCCATGCCGAACTCAAAGTGCAGGACACACGCAGACGCATCTACAAGGAAACGCAGAATTTCAGCGTGATAACCACCTGCAAAGGGTATCAGGTAATCCGCGTGGCGCAGGTCAGATGCGAGAGCAGGAAAGGCGAACCGATGCGTTTCTACTGCCACGAGGTCGTGCAGCGTTGGATTTCACCCGACGGCAAGGTTACGGACATGGCGTTGCTCCGTGGCTTCCTTTTCTGCTATTGCGATGTGTGGGCATTAGGCAGCGATATGGAGGTAAGACCGCACAACAGCCTATACGATGATGTGGTGGCAAGAAGCTGTGCATATCCAAAGATGAGGATATTGCCCCAACTCAGACGTAACGGCTTCAAGGGCGATTTCCACGGCATCTCCCCCGTGCGTCTTTTCAAAGCCTTGCTTTCAGACCCAAGAATTGAAACCCTTATGAAAGGCGGTGAGATTGAGGTCATGAAACACTTTCTTTTCAATACCCGTACTGCCGATGAATGTTGGGCATCATATCTGATTGCCAAGCGTCACAAGTATCAGATAGACAACCTCTCAATGTGGTGCGACTATCTGCGTATGCTCAAAAAACTCGGTCAAGACCTCCGTAACCCGAAGAACATCTGTCCCGAAGATTTCATGGCGGCACACGACAACGCAACCCGAAAAATTGAAGCCATACACGAGAAGGAAAGAGCCGCAGAGCAACGCCGTTGGGAGATTGAAAGGCGTGAGCGTGAGCAACAGCGACAACTCCAACGAAAGAAAGATGCGGAGGATTTCATCGCCAACAAATCCAAATTCTTCGGCTTGGTAATCACGGACGAGGAAATAATCGTCAAGGTGCTTGAAAGCATAGACGAGTATTACAACGAGGGCAAGACGCAGGGCATCTGCGTGTTTGGCAGTGGATACTACAAGAAAGCCGACACCCTCATACTATCGGCAAGGATTGGCGATGAGATTATTGAAACCGTAGAGGTGGACTTGCGAACCCTCGAAGTGGTGCAGTGCCACGGCAAGCACAACCAGGACACCGAATATCACGAGCGCATCATAGACCTTGTGAACAAGAACGCCAACCTTATCCGTGAGCGGATGAAAGCGGCATAGCATAACCCCTAAAACAACATTGATATGGAAGTAAGAATTGAAAGTATGATTTGTGTGTGGGATGATGCAATCCCCACGATGTTCCTTGAATTTGTGAACCTCCTCACTCTCACAACGAGTGAGGGGGAATTGAGAAAGAGCGTAAAGGAGTTTGCCGAGAAGCACGAACTTGACAAGTTTTTCCTTTACGGCTTCGGCTCACACCATTTCTACCTGCACCAACGCTACACAAGCAACCCCGAAATGGTGATGAAGAACAGAGTTCTGTCAGTACATTTTTAACCATCTAAAAAGCAACATTATGACAACACGAATGACCATCAACGGAGTAAGCACCTGCGCGGAAGCAGGTACGGAGAAATACGAGCGTTTCCAATCGGGTATCGGAAGACGCAGGCGGACACTTGTGCAGTACGACTACCGCCACCCCATAGACAGAGAATTGTTCTCTTGTGTCAAACCCACGTTGGACGAGTGCCGAGCCGCACGGGACAAGTGGCTGAACGCAAAGAAGGGAAAGGAGGACAGACTATGAACACGACCTATCAAACGCTGATAGTCAAGTTCAGCGAACCTATCACGGCATTGGACGGTATCTTTGACGATACCGGAGCGTGGGGAACGGACACCCTCAAGGGGTGGATAGATGATTACGAAAGCACACGTTTCACCGCCACCGACAGCCATACGGCAGTCATCACGAGCGAGTACAATATGGAATGTGTGAAAGAGTGGCTACAACGGCAGACCCCCATTTCCGAAATGCGAGAATTTTGAACGGGATGGCGGTGTCCGCACCGCCAATACTTAAAACCCTAAAAACAAAAGATATGATAGCCAAGACGATATTACAGCAGATAGGCGGAAAACGCTTCACCGCCATGACAGGTAGCCGTGATTTCATAGATATGGGCAACGGCTTACGGATGAGCCTTGCAAGGAACAAAACAAGTGCCAACCGCCTTGACATCATCTATGACGAAGGGGCAGACCTCTACAATATGCGCTTCTACCGCAGGACGTTCAGCAAAAAGACCTTTGAGTGCAAGACAAAGGACATTGCCGTACACGAGGGTATCTATTTTGATATGCTGGAGGAAATGTTCACGATGGTGACGGGACTTTACACACGCTTTTGAGTGGCGGGGCGGCGAGAGCCGCCCTACTTTCTTTCAGTGAGCATGATGGCGGACAAAGAAAGTAGCAAAGAAACCTTTGTCCAATCTGCGATAACTAAAAAATCCGCAAGTAAAACTTGCGGAGGCTATATATTGGGTCGTTATTTTTTGGTGGAGGGGAATGATAATCTCGAACCGTTGAACTACACATTTCTGCTTCGTCTCCATTTCCCCCAACGATTTGATACGTTCAATCATTTTTGTTGTTCCTTTCTGAATTTTCCTAAATACTTTCTTCATAATTTCGCTATACTTTTTATGGTTAATAACTATGTTTTGTATTGCTCTCACAACACTTACAACTTGAAGTGTTATTTGGAAACCGATAGGCAAAAATGGCTCAACGATGTCAATTAACGAGAAAATCCTACGATAATCTATCAAGTGATAGAGCAAAAGACGTGCCAAGTTAAATATGGCACGTCTTTTGCCAGTTTTGTCAGTCCTTTTATGGGATATACAACAGCGCAAACTCCGCCTTTCTCCGTTTGAGCAGCATGGCGTGGCGTTTTCCTTTGTAGTTGCAGAAGGCTATATACTCACGGTAGATGTTCCTGTCACCAGCTTCCAGCTTCTTGATTAAGGTGCTTTTGGGGATTGTTTTGCTGCCTAACAGCTTCGCCGGTCCCACATTGTAAGCTAACGTGCCAAGCAAAATCGAATCAACCCCGAATTTACGGAACATGGCGACAAATTTGCGCAGGTCTTTCCGCAAAAGTTCATCCGCATCCCGTTTTGTCATGGTTCGTGCCGAATACTTCTCGTTTGGCAAAAGTTTGTGACCCCAACCGACGTATGGGTAGTGTTTTTCTGAGTGCCAGCCTTCAAAGTAGCGGCAGCATAAAAAAGCACGTTCCATAAGCGGCAGTCGGTAGATTGCCGCCTGCCCGTCCGTTCCCTCTTGGCGGCTGATCTGCGCGGACACAGAACAGACCGTCAGAAGTGAACAGAGCATTGTCATGAATACACGCATCATTTCAACAAGGGGCTGAAGTTGCCGATGGGAACGATGGTAAGATCGTCGTCCTTTACATTCCTGTTGTTGAAGTCAAATTCCAGTTCGTAGGAGTTGCTAAAGTTATCCTCCACCACCACGATGAAATTATGCGCCTCATCACCCGCCGCCGTGTAGTACAGGCGGAATTTTTCGTTCTCCAGCAGGTAGCGGTCGTTAGGCAGGAAGGTGATGCCGTTATCCATTTTGAGCGAGCCTTCCCCCTCGAACTGGAAATAGCGGATGGTATAGAGCGTACCCGAAAAGTCGCCCTCCTTTTTCAGTTCACAGCGGATTTCCACTGTCTGCCCCTTTACTACCTTGTTCGGCACGGGCATGACCTCCACCGTGAAGGGATAGGACTGCTGGATGTCCATGTCATCGTCACATGACACGAGGGTGAATGACATGGCGGCTATCAGGCATAACGCCACTGCCTTGAATATTGATGTTCTCTTGTTTCTGTTGTTCAGTATGTTCATTGTTCTTCGATTTTTAGATGGTTGTTTTTCTGTTTTTTCGTTGTCAGTTGCAGGTACTCGTTCAAGTCCTTGCAACCGTCATAGAGGGAGGAACGGTCGGTGACACGTTCCCCGTATCGCATGGTAAGTGCGGCAAGCGTCCGCCGTCCGGCTTCGTCACGGTCGAGGAAGCAGCCGATGCGCCCGTATCCGTCCAGCAATCCCGCCGCCTTCTCCACGTTGGCGACTGAGTTCAGCACAAGACAGTCAGCGTTACCGGTTACACCAAGCGTCACGGCAGAGAGAAAGTCCATGAAGCCCTCGAACACGAGGCACTCGTCAGCCGGGATGTCATTCGCCTTTACCAGTGATACAGACTTCGGAGGTATGCAACCCTTGAAATATCGGCTTCTGACTTCATAGCCACCTGCCATGTTCGGAAAGCCAACGGCAAAATACCGTTTCCCACGCACACCGTAGTTCAAGCGGCAGCAGTGACGGGATGCGATGGCGTAAGGGATGCCCCGTTCCTCTAAATACTCCGTCAGCAGTGAGCGGAGCAGCGGAGCGACCTCCACATCCTCAAAAACGGATTCGGTCGGCTTCGAGAGATAGACGGGCTTTTCCCATCCGGCAACCGTCATATTGGCGGCTTCCGCTATGAACTTCGCTTGCTTCATGAAGTCATCGCTTTGCAGAAACTCCCCGGCAAGCGTGAAGATGTCGCCGCCCTTGCCCAAACCGAAGTCGTACCAGAGCTGTTTCGCCACGTTCACACGGAAAGAGGATGTGCGCTCGCCCCTGTACGGGGCAAGATACCACAGCTCGTTACCGCTCCTTCTGACAGGCTCATGCCCCAGCCGTGCGAGAAAATCCGCAAGCGGCATCCTTCTGACAGCATCTATTTCCGTCCTTTCCATGCCCGTGTCAGTTGATGATGAACTTGATACCGACCCCGAACTGCGTGTGGAACTTCCGTGTGTCGCCACCCCAAAGGCAACGCTCCCGCAGGTTGGCAAGCAGGGCGATACGGTCTGCCACGTAACACTCCACATCGAGCGTCAGCGCACCGCCGTAGATGAAGGCGTCCCGGTCGTGCAGCGTGGAGCCGTCATGCAGCACCTTCTTCCCCCAATTTACCGCCTCATATCCGGCGAGAGCCGAAGCCCCGGCATAGACGAAAACAATCTTTCGGGCGTCCGACAGTATCTTGAAGTAATAGCCGCCCTCCGCCGTGAACTGCGCCACGGGTATCTTGGTGTCCTTGTAGGGATTGTTCTTCAACAGGTATTCGCCACCGAACACCCACTTGTTCCCCTTCTTCGTGTAGGTGGAGAGAGCCGCCCCGAAGCTGTACCCGCCGTCCTTGCCGCCGAGATTGAAGCCGTCCGCCATGTCCGCCCTCACCTCGATGCCCTGCATCTTCGGCAGACACCGCTGGGCGTGCGCCTGCCCTGTAAAAAGGGCAAGCGACGCGATGATTATTGCGATGTACTTTCTCATGGTCAGCGTACTTGAAGTTCGTTGATGGTACCCGCGCGTACCAAATCCTCGTTCTCAATCACGAAGGACTGGTGACGGCCGCCGTTCTTCTCGTTCAATTCCACCACGAGGCACTTGTCATCGGGGATGGTGAACTTCGCCATCGTGAAGACCGTGCGCTCGCTCTTTTTGCCCGGCACGAGGGTGGCGTAGTTCTGCGCGCGGAGCGGCAGAATAATCTGCTCCTGCACGGCAGTACGCTTCGCAACCTTCTTGTCCACGATTTTCCAAGTGATGTAGTCCACATCGAAAGGCACGTTGCTCTGGTTCTTTATCTCCGTGTGGAAATAAAGCAAGCCGTTGTGCGTGTAGATGCCTTTCAACAGGTATTGGATGCCGAAACGCTTGCAGCCGATATGCTTCACCTCGCGCTTGTTCTGTTTGTGGATGGACTTCATGATAAGGCGCACCAGCATCGGGCTTTCGCTGCCCAGCTCTTTCAGATAGATTTCCTGCGCGTTGTTCGGGCGGTTCACCGTGCTGCCGTCATGGATGAAGTCGCACATCTCCACGTTGAGCAACAGCGGTTCGGCGGCGTACTTCACGTTGAAGGTGTAGAAACTGCCGTCCTCCGTGATGACGGACATATTCGTTTCGTTGGGAAAATTCCTTACGGTAGCCTTCACACGGATGATGTTCTCCGCTCCGTCGGCTTTCCCGGCAATCAGGTCGGGCGAGCCTAAATCGACATAGCGCACCTCCGCCGGAAAAATGACGTGGACGGTCTTGTCGTAGGTCACTTCCAGACCGTGCGGCGGTATCATGCGGTCGAAGGTCAGCTTGCGTGACAGCCCGTGATATAGGTCGCCGTCCGCCTCCTTCTGCGGATAGACCTCCTTCGTCAAGGTCGGTTGTTCACTTCCGTTGGTCGTTTCAACGGTTACATTCTCCTGCGCGTTGGCAGTTATGATGCCCATAGCGAGGGCAAACATGATGATTACTTTTCTCATTACTTTTGGATTTTAGTGGTAATTTTTATTGTTTTCAATATTTTTCTTGGTAAAGCATGACCCTGTACCCGGCTTTCAGATGCACCTTGACGGTTCGCATCTTTTTGGCGATGTACTGGCTCGTGCCTTGTATCAGCCCCTTGCCCAAGTCGGAGGCGAGCTGCGCCCCGGCATTGGTGGAGATGTTGATGCTGCTTCCCAGCGAGCCGCCCATGTTGGCGGCGACCTCCCGGACGGCGTTCATCTCCATCGAGTTCGGGATGAAGATGCCGGGCTGTCCGTCCGTGTCATAGACCGCAAGCTCCACGGGGATAATCGTGCCGTCGTATTCCAGCGAGGTAATCTCGATGTCGAGCCGCTCACCCTGTATCTTGCCCGTGCCGACCACCACCGCACCCCGGGGTATTGTCCTGCCTGCCACCGCCATAGGCTCCAGCAGGCGCAGCCTTACCGTCTGCCCGTCCGTCACGCTCTGCGCCCCATGCACGCACGCCGGTATGGTGTTCCTGTCCAATACCTCCGCCGTGCCGACAGCCGTGTTGAAACCCCGGTTGCGTTCCTGCGATAAGGCGGCGACAAACTCCGCGTTACTCATAGGCTGTGAGAGTGAAGAAACTACTTGATGCTCCACCTGTCTGATAGGCATTGCCTTGTTCTTCTTCCCTTTCTGCACGGTAGTTGGCTCTGCCCTCTGTTCCGCCGATGGCTGTCCTCCGTTCTGACCGCCCATGTACTTTGCCGCCAGCTCGTAGGACTTCTCCATAAGAGCCACCTGCTCGTCCATAGAGGAAGCCTTGCCCCTCTCGCTTTCCAGTTCCGACTCCAGCGATGCGATGCGCTCCAACAATTCGTCCATCTCCGCATTGTCGTTTTTCGGCTGGTCGTAGAAGTTTCCGAGCGTGGCGTTCAGGTCACGGTAGGCGGCTGCGGAGGACTGGATGGTCTGCGGCGTGGCTGGCTTTGCCCTTTCTTCCTTGCCGCCCGGATTGGCGAGGTCGAAGTCCACTCCGTTCTCCGTTCCCGCTATCTCGCGGTCGAACATGTCGCCCAGCTGCCCGATGGCACGGTTGCGGCTCTCCTGACGCTCTTCCATCTCCCCATGCTCGTAGGCTTTCAGCTTGTCGCCGATAATCTGCCGGTTCGCCTTGTCAGCGTCGGGCATCTCGGTGTTGTATCCGTCCGTTCCCGGCGGTTGCTCCTTGCCGGAGGACGGGGCGAATATCAGCCACATCGCCCCGATGAACACCAACACCATAGCGGGCAGCACGATCATCTTCTGCCGTTTCAGCCGTTGCGCCTCTGTCAGCGGTTCGCGCTCCTTTTTCGGTTTCCCCGTTTCGGGAGCAGCTTTGTTCTCTTTCGTCGGTTCATTCTTTGTCTGTTCCATATAAATAAGGTGTTAAGTGATTGCCTGTTTCCGCCGGGGTCGGCAGTTCCACCCGTCCGGCGTGTCCCGTTTCCATATGTGAGCCGTCGTTCCTGCCGATGTCATAGACGGCTCTGCCGAAGGTGTAAAGGGCAAGCACCGCGAAGGCGGCGAACATCCCCAGCACGATGCGGCGGCGTGTTTCCGGCGGCAAGCCGTCCAGATACCCTTTGAGACTTGCCGCCAAGCGTTTCCGTTTGTCGTGGAGTTTCCAATACATGCCCCACATTGATTTTCTGATACTTTTCATGTCCTGTTACCGTTTGATAGTCTGTAAATCCTTGTTCTCAATGATGGTGAAACCCTCGATGGTAAAACCGTTCGGGTTGTCATCCGACCGCGATGCGTTCAGCAGGCGGCAGGTGGTCACGAGGCTGCGCTCGGTGACGTTGCTCTGCCGGATGATTTTCTGTGTGGCGTAGGTCACGGCACGGTAGGGATAGGCGTTGAAGTCGCACACCACGCTGTCCACCTTCAGCACTTGGTTGATGTTCCCGGCGATGATGCGGTTGTAGTACCCCTTCTCCGCGAAGTCCGAATAATAGTGGTACACGCTCTTGTCCGCCAGCAGCAAGGCACGTTTCACGTTGTGTTCAATCGCGCTTTTTTCAGGTGATAGCGTGAAGAACATCTCGTGGAAACGGCGCACATGTTCCCGTGCCTCCGCCGGGCGGTTCTGCGACAAATCCTGAGACAAGGCGAGCATCAGGCTCTTGCCGTTGTCCAGCACATAGATTTTCTCCCGTTGCTTCTCTGCGAAACGGTAGGAGTTCCACACGCTCCACACCGTCACCACGGCGCACAGCGAGAGGAAGACGATACCGAACAGGCGTATCTGCCTGAACGACGATTCGATGTTTCTAAGTGATTTGAATTCCATTTATATTTTCCAATTTATGATTGCACATTGATTATTTCAGCAATTTGCCGACACGTCCGACTGCGTTTCCTGCGGCTGCACCCGCCACGCTGCCCGCCATGCTTCCGGCTCGTCCCGCCATCTGGTTCACGTTGCGACCGTAACCGCCCATGCCTCCGGCTTGGATAATCCAGCCCGCAACGGTGGGAATGGTAAAGTAGCCGATGATGCCGATGCAGAGGAATACGATATACACCCCGTCGCTCGAATCCAGCGAGAAGTTCGGGTCTGCCTGCATCCGCTCGATGTCGTTTTGCAGCATCAGAACCTGTATCTTCGCCAGTATGGTGCTGAACATGTCCGATACCGGTAGCCACAGATAGACCTGTATATAGCGGCATATCCACTGCGTGAGCGTGTTTTGGAAACCGTCCCATACCGACAGGGCGAAGGCTATCGGACCGAGAATCGCCAGCACCACGAGAAAGAAGGTGCGGACGGTGTCTATCACGAGGGCGGCGGCTTGGAACAGCAGTTCGAGTATCTCGCGGAAGAAGTCGCGGATGCTCTTCTTCATGTTGTACATTCCCCGGTCGATATACATTCCCGCCATCGTCACCATGTCGGAGGGCGACCAGCCGAGTTCCTCCAGTTGCTTGTCAAATTCCTCGTTGGACACGAGGTAGGCGGTTTCGGGGTTGCGTACCATCGCCTCGTATTCCAGTTTGTCCTTCTGCTCCCGGTATCGGTTCATGTCCAGCGTTTCCGCCTCCAGCATCTTTGCCGTGCCCTGTACGACGGGTGAGAGGATGCTGTTTATCGTGCCCAGCACCACAGTCGGGAAGAACATGATGCACAGACCGATGGCAAAAGGACGGAGCATCGGGAATACGTCTATCGGTTCAGCTCTCGCCAGCGACTGCCATACCCGGTAGGCGACGTAGAACAGCGCACCCAGCCCGGCGATGCCTTTCGCCACACCAGCCATGTCCCCACACAGCGGCATCATCTGCTCATAAAGTGAACGTAAAATCTGATGAAGGTTGTCGAACTTCATAGGCTACCAGTATCTTTCGTTCATGTTCCCGTACAGCCCCATGATGCGGTCGAGGTCGTTCTTCTTTTTCGCACGCAGGTAACTCACGGAGATGTTCTTGTTCGTGTAGTAGCTCACGAGGTTGCGGTAACGCTTCATCTTCGAGTGGCAGCGTTCCACCACGTCCATGCGCTCCTTGTCGGTCATGGAGAGCGTGGTGATGTTCACCACGTTCCTGAGTTCCGTCAACACTTCGTTGCTTTCCTCCAGCAGTTTCGTGTAGCCGAAAGCGATTGCGGAAAGCTCTTCGGGTCTGAAATTCCCGTCACGGAGCATCCGTTGGAAACTGTTCACATAGATGTCTGTGATGTCGCCCACCATCAGGATGGTCTGCTGCACCTTGCGGGCGTCCTTGACCAGATTGTTCACCGATTTGAGGGGTAGGCTAAGCATCCAACGCCCTGCCGTATTACTACGGTGGGTTTTCGGAAGCTCGCC
>NZ_QTMH01000031.1:0-8848 GCF_003603065.1 Bacteroides sp. AF20-13LB
CATTTCCTTCAAGGCCGGATTAAGTTCTTCGAGAACTTCGCCGGAAGGAAGACCCCAACAATAGTTAAGAAGTATCTCTTAAGTTGACTTTAAAAGATTGTTTTGAGATTTTATACTATGACAAGTTGTATATATATATAAAATGAGAACAGTAGAAATAGAGTATCTATTTTCTGCTGCTCTCATTAGAGTAATAAGCTATTTAGTAAGTTTTGTAATTTATCCTTTTCTTATTTTTATCCACCTTTTATCCTTTTCTGTTCTATAAATTAAGAACAAAAGAGGGGATAAATAAGGAGGAAAAGAAGTTCTACCCAAAAAGTAGTCCGTTCTTATTTCATAATGTGGTTTATTAATTCTTCCGGTGAAAGAGGTGTGATACCAAAAATATAGCTTTGACCAGACTGAAATGGTTCAGTCAGTTCAAAGTTCTCATAAGCGATACCACCAGGTATCGGAGATTTACTTGCCCAATAAGTATAACGACCATTCACAACTCCTTCTAACTCATTACTTGGATTGGAACAATACCAATATTGCGTTGCTTTTTTACCAGTATATTTCCAATGTGTATGTGTATCTTCAGCATATACAGCTTTTGTAGGGTCTTTCTCATCAGGTGACGCTATAAACCATACACCTCCATTTTTATCTTTTATCATTTCTGCCACTGGAGTATGGTTATGTTCTGTGAAATTAGAATCTTTATAGCTCGGCCATAATTGGCCGGCTTCTTTCGTTTTACCATCTGCGAGATGTAATGTCCTAAGTCTTGCTTTGTTTCCCATAGTAGCTGTGAGTATAAAACGATTTAGCTCATCTGACTCTTCCGTGGTATACGTAGTTAATTCAAACTCATAAGGCTTTCCTTCTGTGAATTTAGTCCGGACATAGATATCCGCACCATTATCAAAAGTTTCACAAAAGAAATACACAGTAAGTGTTTCAACTCCATTTTCCTTTGCTATTACTCCGTGAGCTGGATAATATTGATTTGGGAATGAGGGAGCTTCAGGAGTATTCCCACTCCAAAAACGTTTTCCACGAACATTATCAAGTTGACTCCATTCCAATTCTGAGAGCCCCCTATTATTTTTTGCTTTATCAATTGGTTCAAAAGCAATGAAATTGGTAACAACAAATTCATCATGTTCTAAATAAGGTGTATAGATACGAATTAGCCCACGTGGACCTCCTAATGGAGCAATTCCTATTCGGATACCATTTGCAAATCCCCAAATGGGTTGTGCTTTTGTATTTTGAGCAGGTTGTAACCATATTCCATTTTTTTCCGGAGTTGCTAAAGTTTCCGGAGCTATTTGTAGGTTAGTCTGTCCATAAAGGTAGTGTATTCTGCATGCAAAGAATAAAAGTGTAAATAGAATCTTGGTTTTCATGATTTTAAAAGTTTAAAATTAATTTTTATGTGTCGTTTATGGTAGTTCATATCGTTTTTAGCATGATTTGGTACTGCAAATATAAAAATGTTATAACGAATTAGCAAAATAATTTGCAGATTTAATTTTTATGTTTATATTTGCATCGTGAGAATACGATAAGTGCTACTGATTCAAGAGGTAACCTAAAAGTATAATACTATTATATAGCAAAAACGTTACACAAATATATGTCGTCACTAAAAAAAATATCGCTGAAGGATATTGCTGAAGCTGCAGGCGTTTCAACAGCATTGGTTTCGTTCGTTTTGAATGGGAAAAAGAAAGAGTATCGCGTGGGAGAAGAAACTGCCCAACGCATATTGAAAATTGCCAATGAAATGAACTACCAGCCTAATCTTGCGGCCAAAAGTCTTCGTAGTGGCAAAACAAAAACAATAGGATTAGTGGTTTCTGATATTTCCAACCCATTTTTTTCTCAATTAGCGCGTGTATTGGAAGATGAGGCAACCAAACGGGGATATACCGTACTTTTTGGAAGTTCAGATGAGGATAAGGATAAGATGACCCGTGTTGTTAGTAACCTTATTAATAAAGGGGTAGATGGACTCATCATTGTTCCTTGTGACAATTCTGAGAAATCCATCGCTTCACTTGTGAACAATAATATCCCTATTGTTTTGTTCGACCGCTATTTTCCGGAAATCAATGTCAGCTATGTGGCGTTGAATAACTTCAATGCTTCCTATATATCAACCAAACATCTTTTGAATGCAGGCTATAACGCTCCTTGTATGGTGGCTTATGATGTCAACCTTATCCATATGAAAGAGCGTATCCGTGGTTATAAAAAGGCTATGGATGAAGCCGGTAAGAGGAACTTGGCTAACGTGGTCTTTTTGAGGCAGGATGCTCCCAGAAAGTCCGCAGACCGTTTGTTGCCTAAAATGATTGATGGCGGTGTAGACGCTTTTCTTTTTGCCACCAACATGATTTCATTGGCTTGTTTATATACAATAAAGGACATGGGAGAGGGAATTATTGGTAAAATAGGTTTAGTGGGTTTTGACGGTAATCCGGTATTTGACTTTTTTGATGCCCCTATATCCTATATTCAGCAGCCTATAGATGTTTTAGTACAGAAAGCACTTGAAATACTGATAGATATCATTATTAACGGTAATACAGTGCAGTCTGTGCTTGCCGAGGGAGAATTTATTGAAATGGCTCCTTAGGAGAGCTGTTTTTTTTACATGATAGCTTAATCGATTTAGTTAATTTTTATATTAATCTCAATAAAATCAGTTGGACCATGAGAAATTCAAGATTAATCGGTGGAAAGCCGAAAATTGGTATCAGACCTATTATTGACGGTCGTCGTGGAGGTATCCGTGAGTCATTGGAGGATATGACTATGGCCATGGCCCATAAAGTGGCCGAGCTTTATTCTTCTGTCTTACGTCATAGTGACGGCACTTCCGTAGAGTGCGTCATTGCAGATACAACTATTGGTGGAGTGGCTGAAGCTGCCATGGCGGCTGAAAAATTCCGTAATAGTGGAGTGGGTGTCGTACTTTCTGTAACTCCTTGCTGGTGTTATGGATTCGAAACTATTGATATGGACGGAGAGATGCCGAAAGCCATCTGGGGCTTTAACGGTACGGAACGTCCGGGTGCGGTTTACCTGGCTTCGGCATTGGCAAGCCATACACAGAAGGGATTGCCTACTTTTGGCATTTACGGACGTGATGTACAGGAGGTGACCAATATGGAGATACCGGAAGATGTACAGGAGAAATTGTTGCGCTTTGCCCGTGCAGGTATAGCTGTGGCTACAATGAAGGGGAAATCCTATCTTTCAATCGGCAGTGTATCCATGGGCATTGCAGGCTCTATTCCCAATCCTGATTTCTTCCAGGAGTATTTGGGCATGCGTAATGAGTATGTGGATGCCAGTGAGATAGAACGTCGTGTCCAGCTGGGCATTTATGACCATGAAGAGTTCGCACGTGCCATGGCATGGACAGAAAAGTATTGCAAGAGTAATGAAGGGACAGACTTTAATCCGGAACATCTGGTATATTCCCGTGAAGAGAAAGATGCCCGTTGGGAATACGTGGTAAAAATGACTCTTATTTTCCGTGATATGATGATTGGCAATCCCAAATTGGCTGAAATGGGGTTCAAGGAAGAGTCAATGGGACACAATGCGATTGCTGCGGGTTTCCAGGGACAGCGCCAGTGGACGGATTATAAGCCTGACGGTGATTTTTCAGAAGCTATACTGAATACTTCTTTCGATTGGAACGGTATCCGTGAAGCATTTACTTTCGCTACGGAAAATGATACGTTGAATTGTACTTCAATGCTCTTCAATCATCTATTGACCAATACTGCACAGATATTTGCGGATGTGCGTACTTATTGGAGTCCGAATGCCATAGAACGGGTAACGGGTAAGAAATTGGAAGGTAAGGCGGCAAACGGTTTCATTCACCTGATCAACTCCGGTTCTTGTACGCTTGATGGAACAGGCTGTCAGACACGTGACAATAAACCGGTAATGAAGCCTTTCTGGGAAATTACGGAAGAGGAAGTGGAAGCTTGTCTTTCTGTAACCAAGTGGCATCCGGCCAGTCGCGAATATATGCGTGGCGGTGGTTATTCTTCCCAGTTCCTGACTCGTGGTGAAATGCCGGTAACAATGTGCCGTTTGAATCTCGTAAAAGGTCAAGGTCCGGTATTGCAGATTGCCGAAGGCTGGACAGTAAATTTGGATAAGGATGTTTTCAAGGCTATCAATGAACGTACTGACCGTACATGGCCTTCCACTTTCTTCGCTCCACGTCTGACAGGTAAGGGGTATTTCCGTGATGTATATACTGTTATGAATAACTGGGGGGCTAATCATGGCGCTATCAGTTATGGTCATATCGGTGCTGACTTGATTACTCTGGCTTCCATGCTTCGTATCCCGGTATGCATGCACAATGTTTCTGAGGAAAATATTTTCCGTCCCAGTGCATGGACCGCTTTTGGCGAGGATATGGAAGGCAGTGACTATAGAGCTTGCAAGAATTATGGACCTCTCTATAAATAAAGGAAACAGGCGTTATGTTGAAATCAACCAAACTGAAAAACACTCTGCTGGTAGGTGCAACTGCAATACTTGTATCATGCGGCGGACAAAAAGAAATCAAGATGGGAAGTTATGCTTATGATGCCCAGTTCTTAAAGGACCACGGCATTGAATATACTGAATTGGTATCTGCTGATGGGAATTCTAAAGTGATGGTTATTCCTGCATGGCAAGGCCGTGTAATGACTACTTCTGCTTCCGGCGATGAAGGTGATAGTTACGGCTGGATTAATTATCGTTTCATAAATGAAGGCAAAGTCAGTTCTCAATTTAATCCGGTAGGAGGTGAGGAACGCTTCTGGCTTGGTCCGGAAGGTGGTCCGTTCTCACTTTATTTTAAGGAAGGACAAGAGCAGGTTTATGATAATTGGATAGTTCCTCCGGTACTTGATACTGAAGCTTTTGACATAAAGTCGCAAGACAACAGTAGTATCCGTTTTGTGAAAGATACTCGTTTGACAAATGCTTCCGGTACTACTTTTGATATGAATATTGACCGTACTGTATCGTTGATGGATGCTGGTGAAGTGGCTGCCGATTTTAATATCCAGCTTACAAATGATATGAAAATTGTAGCTTACAAGAGTGAGAATAAGATTACCAATACAGGTGACAAGGCATGGACAAAAGAGGGTGGTCTTGTATCTGTGTGGATGCTCGGCTGTTTTAATCCTACACCGACCACTACTGTATTCATTCCTTATAAGCAAGATGCGGAAGGAACAATTGTGAATGATGAATATTTCGGTAAGATACCGGCGGATAGGCTGATAAAGGAAAATGGTATTATCTATTTCAAGATTGACGGGCTCTATCGTTCCAAGCTGGGATTGCCGGCTTCACGGGCAACGGATATTTGCGGAAGTTATGATTCATCGAAAGGCGTACTCACAATCCTGTGGTGTAGTCTTCCCGAAACTCCTTCAGTCTACGTAAATGGCCAATGGGGACCTCAGGAAGATCCGTTTGCCGGCGATGTAATCAACTCTTATAATGACGGTCCGGTAGAAGACGGTTCTATAATGGGACCTTTCTATGAAATTGAAACGTCTTCTCCTGGTGCGGAGCTGGCTCCCGGTGCCTCATTGGTCCATACGCAAAAGGTGATTCATGTACAAGGTAAGGATGAACAATTGGTTCCTATCGTGCAAGATTTATTTGGAGCAGATTTGAATGTAATAAAAACAAAGTTTCAATAGGGTAACTATATAATGGAGAATTCGTATGGAATCAAATAAAATAATACCGAAAGGAATCCTCTTCCCATTCATTCTGCTCACTACTCTTTTCTTTGCCTGGGCTGTGCCGAATAATCTGACAGATACTATGCTTGCAGCTTTCAAGCGCATCATGAGTATGAGTGATTCAAAAACAGCTTGGATACAGGTAGTGTGCTATTTGTTGGGATATGGATGTTGTGCTGTTCCCGGTGCCTTGTTTATCAAGAAATACACTTATAAATCAGGCGTGATGCTGGGGCTTGGTCTATATGCATTTGGGGCTTTACTGTTCTATCCTGCCATGCTTAGCTCGGGAGTGAATGTTGATTTCAGCTTCTTTATGTATCTGCTGGCAATCTTTGTTCTCTTTGCCGGACTTTCAGTTCTGGAGACGTCTACTAATTCTTATGTATTGGCAATCGGTCCTGAAAGTACCGCGACACGCCGTTTGAATCTGTCTCAGGCCTTCAATCCGTTCGGAGCGATTACGGGAGTGGTGATCAGTCAGATTTTCATCCTCTCACAACTGAATGGAATGACAGCGACAGAGCGTGCCCAACTTCCGGCTGAGGAGCTGGCCGCCATCCAGGGGCAGGAATTGAATGCTGTTACTACTGCTTATGTGGTACTTGGTCTGGTGATGTTGGTGCTCTTACTTGCTATTCGGCTTACCAAAATGCCTAATCTTAGTGAAAAAGGTGAAAAAATAGAGTTTGGTGCCACTCTTCGTCGTCTTATAAAGAATAAGAATTATGTATGGGGTGTAATAGCACAATTTTTCAATATTGGTGCACAGATAGCCGTATGGTCATTCGTGATCCGTTATGCTATGGTACAGCTGAATTTTGACGGTGTATTGGCTTCTTTAGGAGATTCTGCTTCTGCAGATGCTGTTGTAAATGCATTACGGGGAGTGGAACCGGTAGCTGCCGCATTCTATAATTGTTGTGAATGGCTTGGATTGAATGATTTGCTGCCACGTACAGCAGAACAGGCTGCAGCTACTTACTATATCATGTCACTTATTCTCTTTGTAGTAATGAGATTCGTATGTACTGCCATGATGAAATATGTGAAAGCTTATAAACTCTTGATAGGAGTTGCGCTTCTTGCTGTAATGTGTTGTTTGGGTGCCATGTTTGGCAAGGGCAGTTTCGGCGTCTATTGCCTGATGGGCATTTCTGGTTGTATGTCATTGATGTTCCCGACCATTTATGGTTTTGGTCTTACAGGTTTGGGGGATGACACTAAGATTGGAGGTTCATTCATGGTAATGGCTATTGCCGGTGCTGCCGTTCTGACCCAAATTCAGGGTATTGTCTCCGACCAGACGGGTAGTATTATGGCTGCATATGTTGTACCGGCCGTTGCTTTTGCAGTGATTGCCTATTATGGGCTTTTCATTGCAAGAAAACAAGAGTTAACAACCAAATAATGCTTTAGAGTATGGAATCAAACAAGAAATACGTTATTGGTCTTGATTTTGGTACGGATTCTTGTCGTGCACTGGTAGTGGATACATATACTGGCCGTGAAATGGCTACGGGGGTAAGTTTTTACCCCCGTTGGAAAGCGGGGCTTTACTGCGATGCACACAACAATCGTTATCGCCAACATCCATTGGATTATATTGAATCCATGATAGAGGCTGTACATATAGCCTTATCAGATTTGAAAGAAGAAGAGATTGCTTCTATTTGTGGATTATGTTTTGACACAACTGGTAGTACTCCTGCTTTAACCGATAAGGCAGGAATGCCATTAGCTTTATGTCCCGAGTTTGCAGAAGAACCGGATGCTATGTTTATTCTTTGGAAAGATCATACAGCTGTTCGAGAAGCTGAGCAAATCAATGCACTGATCAATAAACGTAACCTTGATTATTTACTTTATGAAGGTGGTACTTATTCATCAGAATGGGTATGGTCAAAGGTTTTACATATTATCAACACAAACGTCGCTATAAAGGATGCTGCTTATGCTTGGGTAGAACATTGTGATTGGATGACCGGATTAGTAACTGGTAACACTATTCCGGAACAGATCTTTCGTAGCCGTTGTGCTGCTGGACATAAAGCAATGTGGCATGCCAGTTGGGGTCTTCCTTCCGGCGAAGTTCTCGAAGAACTTAATCCGGCCTTGAAGGAAATGCTCCCCCATCTGTTCACAGAAACCCACACCAGCGACACCAAGGCAGGGGAACTGACACCCGAGTGGGCAGACAGGCTTGGACTTCCCCGAGGAATCGCCGTGGCCGTGGGGGCGCTGGACGCCCATATGGGAGCCGTAGGCGCATCCGTCGCCCCGGGGATACTGACACGTATCATGGGAACATCCACCTGCGACATCATGGTTGCCGGCAAAGACGAGGTAGGCGGACGCTGTATCAAGGGAATCTGCGGCCAGGTGGACGGTTCGGTGCTTCCGGGATTCATCGGTTTCGAAGCCGGACAGTCGGCTTTCGGAGACATCTACGCCTGGTTCAGGAAGATGCTGGCATGGACACTGAAAGATATCCCCGGAGGGGAGGCCAGGCAGAAAGTTCTGGACGGCATGCTGGTGGAACTCACCCGTGAGGCCCAGGACATGGAACCCTCCGAGGATGGTGTTGTCGCCCTGGACTGGATGAACGGCCGCCGTACCCCCGATGCGGACCAGAACGTGAAGGGTGCCGTTGCGGGACTCACGCTGGGTACCAGCGCCCCGGAAATATTCCGTGCGCTGGTGGAAGCCACCGCCTTCGGTTCCCGCCGTATTGTGGAGCATATGAAGGGCCAGGGGCTGCGCATTGATTCGGTCAATGCCATCGGAGGTATCAGCAAGAAGGCGCCCTTCGTGATGCAGACGCTGGCGGACGTGCTGGACATGCCCATCCGTGTGGTCCGCTCGGAACAGACCTGTGCCTTGGGAGCGGCAATGTTCGCGGCAGTTGCCGCAGGGGTGTACAAGGATATCAATGAGGCGACAAGGCATATGGGGTCGGACATCGAGGCTGAATACCGGCCGGATGAGAAAAGAGCCCTCATCTACGAAAAACTATACAAGAAATATCTTGAACTGGCAAAACTTGCTGAAACCATTAACTAAGTATA
>NZ_QTMH01000032.1:0-8768 GCF_003603065.1 Bacteroides sp. AF20-13LB
TAATTCTGGAAAACTTTTGTTTGTGCCTTATACAAAGGACTTTGGGAGAATTACCCAATTTTGGGGTAATGATTTGGCAACTGTACTATATGCTACGTTCTGCTCTGATATGCTTTCAAGTCACTCGTTTTCGAAACAAAGG
This sequence comes from Bacteroides sp. AF20-13LB, assembly GCF_003603065.1. Taxonomy (NCBI): domain Bacteria; kingdom Pseudomonadati; phylum Bacteroidota; class Bacteroidia; order Bacteroidales; family Bacteroidaceae; genus Bacteroides; species Bacteroides sp. AF20-13LB. The sequence continues at coordinate 143 of NZ_QTMH01000032.1, forward strand.
TAATCATTTTATTTGAAAGGGTATATAACAATAAAGGAGTACCCCACTTTTTATAGTAGTTTTATAACTTTATTTACAGTATTTATTCATAAGTGGTTTTATATCTGTTCTTCCCAACTGATAAGCCTCTTCTAAATGGGCACAAGCACTTGCCTTTTTATTTGCTTTTATTTCCTGTAGTGCAAGATTGACAAGTGTTGCTTCCAAATCAAAATTTTGCTGAACAGCCTTATTATAGAAATAAATGGACTGTTCATAATTATTCAATTCTCCATAAATATATCCCAAGTTATAATATGCACCGCCAAAATTAGGTTCAATCTCAATACATGTATGGAAGACTTTTATTGCTTCGTTAAACTTCTGCATATCTATTAGTATGGCTCCTTTTAAATTGTAATATTCAACTTCCGCAGGATTTATTTCAATCGCTTTAGACACAGCACTCAAAGCTTCATTTGTCTTTTGTATATCAGATAATATCTGTGCTACATTATACTGAATACCGTCATCTTCTGGCTTTAACTCTACCGCTTTTTGAGCATACTTATATGCGTTTTGTAAATTTCCACTATTGCCTTCTATAATCGCTAAATTAATATAGGCGGGAACACTCTTTATAGAATACGGCTCTATCTTGATAGCTCTTTCAAAGTACTTTTTGGCAGAGTCTGGCTGGTTCAAATAAAGAGCATAAATCTGCCCTATATTGAAGTTGTTAGGTGCATTATAAGGGTCAAAAGTAAATGATTTCTTTGCGTTAGAATAAGCCCTTTCCACATCTCCTTGTTCCAAATAAATAGTCGCCATATTAGCAAGAGCTTCTACATTGTCGGGGGCTATCTTTACCGCTTTATTCAATAAATCCAATGCGTCTTGTGGATTTTCTGCCAAATTAGCAAGTCCTACGTATGCATTTGCTTTTATATTATCGTTTTCGTTTGATAAAGCTAAATGATAATTTTCCTTAGCTCTAACTTTGTCATTTAATTCATATAAAATAGAGGCTTTATTGATGTATGCTTCTGCTATTTCTTCATCGGATAACGTTTCTTGATGGGCAATGAAATAATCTACATCTTTCAATGCTTCTTCCAATAATCCCAAACTCAATTTGGCAACAGCTCTTTGATGATAGGCAAATAAAATACTTTTCTCACTTTCGTTTAATTCAATGATTTTGTTCAGATCATTAATCTCTGCATCATATTTTGACATTATATCGTAGATTGCTGCTCGGAAAGTATAAAAGCTGCTACTATCGGGATGTTCCTTTATAGCATCGCTAATTTCAATCAAGGCAAGTTCAAACTGATTGTTATTCCAGTATTCTTTTGCTTTCTCTTTGGAACTCTTATGCTGGCATGACGCCAGCATAAAAATAGCGGATAAGATAAATATATATTTCATAACATGTTGTTTTATAATTATTCAATCGAATATTGACGCAATACCCATCACAATCAAGGAAACAATAAAATGTCCTATCTTGGTTAAAATTCCCCATACGATTAGGAAACCTACTGCACTCCAAAAACTATTCGGCTCAGTCCATTCCCACGCTAAAAATCCACTACCGACAAATACTGCCGCAGTTGCGGAATATAATAATCCCGCAATGATACATCCGTTACTTGAATCACTCATGTTTTGTTGATTTTAATATTGATAATTTAATGGTAAACAAGATTGCTGCAATGATGTCTATTGGCATCCAAATAGCTTTATCATGCAGATAAACAGGAATAATAGGATTAAAGACGATAGCAATAAGTCCAAAAGCTACTCGCCAAAAGTTCAAATCCTTAACAGGCTCATTCACTATGATACATACTGCACCTATGGTTATAATTATTCGAACAAACGTATAGTACCCAATAGGCAAATCTCCCATGCACAAAAGCAGCAAGACTATACAAAGTGACAATAAGTATTTCATAGGAATCAAGAGGAAAGACCAGCAATAAACAATCCACCCCACAAAAGACAAATAATTTGTCCTAAACAACCGGCTTTTCCGCTGATATAATCCAAAGGCCAAAAAGGTCCGGTTAATAAAGCCAGTATTACATAAATAACAATAGCTGCGATAAGCATAACTTCAAATCCTCCAATATCTCCCTCCAGCTCCAAGGAAGACCTTACTTTTTAACTACGAAGCGTGGAACTGCAATGCCACATCTAAGTTGGAGGTCGTAGGAAAAACCTTTAGTACGGATATGGTAATAGCAGCCCACGCTATAGCGTGAGAACCACTATGCCTCCTCTCGTACTAAGTCCGAAATTTCCTACGTTTCCAACTTACAAGATAAGCATAACGCTTCTTCTTTTTTCGTATGTCTTGGAAAGAGTTGCCTCAATCCAAGTACAAAAGTATGAAAAATCCGTGATATACCTTAAATCATCACGGATTTTTTTGATTTACAGTTTCATACTTCTATTCTGTCTTGGCTTCGGTATTCCGATGACTTCTCTGAACTCATGCATCTTCTTTCTGAACCAGTTCACGTGTGAAACTCCATCTATCTTGAAATCGAATTTACCGCTTTCATCCTGTTTGATGGAGCAGACGGAATGTCGGGTATCAAAACTTCGATTAAACTCGGAAGAATAGAGTTCACCTTTTATCCCGACTTCCTTGAACTCACACAGTCTTCTGATTATCCCGTCATTAAAGCCTAAACGTTCACGCAGGAAGTTTATTACAGGCATCAGCTTCTCCACATACGGGAAATAGCGTCTGACAAAATCCGTAAACTCCGACAGCTTGCGGTGCTGTTGCTCGTAAGCGTTTCTTATCTCCTGTATCTGCTTGGCTTGTTGCCGTTCCCGTTGTCGGGCTTCGTCTTCAAGTTCAAGGATGCGGTCTTGCAAGTCCTCGTTCCTGCGTTCCAACGATTTCATTCTTCCACTTCCGAAAAGAGAACCCACACTGCTTGCAAGGGCGGTTGCCGTATCGGTGGCTGCACATTTGAGCTTGTCGGTGCGGATTTCCGCTTTTACCTGTTTCAGTTCCTCCTGCGCCTCGGCTTTCTTCTCCTGTAACAGTCTGGTTTCGGTTTCAAGGGTTTCATTTTTCTTTTTCAAGTCCCGATAATACTGCATGGTGGTAGTGTGCCGTGCTTCCGAGCCCCGTACCCCACGTTGCAATCCGTATTTCGTCATCACCCTTGCGTAATTGTCGTGGTAGGCAATCAGGGTCTGGCGGTTGAACAGGTCATCGGCACACAAACGGACGGAATTTGTTTTCTTGCGGTACTTGCGCTTACCGTCCGTCTGTTCTTTCTTGGCTTTGCGCCTTTCACCCGTCACGATAGGAACAACGGCTGCGTGGATGTGCGGAGTCTTCTCGTCCATGTGCAGATGGGCGGCAACCACATTGTCTTTGCCGAATGTGGCTTGCAGCCATTGGATGCTGTCGTTGCACCATTCGTCGAGCTTTCCTTTTTCCTGTATGTTCATCATGTCCTCGTGCGTACCCGACAAAACCACCCGAACGACACGGACTTGGTCGTGCGTGATTTTCCGTCTGATGCCTGCCGTGTTCAGCCTGTGGGCAATCGCTTCATCCCTGCCGTGAACGCCATCAGGGTATTCGACAAGCACCCTGTTCAGATGTGTCCTTGTCGGGTCTGCGTTTTTAGGTATTATCTTTCTCTCTATATGGTCGGACTGCGTGGTGTCCGATGTACCCTTTGCTTTCTTAATGTCCAATGAAAAATATCCCATATCATTACTGTTTTTGCGGTTATCGTTATGTTTCTTCTCTCTGCCTGTGGCATCGGCTCACAGGGTTTATTATGCAAATGAACCATTGCTGCACTCGGCATAATCCAAACTCGTTTGGATTATGCTCTCGTTTGCACAGGGTTTCCAAAGGGATTTCCCTTTGGCTCGATAGGGTGTTTTTAGCGTTACGGAGTAATGCGTGAAGAAAACGCCCTATTGAGCTATGGTATTTCTGTCTAAATACCTTGGGAGAGCGGACGTGCATATTACAGATGAAATCCCCCTTTCTTTTTCGGTGGCTGCATCATCCGCCTTGCGGATTGGACTTGCTTCTTCTCCTTTATCGGCTCTGCCGATTGGGACAAGGGCTTACCGCACAGGTAGTCGTTCAAGTCCTTATACTCACGATAGTACATTGACTTGTCAAGCAGCCGTTCCCCAAACTTCTCTTTCAGCTTCTTGCAGGTGTTCCGTCCTGCCGTGTCGTTGTCAAGGAAACAGCCGACTTGGGTGTAGGTCTCCAATATGCTTTCCGCTTTTGCAAGATTGGAAACGGAGTTCAATATGATATAGTCCTGTGTGTCCAATCGCGGGTGTTGCGGATTGTTTTCTACTCGGATGGTAAGGAATGAAAGGTAATCCATGAACCCCTCAAACAGGTAACACATACATCGTTGTCCGCCCTGCTGTCGGATATGGGTGATGTCTTTCGGGGCGACACATCCCTTGAAGTATCTGTTGCGCACTTCATATCCTCCTGCCATGTTCGGAAAGCCGATGGCAAAATAGGGTTTGTCGGCATTCATAAACCGAAGCTCCCTGCATTCTCTTTTGGCAAGTCCGATGTTTATTCCCCTTTCTTGCAGATAGGCTATAAGAGCAGGAGAGGACAACTCACCAACCCTTAATCCCTGATAAGGCTGATTGTCGGAATGCTGTCTGCCAAAAGAGAACGATGCAGGGCGGATGTATGCTGTCCGCTCCTCTATGCGTTTCAGCAGATAGGCTACATCTTCCGAATGGTAGAGTTCCGCTGCCAATGCAATGATATTACCGCCTTTGCCGATGCCGAAATCGTACCATTTTTCAAGCTCGGTGTTTACCTTGAACGATGCGTCCGTTTCTTCCCGTAACGGTGATTTGTACCACAGGTTCCTGCCTTGTTGCTTTACAGGCGTATAGCCCAGACTTTGCAGATAGTCTGCCAGTTTGATTTGCTTTACATCTTGGATTGTCATATTACATACGGTTTTGAAGTTGATGAAAATTTGTTGATTTGATGAATTGTCAATGTAATATATTTATATACAGCCTCGTAACCTCTCAACATCTTCTCAACAAACCACTCGCCAAAAGAGAAATCAACAAACGGGTGTCGGTGGTCTCTCAACTTCTCTTTTGGCTTGTTGAGATTTTGGTGAGAATGTATATCGTTTATTGTCAGTGTATTTATACCCATATTCAACAATTCAACAGAAAAATGATAATATTACAGGGATTCAAGTTGCTCCCTTGTGACGGTGTAGAAGCGTCCCACTCTCCTTATCGGCTCATACCGACACTCCCGATTGCAGTTGAACAGGTAGGTGGTATAGGTCAGTCCGTTTGGCGCAGGGGTCAGTTTCCAACATTCCTGCAACACTTTTCGGACTTGGTGTTTCTCCACCTTTACCTGTGAGTGTACCAGCAAAAGAAGAATGTCGCTGTAACAGAAAGAGAATGTATCCGTGCCGACACTGTCCATGATGTCAAGGACAAGCTCGTGCATCTCTATCTCCAATCGGTTGCGGTTGCTGCGGATAATCTTCTGCAAGGCTTCTGTATGCAGCAATGTGGGGTTGAACCACATCCGGCTTTCCTTATCGGTGGATAGCTGTCTGTATTGCAGGAAATGGAGAAAGGCGGGTATCTCCGCTTTCAACTTTTGCAGGAAGTCGGTGTCATCGGACTGCAAGCGGTCTATCTTGCGCACCCAATAGCGTGTTTCCCCTGCATCTATGATTACGGGCAGATACTCGTTGTTGGAGCACAGCACGAATTTGGCGAAGAATGCAATCTCGTCACGGTCTTTGCCTTTGGCTTCCACCTTGTAGGATAAGGTAGTGCTGAGGTTTTTCAACCGTTCGCTGTCCTCCCTGCGGTTGAGCAACACCTCATCTACCACGATAAGCAACTTGCCAGCCCAGTCGGAATTGAACTGGCTGCGGAAATCCTCGTTGGTGTTGAAAGTCACATTGTTCTGAAAAAGGGCTTTCAGAAAGTTCAGGAAGGTGCTTTTGCCCGTGTTGCGTTCTTCCGACACCAACAGCAGGATAGGCAACTTCTGAATCGGTTGCAGGTAGAGCAGTTGCAGATAGTCCATCCCCAACTCGTATTGTTCCCCGAAGATGTGATGCAGCAATGAACGGATAGAGGGGAAATCCCCTTGTCGGGGTACATGGTCTATCGGTTCGTAGAGGTTAAGGAATTTGCCGACCACGGAACGGTAGCCGATGTGTTCGGGTACGGTGCAGAAGCCGTCATACTTGGGAACGCTGCCGATGTAATCCTTGCCGTAATCCTGTCGCAGGGTCTCGTTGTTCCATGCGATGCGTTTCTTCACATACCCTCCGTTCAGTCTCGGTTGCTTCACAATCTTGTAGAGCGTTGTTCCGACACGGATAAATTCTTCCTTTGCCATGCCGCCATCCGATGGCGGTCTGTGGCTGTCCTGTTGTTCGATAGCTGACATAATCAAATGGTTTTAAGTTTGAAAATTACCCAGCTGCAAAAATATAATCAATTATCGGATAGGTTGTTATGCAAAACACAGCAGAATGATGACAAATAGCCCCCGAAACAAAAACTTTCAATGGTTTGGGGCGGAAGTCTGGCAGAACAAACGAAAAAACTCCCGAAAAACGAATGTTGATATTACGCTTTTCGGGAGAAAAAACCAGAGCGTCTGTCGTGCTGTCGTACTGACTTAATGAATTACTGACTTACCGAGTGAATAATGTCAGGCATTCAGCTACGAGAAGTATTCGGATTTGGATATACAGTTGGTATTCAGCGAGAAGAAGATGCTTGTTTTCTCTTTTCGCAGGTACAGTCTTTCAAGAACGGCATTGCGTACCCTTTCCGCTCCGAATGTGCCGATATGGAAAGCGAGGGCAACTATCGCTTCAAGGTTGTAAACCTCCATACAGCAATTATCGGATACCCGTATGTTTCGCCTTGTCCCGTATTCCCTTAAAACTCCGTTCTTACAAAGAGCCTTTACCCCAGCACGGAATGTCGGGGCGGTTACTCCAAACAGGTCGCAAAGTTCCCATTCGCTCATGGCGGTTGCGCCTATATCGGTCGGCAAGGTGATGTTGCCGTTGCCGTCCGTTGTGATGATGCTTCGTTTCATGGCTATGCTTGGTTATGGGGTTACACTTCCGAACGATGCGTTCAGCTTGTTGCCGAACATCGTCAGGTCATGGTCAAGTTTCTGTGTGGTTATCTTCGCATAGATTTGAGTCGTGACAATGTTCGTGTGTCCCAAAACACGGCTCACGCTTTCAATGGGCATCCCCTTGCTAAGAGCCAGTGTTCCAAATGTATGACGTGCGCAATGGTAGGAGATTTGCTTCTCTATTCCGCATTCCGCCATTACCTTTTTCAGCTGTTTGCACATCGTCCAATAGTTGATTTTCCCGAAAACCAGCTTGTCTTCCGACAGATACTTGTACCGTTCGATTATCTGCAAAGGAATATCCAGCAGCTTCACTTGGAACGGGACATTTGTCTTGTGCCGTTTCGACAATATCCATTTCTCACCGTTCACCTCCACTATTTCGTCTGTTGTGAGTTCTTTCATATCTACAAAAGACAAGGCGGTGAAGCAGGCGAAAATGAACAGATCCCGCACCAATGTGAGGGTGGGGTTGTCAAACTCGTGCGCCATGATTCTTTTGATTTCGTCCTCTGTCAGATATTCCCGTTCCTTAACATTCGGGCTGATATGGAACTGCGCAAACGGATTTCTCGGTATCAGTCCGTTATAGTGCGCACGCATGACCACGCCTTTCAGCCACATGCAGTTCAGCCAGATGGTGGCGTTTTTCAGTCCACGTTCAGCCGTAAGATAAGCCGCAAACTCCTTGATGAAGTCGGGCGTAAGTTCCAGCATGGACATGTCCGTCCGTCTGTAGAATGACTTGATAAAGGCTGCGACATAGTTCCTTGCCCTTACCATGACCTTGTATGTGCCGATGCTGCGGTCTTTGCCGACACGTTTCAGGAAGTTGGCACAATCCTTGTCGAAAGCCTTTATCAGCGTTTCATACTCGCTACCTATCCCTTGGTAGGCATTGCGCACCATTTCAGCCGTTACGTATGCCTCTCGGTCGGATATGCGCTGATAGTGCTTGATGATTTGCGCCTTGATGTTGTCCAATGCCAGATTGATGTTCCGTGCTTCGGCACTCTTGCCTTTGGCTCGGTTGCCTTTCGCATCCCAAAGGGTTTTCGGGATGGTCTGCTTGCAACTGAACTGCGCCACAGTACCGTTGATTGTCACTCGTCCCATGATGGGGACAATATCGTCTTTCTCCTTGCTGCCGTTCACGTAGAACAGCACTTTGAATGTACTTCTTGCCATACTCGTTTTTTTTGTTTGCAAAGTTAAATATCAACGAGTTAGACATTGATACGCAAATCGGTGACAAACGGTGCAATAGCATCTCTCGTATGTTAAATCTTACTCTTTTACGGGTAATGATTTGCAAACCATTCTTCTTCTTAAATCCGCTTTTCTTTGCGTTTTCCGATTTTTCGGCTTGTCATCATTTGACACCATAACGACTCTGATATTAAGTCGTTTAGCGTCATTTCTCCCATTTTTCGAGGTTATTCCAGAGATTTTATTTAA
>NZ_QTMH01000033.1:0-1433 GCF_003603065.1 Bacteroides sp. AF20-13LB
TCACACTTAGAAACTTTTTGTTCATAATTGAAAACTTTAAATTTATAAATTTAAAAAAAATAAAAAGTGAATAATCTCTCATTTTAAATCCCTTTCGCATACTTGTTTTGTTGTCAAGTATTCCGTTACTTCGCAGGTAATGAAATCTTGTTAATTCCATTAATAATCAAGGAATAAGGATAAAATAGGTTGGGTTTGTTCAAAATAGTAAAAATCAGCCCGTTAGGATATTGGAAAGAGGATTGAAAGTCCAGAAAAGTGACAGTGGGAAAGTGATGAAATGAGGCTTTCAAAGAATGAAAGTGTGTATTTTTCAGTTCAAAAGGTTGAATGACAGTATATTGATAGCACCGATTGGAGCTCCGTAAAGACAACGCCATTCCGTTCCTCAAAACTCATTTTGAAGACTCCGGAAAATGCGCAACAAATCTATTCTATCCTATCAAAAGAAGTAACGTTTTTTATACTGTACACGCTCCGCTTCTTACAAAAGAAATTACCCTCTGGTTGGCCTCGTCAATCTTTCTGTTGCTGAAAGGCTTCAGATAGGTTTCCGTCACCGTGATGGAGGAGTGCCCCATGGCTTCCGATATGATTCCGGGGTGTATCTCGCAATGGTAAGCCATTGTAGCCCAGGTGTGTCTGGCTGCATAGGTGCTGAGTGCCGACTGCATTCCCAAGCACTGCCTGAGTACTGCCAGCCGCTGGTTGAATGCCCTGAGTGCCGACTGGTATTCCCGGTATGCGGCTTCCGATCCTTCCTCACTTTGTAATATGGGGAATAAATAAGGAGAGTCCTTGTCCTTGTTTGCTATTATTCTCACCATCTGCATGGCTTCGGGTGTGAGTGACACGGTCAGCGCCCGTCCCGTCTTCCGTCGTCTGTACGATAGTATATTTCCCTGCAGGTCCCTTTTGTGCAGGTATGCCAGATCCACGAAAGGTATGCCCCTGAGCATGAACATGAGTACGAAGAAAATCCTTGTTTTTTGCTGTGCGTTTGGGAGCGTCCCTCCTTGCAGGCTCCTTTCCGTCTCCCTTACCAGGCTGCTGATGTCTGATGCTTCGAGCGCCTTCTTCCTGTCTGCCCGTGTGCCGGTATACACATGCTCAAACAGTCTGGGTACATACCGTATGTACTTTCTGTCCACCGCCCGATGATACACCGAGCGTACCGTCTTGATGTAGGTGGACACGGTGTTCCAACTGCAGTTCCTCTGCCTGAGGTAGTTTTCGAACCTCTTCAGTACGGTTGGGCTCAGCTTGCGCATGGGCATTGGTTGCCATTTGGTGAATGCCGAGAATGCATTCACCGCTGACTGGTAGATGTGTGCCGTCCCCCACCTGCCGCCTTCCCGGAGTTCCCCGATGACTGAGGAGAACATCTCTTGTAAGGTAATTTCATTTCTATTCATTTCCAATTTATTTATAAA
>NZ_QTMH01000033.1:1443-8398 GCF_003603065.1 Bacteroides sp. AF20-13LB
TTCATTTCTATTCATTTCCAATTTATTTATAAAAGGTTTACCTTACAAGTATATACAATAAAATGAAGCAAAACAGAAGTTTATAATGTATTTCTTCATTTTAGCCAGTCTTTCAGAATGAACTCAAATATATTTCTTATATTTGCGAAAAAAGTCGCATTGAAAAAAGTCGCAATATGAATAATCCATTTAAATTCGGTACAATTGTAGACGGTGAATACTTTACGGATAGAGTAGCGGAACAAGAAAAAGTAAGAGAGATACTTGCAAGTGAGAATCACCTGATACTTATTAGCCCACGACGTTTCGGCAAGACCAGCCTCGTTCAAAAAGTAACGAAAGGATTGTCACGTCCCGTTTTTCAGTTGAACCTGCAGTTGGTAACAGGCACTGCCGACTTTGCCGCACGATTATTGTGGATTATGCTTCAGCAATATCCTATGGAACGTCTGAAACATCTTATCACTCACTTTCGTTTTATCCCCACCATTTCAACCAATCCCATGACGGATGGCATAGAAGTTTCATTTCAGCCGTCAATGGATGGCTTCATTCTGTTAGAGGATGTATTCACACTGATTGATAAACTGGGAATGAAGAATCCACACAAGAAACCGATTGTAGTACTGGACGAATTCCAAGAAATACGTACATTGGACAAGAATCTGGATAAAAAATTGAGGTCTATTCTACAGACTTACAACCATGCCAATTACATTTTCTTAGGTAGCCAGGAATCGATGATGCAGGAAATCTTCGAAAAAAAGAAATCCCCTTTCTATCATTTTGGATATTTGATGAAGTTGGGTAAGATTCCTCAAGATAACTTCTATGAGTTTCTCAAGAATGGCTTTCTTCTCTTGGGTGAGGATATGGATGCTGAAACGATAGGCCGCAGCATTCTGTCGTTCACCAATTGTCATCCCTATTACACCCAGCAACTGGCTTACCAGACATGGAATAACTGGAAACAAAACGGTTACAGTGATACTTTGGTGGAAACTGCCATTACGGAGTTGACCCATGTACACGATATGGATTATGAACGTTTATGGAGCACTTTCAATAAAACAGATAAAAAAGTCTTGATAGGCTTAACTATGCAGATGGGGACTCCGTCCAGTCTTCCTTTTCTACAAGCTGTCGGTATTGATTCTCCAAGTACAGCTTTCAGTAGCTTGAAGCGACTTGGACAACAAGGATATGTGATACGTAATGAGGGGTATGAACTGGATGACCCTTTCTTCAGAAGGTGGATTGAAGTAAAGAGAGAAGGGCGATAGAAAGAGGAAATCCTTGTTGGGTTTCGTATCATTTCAGCATATTGAGTTTTATGCTTATCATGTCTTTATATGATATTTGCATCTCCTCCGGTAGAAAAGAGAGACTGATGAACTCCATCCATTTGGTTTCTACTTTCAAGAGTTTCTTGAAGAGGTTTTCTATTACTTTTTCGTCCAATCCCGACGCCCGTATGGACGTGACAAAGTCAGCCTTCTTTAATTTACGTTTTTTGCCGTTTAGTGTAAGTGCAAGTTCTTCGGTGTCTTCAGGCATCACCAATGCGGTAGACAGCATGTCATATGCTGGTGTGAGCGTATATACCTCTTGTTGGGGACTATAAAGCGAGAAGTTCTTCAAATGCATGTCGGCATTACCGGTTATCCATGAAAAGACGACTTGCTCCCAGAAATTCACCAGGTCCAATTTGGGAGCGGATGAATATCTCAGCACTAACTTCGCAATCTGTTCATAAGAACCTTTGTATTTTTGTTCAGTGAGTTTTTCAGAAAGTTGGCACATGTCTTCCATAGCCAATTTCCCTCCTTCATTCGTGCGGTCTATGCGCCGGGTGATATAGCATAATTCACCATCCTCAAAGCGGATGAGGCTATGCGGCACAACTCGTATCTTGGCTATCTCCGCAAGATGCATTGTCAGATCCTCTAATTCGGGAAGATTGCCGAACCGTTCGGTTTGCGGCTTCAAAATATAGCGCCCCCATAAGCCTACAATCGTAAATCGTCCAGGCTCGTTTTTACTTCCTTTGTTGATATCCAATGATAATTTGGCCTGCACTCCGGTCAGTGTGGTCTGACTGCGAATTACCTGCCTTGCCAAATCGTTGAGATTATTGTGCGTATAAGGCAATATAGGCGCCTCTAGTGTCCCGAATATCTTTTTTGAGCAAGCCTTGTGGAAATCCCTCTCATTTCCATTCAGTTCTTTGTAGCAATACAGACATTTTGCCATTTTTAATCCTCCTCATTTATAGGTTCGATACCCACTGCACCGATACAGTCTTTACAGCACGCCAGCAACAGTGACATTCGGTCACGTGCATCTATTTTCCAGTTCTTTTCCGCAATGTCAAGCAGCCATCCTTCGGGTATCAGCCCGTCGAAAAAAGGAAACAGCACTTTGTCGTGATAGGCTTTCTCTGTCAAGGGTAATGTGAGACTGACAGCTTCTGCAACATCCGACTGCAGGAATTCCGTATCGTACTGGAAGGTATAGCCATCCTCATCCTCTGTGAGGATACCGGCTTTTATTCCTCGGAGATTTATCAATGCCTGCTTCATCATTCGTCAGTTTTAGTTATAGGTACTGCGCCAACTTCGCTGCCGAACAAAGACAGTAGCTGGTTTACCTTGTCCAACCGCAGCGTCTGTTTGCCTTGCTCCAATTCACGGACAAAGCGCAAGCCTACTCCTGACTTTTCCGAAAGTTCCACTTGGGTCAGATTGTACTGCTTACGCATCGCTTTTACATATTTGGATAATGTTGTTTGTTCCGTATATTCCATTTTTATACCCTTTGGGGTACAAAGATAGAATATATTTTCGTTATTACACCCATAAGGGTATAAAAAGATTAAAGGAGAAAGAGATTATATCTTTTCGGGTATAAATTAGCTAGAATAAGTTTATGAATCTATCCATTTCCTGTCTACCTATTTCTGGCTTTACTCTTAAAGCCTGCCAGTCCTTCACTGCTTCAACGGCCTCTGTGATAATTCTTTCAGTGGCTTTTGGGCTAAGCATATAATCTCTTATGAGAATCACACTATATTTCTAGGCCGGCTTTGCTTGATTCTGCTGAGTACATAAGAAGATAGCTTGTTATATTGTTCAAACTCTTATAAATTCTTGTCACTTTTGCTGCGTACAACTGTCTAAATGGTGAATTGCTGAAAAAAGCAAGAGGCTGTCTCAAAATGCACTTGAGATAGCCTCTTCTATGCAAATGTTTTACTCTTCAGTTTATTCCTGATATTTCACTTTTGTTCCCAAAGCATCGTGGCGCATTTCGCGCTCACTTCGGTAAAGCTTTTCATCTTTTAAATAATAGTATTCCTGATAACCTCCAAATTCGATATTGGCATACTCTAAGTGGTCTTCGGCCTTGCAAGACTTCCATGTACCTTCATACTTCACTGAATCAGAGAAAGTGATGAGGGTGGTTGAGTCTGCACGGAGTTCAAACCTCACGCCATTTTCCGTTATGAATGTACCGGCGAAAGAATGAGTAGACTCTGTACTGTTAGTATTGGTACAAGAATATAAAAAACCGAAAGCTATTGTCAACATAGCCAAAATCGTTCGTCTCATTGTTCTTTTGTTTTTATAGAAAAGAGAGTGCTTCTTTTCCGGAAACACTCTCTTTTATTAGTTATCTGCAGTGATGATTATCTTTGAGCAGGAGTACCAGAGTTCTTCTTAACATCAACTTCGAATGTCAAAGTGAATGTCTTCCACTTGTAACCGAACTTCACAGGGATGAACAATTTGTAATCCCAGTTAACCGGAGTACCGCTGTAGTTGTTGTAAGTCAGAGTTTCATCTGCCTGGTTGTAAACAACCTTGGTATTAGAAGGCAGAGGACCGTTTGTTACACCATCAGTCGGAACCAAGTTACCGTTAACCAGTTTCAAGTTAGACTTGATTTGGTCTGTCATCCATTCGCCCGGAACTACTTCGTAGAATTCCCACAAAGCTTTCTGCAAGCCGGTAGTATTGGCTACAATATACTTCTTGCCTGATTCGTCAGCATTCCAAGAAACATAAGTGAAAGCACCCTTAACGTCAATTGTACTACCACCTACAGTTGCATCAGTAAAGTTCTCAGTTTCACCTGTAGTTACTGTCAACGGTTCGATGATAAATGCATCATATTCCTTGATAGTTGCAGTGTGGGCAGCAGCCAGCAGAGAACCAGCAGCACAAGCATCTTTGTAGCATACGTCGGCAACCAACTTGATGGGGACATACTTGCCTACGAGAGCCTTGGCAGCTTCTGTCGGAGCGTCGCCGCTACGCGGTGCGTGAGTCGGGTTTACTTCTTCCAACTTGATGTTGTAAGTGATTTCATTGGCATCCAGCTTGTTGGGAGCGTAGTTCACAATCTCAGCAGCTTTCTTGCCGTCGATGTACAGGATTGTTCCGTCAGGACTTACAGTCGCAGTCTTTTCAACAACGCTTGTACCGTTGAAATATTCGTACTTGTAAGCAGAATTGGCAGCTTCCAGTTTTTCTTTGTCGAACACGAAGCGGGCACCTTCCTCTGAATAAGCACCACCTTTCACACCCTGGTGGCCGCTGGCAGCATAAGGATACAGTCCGGAATAGAAGAACTTCTTACCGGCACGCAGTGCATCGGCATACCAGATTGCGCCGCCCAAACCGGTTGTCGGTTTAACTCCGAGGTCGTTCAGGAAACCGTTCAGCAAGTCTGTGTAGATGTTACATGTCGGGTTATTCTCTGTATTGTTAGACCATGCCGGATTGGATTCCTCGGTATTGTAAACAATCGGGTTTACATTGAATGTGGACCATTCATTGTCGTTCTTCCAGTAGCGGCCATCGTAACCCCAGAGGTTGAATACCGGCTTGTAGATAGTACGTGTCAAAGTAATCTTCAATGTAGGATATGCACCTGTAGGATCGGAGTAGTAGCAAACCTTGCTGAAGCTCATCTTTTCCTGGTTGTTCCAGTTCGGATACTTCTTAACGATGTCTGCATGAGTCAGTGTCCAGATGATGTTGTAAGATTCTACACCAGCTTCAGAGTTGGCAATCACAGAAGCCGTACCTTCGCCGGCACCCTTTGTACCATCAAATTGAGTATAAACGGCGTGGAATTCCTGCTTGGTCATACCACCTTCTTTAGCCTTGTCGTAGATGTCCTCATTCATTTCCTGAGTACCGATGCGACCGGTGTAGTTGCTGCAGTAATAGATAGAATCAGCAAAAGCATGAGACAACTCTCTCTCGCCAGCTTCTTTCACCCATTTCACTTTCAGGTAACGCATGGCAACCAAAGCATTGTTTACTGTATCCACCAGTTCCACGCGAACGATAGGCTCACGACCTACAGCTGTTGCAGAAGTACCTTCGACAGTGTAAACCTTGGAAGACATGATACCGTTTTCGTGAGAATCCAGCTTGGCAAATTTCTGCTGGTCTGTCTTGTTGGTGTTACCATCTACGCCACCCAATGTGTTATAAGGAGCAGTAGGGATGTAGAAACGGAATGTCAGACCATAATCCTTGTAGTTTGCCAGATTTGCATGGTTAGCGTGGTTAGTTTTAGCATCTTTAGCGTCTGTAACACAAACCTTCACCAATTTCTTCAAATCAAGCGGCTCGTTATAAGGTTGCTTAAAGTCTACATATTCGTTGGCTTTAGATTCGTATACGCATACAGAGTCATGATAGTGTACATAGAAGTCTTCTTTGCCGTCGTTCTGGATTTCATCGGCAAACTTACCGGTCATAGTTTTGCTAAAGTCAGTTTTGCTATTAACCAGATACGGAACCTTAACCTCTTCGTGCAGACGTACATATTCAGAGTTCACATACACCTTAGTACCTTGTTCGTCAAAAGCTTTCTTTTCAGCAGCTGTATAGTTTTCAGCAGCGATAGGAGCTTTCAAAGATGCCATGTAGAACTTTTCCTTGTCGCCGGCAGTCGTTGCAGCGATAGAACCCTTGACTGTCTTTTTGAATTTTACTGTCAGCACGTCCTTATTGATGTCGTACTTAACCGGTTGAATCGGGCTGTTAGTCTTAATATCAGCACCGGTAGCCTTGGTCATAATATTTTCAGATGTGATGCAATCAAATGAGGGCAATTCAATATCTGAAGTACGGACACCTACGCTGGGGCTTACATGGAAATAAGCCTCGTTGTAATCTGTAGAAATAAAGTTAGCTGTAGCAGCAGCATTTACGTGGTCCAAAACCGGAGTCGTAGTGTGGTCTTGAGTTGTATGCTTAGCCATAGCCTGATACTTCTGCGGGGTATATTGCAGGGTAGTCAGCGTGATGGCGGCAATACCGTTGATGTGGCTGGTAGGGATTACGGCCAGGCTGGTCAGACGATGACCAATCAGGGACATCACCTCAGCACTTACCTTGTCAATTTCAGCAGCCAAGTCCTTCAGCTTCTCGTCTGTAACGAAGTCGCCTTTCAATTCTTCTTTCAGAGCCGCAATCTTTTGGTTTACGATGTCCAAAGAAGCCAACTTGTCGATTTGGTCTTGCAGTTCTTTCTTCAGAGCTTTCAAGTCGTCATCAGAAACACCACCTTCTGCCGAACCGGCCTTGTCCAAAGCTTCCTGAGCCTTGTCCTTAGCTTCGTTGGCAGCTGTTTTAGCATCGTTGACAGCTGTCTCCAAAGTCGAAACTTTTGCAGCCAGCTCTTCAAGTGAAGCTTTCTTGCCCAGTTGTTCCTGCAAGTTCTTGATGTCGTCATCATAGTCCTTACAAGACGTGAACGTTCCTGTCGCACCTATCATCAAGGCACTGAACAGGGTCACACTTAGAAACTTTTGTTCATAATTGAAAAACTTTAAATTTATAAATTTAAAAAATAAAAAGTGAATAATTTCTCATTTCCGGCATTCCTTTTCCCACAATGCTTTTGTTAAAAAATTCCGTTACTTCGCAGGTAA
>NZ_QTMH01000034.1:0-6383 GCF_003603065.1 Bacteroides sp. AF20-13LB
AAACTATACAAGAAATATCTTGAACTGGCAAAACTTGCTGAAACCATTAACTAAGTATATAAACCAATTAATTTATTTAAACCATGAAAATCAAATTTTTTATCTTAGCAGCCTTATGTATGGCAACTATAAGCATTTACGCTCAAAATTTTAATGGACTTGACATGAATATGGGTAATTTATATCGCTTATCCAATGCCAAGACACGTTCCATCAGCCCTGAAAACTTTACAGGTGAGAAAGGTAAAGGTGGTATGGCTGATCCAATTACAGATAAAGAAAAAATAAATCAAGCTAATGCACATCATGCAGCTAAAACTTTAGGGCAAGGCTGGAAAGTCAATCCTTATGTAAACATTGGCCCTAACGAAACTTTTACTTTAGCAGAAATCGAAGGCCCTGGTTCTATACAACAAATTTGGATGACACCAACAGGTGAATGGAGAAAAACAATTATTCGCTTTTATTGGGATGATGAAAAAGAACCTTCTGTAGAGTGCCCTATAGGTGATTTTTTCTGCAGTGGTTGGGGACTATATTCTCCATTAAGTTCATTAGCAGTTTGTGTAAACCCTGGTAGTGCGTTCAATTGTTATTGGCAAATGCCTTTCCGCAAAAAATGTAAAATTACAATGGAAAACATTGACCCCAATAATGAAATGAGAGTTTATTACCAAATAAACTACACTTTAACAGAAGTTCCTGAGGATGCAGCTTATTTTCATGCACAATTCCGTCGCTCAAATCCTAATATAAATTCTGACCATGTATTGGTTGATGGTATTAAAGGTAAAGGACAATACGTTGGTACATATATTGCTTGGCAAGTGAATAATAACGGTTGGTGGGGTGAAGGTGAAATTAAATTCTTCATGGATGGTGATAAGAAATTTCCGACAATCTGCGGTACTGGTACAGAAGATTACTTTTGCGGATCTTACAACTTTGAAAATAAAACGACGCATCAATATGAAGAATTCACTACTCCTTATGCAGGATTACATCAGATTATTCGCCCAGATGGAGTTTATCGTTCACAACAACGTTTTGGCATGTATCGTTGGCACATACTTGATCCAATCCGTTTTGAAAAGGATTTAAAAGTTACAATTCAAGATCTTGGATGGCGTAACGACGGCCGATATCTCGATCAGAAATCAGACATTTCTTCTGTTGTATTTTGGTATCAAACTGAACCACATGCTAAATTTCCAACATTACCTTCAGTAGACGATCTAGAAATTGTACGACCTTTTTAAAATACTCTGAGAAATATATAATTATTTATCTAAACATTTTATCACTTTGAATCTATGCTAAATTTTTATCAAAAAAGGACTTTGTCCAATACAATTCGACTAATGACAATATTATATATGTTATGCATATGTCAATTAGCTATTGCACAAACCAAAAACTTCCAAGGTGTCGTAAAAGATGCAAAAGGCAACACATTACCAGGAGTTACAATATTGGAAACTGGCACCAGTAATGGAGTTTCAACAAATATTGACGGAATATTTGAGATAAAATTAAGACCTGGCAGTACATTAACAGTAAGTTATATTGGATACATTACTCGCACCATTCCAACTAACGATAAAACTACTTTTTTAAACATCATTCTTGAAGAAGATGTATTTCAGCTTGATGATGTGGTAGTGGTAGGTTATGGTTCCATGAAAAAAGGTGAAGTAACCAGTGCTATTACATCAGTAAAAAAAGACGATTTTCTTGCCGGGATGGTAAAAAGTCCCGAACAACTCCTTCAAGGAAAAGTAGCAGGTCTTCAACTTTCAAATTATACTGGTGATCCTGTATTAGGACTCGAAATGACTATTCGAGGTGTTAATTCATTATCTGGTAATACTAGTCCATTGATCGTTATTGACGGAATTCCAGGTGGTAGTTTAACAGCTATTTCAAGTGAAGACATAGAATCTATAGATGTGCTAAAAGATGGTTCTGCAGCTGCTATTTATGGTACTCGTGGTACAAATGGTGTCATTGTAATTACTACCAATCGTGCTAAAGCGACTAAACTTTCCATGGAGTATAATGGATCTATCTCATTTGAAACATTTGCAAAACATGCTGATATGTTAACAGCCAATGATTATCGTAGATTAACAGATGATCCTGATTTTCCAGGTATTCAAGATGAGGGAACTACCACTGATTGGGTGGACGCTATTAGTCGTACAGCTATCAGCCACAATCATTTTCTTTCTTTGAAAGGTGGTAGCGCTGAATCCAATTACGTAGCTTCCATAGATTATCGCAAACGTGAAGGTGTCATTCGTCATACAGATCGTGAATCTATTACAGCTAAAATAGGTCTAAATCATAATATGTTCAATAATAAATTACGCTTTCAATTCAATATCAATGATAGTTATGTCACCCAACAACGTGCATGGTATGCAGCCTATTTAAATGCTTTATTAGAAAATCCTACCCGCCCTATCTATGATGAAAATGGAAATTATACGGAATATAAAGTAAATCTTAAACCTTATAATCCGGTTGCCATGATTAATGAAGAATATGATGTAGAAGGATACAATCAATTAATGATGAGCGGGAAAATAACTTTATCACCAATTGAAGGTCTTAATCTAAGTGTGATGGGAGCTATGCAACGTTTTGATCGCATGGAGAATAAAAGCAATACATTTAAACATATGACTACTGTGGTAAACGGAGATTATGGTAATGTTTGGAATTGGGCTGATAATACAATGCAAAAGAATTTAGAATTGGTAGGTGATTATACCAAATCATTAGGTTTACACAATCTAGGTGCCATGATAGGTTATAGTTACCAAGATGATGATGCTAAAGGTATATATCAATGGGCAAAAGATTTTCCAACAGATATGTTTGGACCTTGGAATATTGGTTCTATGAATGATATGAAGGATAATAAGGCAGCTATGACCAGTTATAGAAATACTCATAAACTAATTTCATTTTTTGGTCGATTGACTTATAATTACAATGAAAAGTATATGTTTATGGCCAGTTTACGCCGTGAAGGTTCATCACGCTTTGGAGATAACCATAAATGGGGTTGGTTTCCTGCTATATCAGCAGGATGGCGCATTAGCAAAGAGAATTTTATGCAAGATATCCAATGGTTAGATGACTTAAAAGTTCGCATAGGTTATGGCGTTACAGGTAATGAAGTCACATCTAATTTACTATCCATGTATTTGTTAAATTATGGTGGATATGCATATATTAATGGAAAATGGACACAAGGTGCAGGTCCATACCAAAATCCTAATCCCGATTTAAAATGGGAAACGAAGAGTGAGTTAAATTTGGGACTTGATTTTTCATTCCTAAAAAATAGACTTTCTGGTTCTATTGATATTTATCACCGTGAAACTTCAGATCTACTTTCTACCTATGAAGTACCAACTCCACCTTACATTGTATCAAGTATGATGGCAAATGTTGGAAAAATTAGAAATCAAGGCATCGAATTGTTATTAAGTGGTACTCCTATTAAAACACGCGATTTACGTTTTGACATTACAGGAACATTTTCCTATAACAAAAATAAAATCATTTCTTTATCAAATGGACTTTATCAAAAAGATTATTGGTATGAAGGAGCTACCGGTTCACCAATTCAAACCCATACTCACATAGTAAGAGAAGGTGATCCCGTTGGTAATTTCCATGGTTTCCAGACTCATAGTCTTACATCTGATGGTTTATGGATGGTATATGGTGCTGATGGTCAACCCAAATTATTGACTGATGCTGATGATGGCGACAAAAAAGTTATTGGTAATGGTATTCCAACAACTTATGGAAGTCTAAATTTAGCATTAAGCTATAAAGGTTTCGACGTATCTGTTATGTTCCGCGGTGCATTCAATTTTCAAGTCTTGAACCGCCAACGTATGCATTGGGAAACAACCTCACGTATTGGAGAAGGCAATCTACCTCGCTCAGTATTGGAAAAACCATTTGGTAGTAATTCATATGTAAAAGGTGCTCCTGCTATGCAAAGTTATTATGTAGAAGATGGTGATTATGTAAAATTGGATAATATAAGTGTTGGCTATACATTTAATCTTAAAAAACAAAAAGTCATTCAACGTCTTCGTCTATATGTAGCAGGCAATAATTTACTCACAATGACTGGTTATAAAGGACTAGATCCAGAAGTTAGTATTAAAGGACTTGCTCCTGGTGTTGAAGGATCTGGTGCAGGCGAGTTATATCCCACTACACGTCAGTTCACTGTTGGCTTAAATCTTTTATTTTAACCTTAAAAAATTACAGCAATGTTCAAAAAACAATATATTACTGGTGCATTTTTAGCTGTTATCTCTTTATTCAGTTCTTGTACCAATTTGGATGAAGAAATTTTTAGTAGCATCCCTGAAAAAGACTTTTATAAAACTGAATCTGAATTCTTGGCAGCCATGGTTCCCATATATTCCAGTATGCGTACCTTAACAGAACATTCAAACTGGTGGGATTTAGAAGAAACTACCGATGTTTGTGTTACTCCAGTTAAAAATCATGGCTTATGGTATGATGGAGGTATTTATATTCGCTTACACCAACATTCTTGGATGGAAGAAGATGCACATCTAAACAATATATGGAATGCATTATATTCAGGTGTCTCAAGTGCTAATAGAGTTCTTTACCAATTTGAAAATTCAACAATAGAAATGAATGGTAAAGAAAATTATATTGCAGAATTAAAAGTAGCTCGCGCATTTTATTATTACTTACTACTAGAAGCTTTTGGTAATGTTCCCATTATTGATCGATTTGATGTTCCTGATGGTTATTTACCAGCAACAGAGCCACGGTCTAAAGTTTTTGAATTCGTTGAGTCGGAATTAAAAAATAATATCAATAACTTAAGTGAAGATGTCTTAAACACCTATGGACGTTTTAATAAATGGAACGCAAAAATGCTTTTGGCACGTCTATATTTGAATGCCGAAGCATGGATAGGAACTCCCATGTATAATGAATGTGAAAATTTATGCAATGAAATTATTGCTACTAATAAATATAGACTAGACGGAGATTATTCACTCCCATTTTCTACAAATAACGAATTGAGTAATGAAACAATGTTTGTAATTCCATTCGATGAAACCAAATCAGGTGGTCAAATTTATATGTGGGCACGCAAAACTTTACACTATTCTCAAATGCAAACTTTCAACCTCCAAGCCACTTGGCTTGATGGTGGGTGCGTCGGAGTTCCTACTTTCTTTGATAACTATATAGAAGGTGATAAGCGTTTAGAAAAAACATGGCGCATGGGACAACAATATGCACTTGATGGTACTCCATTATGGACAAATGGTTGGTGCGGAGACCCACAAATGCTGCTCAGTTATACCAAAGATGTTACTAATATTAGTGGAGATGCTACCATGTATCAAGGGTATCGTTTTGGCAAATATGAAATCAAAATAGGTGCAACAGGTACTCCTGATAATGATTATGTCATTATGAGATATGCCGAAGTATTAATGATGAAAGCTGAATGTATACTCCGTACAGGAGGTAGCTCACAAGAAGCTGCCGAATTAGTAAATGAAGTACGTAGAAGAAACTTCGATACAACCAATGAATTAACCGGTTCAGAATTAGAAGCTACCACAATTTGTAATGGAGTTCCAGTAAAATATGGTCGTTTTCTTCAAGAACTTGGTGTAGAATTTGCATTAGAAGGCTTACGTCGAAGTCAACTTATTCGTTTTGATAATAATTTCACAAAAGGTACTTGGTGGGAACACCAGCCTACTAATGATACAAAACGTAATCTCATGCTAATACCATTTGATCAGCTACAACGTAATTCTAATTTAGTACAAAACCCTAAATAATACTATCATATTTCAAGCGGAATTTGAAAAATGTAAATTCCGCTTGTATTTTCTAACTAAATATATTATTATAAAAATGAGAAAACTTTTTATTATATGTGCCCTCCTATTCTGCCTTGGTACCGCTTCAGCCCAGCAGAAGTTCTCTGTGGCATCTCCCGACGGGAAGCTGAAGCTTGTGTTGGACATAGCACCTGAGAAAGTGGCCTACAGCGTGAAATACAGGAAACAGCAGCTGCTGGAGGACTCAAGGCTGGGATTCGAGTTCGACAGCGGGGAGTTCGGGGCAGGGCTCAAGGCGGGAAAGGTACAAAGGAGGAAAATAGACGAGGCCTACGAGCTGGTAGTGGGGAAGGTCCGCAGAGCGAGGAACTACTGCAACGAGATGACAGTGCCCCTGGTGGAAAGGAATGGGAAGGAGAGAACAGTGAACCTAATTGTAAGAGCATTCGATGACGGGATAGCATTCAGATATGAATTTCCGGAACAGAAAGCATGGGATTC
>NZ_QTMH01000035.1:0-6220 GCF_003603065.1 Bacteroides sp. AF20-13LB
AATGTTTTAAGGGGGCAGAATCGCTTGGTTTTAGGGGGCAGCTTACACTGGATTTTCCACCACCCATATAATAGGTGAAAGCAAACAAATCTATGGGTAGGCGCATAAATCTGTTGTCTGTCTGATATTGCAACACTCTGTTTATGTCTTCTTTGCTCAATGCTCTTTTGGCTGTCTCTTGATTCAACTTGGATACTTTGTATTTTTTGAAAGGGTAGTGTTCCGCTTTTACCATATCCTCTTGTATGGCATAATTATAGATGGTGCGCAATGTTCTGAATCGTATGCCGATGGTATTCTCCGCAAGTCCGTTGTTTCTAAGCCATGTCTCGTATTTCTTTAGCCAAGCAACATCTATATCTGTGAAATGAATATTCAGGTGTTTATTGTACTTGATGAGTGAATTGTACACTTGCTTAACGGAAAGCATATATCCACGTCTGTTTTCTTCTTGAAGAAGTCGGAGATACTCCTTAAATGCTTCTTCTACTGTTTTCGGTTTAACTGAATTAGAAATTTGCTCATTCAAAGTATTGGCTGTAAATAACTTATCTTCTGATTTTAGTTTAACTATTTCCGTTTCGTACTCTTTTTTCTTGTTAGCTATGAGTATGTTAATATGCTCTCTGTTAGGGCAATTCGATTTTGGAACATTCTTTTCAAAGTTCCAATGTTCCGTTTTTACAGACACGCCAAGACTGACATACTTCTTTTTGCCATCCTTGCAGATACGAATCATAAGCGGATGTTCACCATTACTAAGAGTTTTTGACTTGTAACACAATACATTAACCGTTGTAGCCATATTGATTTCCGGTTTAACTCTTGGTTTAACTCCGATAGTGAAAAGCGGCTAAAACTATGGAAGAACGGGGTAATATATAAAGAAAAAAGCAGCTACTTTAATTAGTAACTGCCTGATAATTAATCTTTTAAAAGTGGTGCCACCAGGAATCGAACCGGGGACACAAGGATTTTCAGTCCTTTGCTCTACCAACTGAGCTATGGCACCATGTTTATCTCTTTTGCGGTTGCAAAGGTAGTGAAACTTTTGGACTATGCAATAGCTTTCATAATAAAAAACGCTGATAATTGGCTATATGGCTAATTATCAGCGTTTATGATTTGAGAAAAAATACTGAAAAAGTTTTATAGTTATGCTTTTTCCGCTTCTTCTTCCTTCAAAGGATTCCATCCTTGTGCTTTGAGTTCAAACTCTTGACCGTCACGGGTAATTAGGGCGCAGCCTAATTCCGGTTTGGTGATATGGCCAATCAGCTTGACGCCTTCCATTTCGGCAACCTTTTCATGGTCGGCAATGGGGACGGTGAACAATAACTCATAATCCTCGCCTCCGTTCAGTGCACAAGTGCTCAGGTTCATATTGAATTCTTCTGCCATTACAGCCGTCTGATAGTCGATAGGAATATGTTCTTCGTAAACTCGGCAACCCACTTTGCTTTGGGTACAGATATGCAGTAATTCCGAAGAAAGGCCGTCCGATATATCCATCATGGAGGTGGGTTGTATACCTTCTTCTGCCAGTTTCTGAATGATGTCACGGCGTGCTTCGGGCTTCAGTTGACGTTCCAGAAGATACTCCTTCCCCGAGAAGTCCGGTTGCAAGTCTTTGTCACCTCCTTTGAGCACCGCCTTTTCGCGTTCCAAAAGCTGTAGTCCCATGTAGGCGGCACCCAAGTCGCCGCTGACGCAAATCAGGTCGGTTTCGCGGGCACCATTGCGGTAGACCACTTTTCCTTTCTCACCCTCGCCTATGCAGGTGATGCTGATGGTAAGCCCGGTATAGGAAGCGGAGGTGTCTCCTCCCACGATGTCAACATCATATTCTTCGCAAGCCAGGCGGATACCGGCATAGAGTTCCTCCATGTCTTCTATACTGAAACGCTTGGATATGCCCAAGGAAACGGTAATCTGCTTCGGTGTGCCGTTCATGGCATAGATATCAGAGAAATTGATTACGGCCGATTTATACCCCAAATGCTTGAGCGGTACATACACAAGGTCGAAATGGACGCCTTCCATCAGCAAGTCGGTAGTAACGAGCACTTCCTTTTCGGCCGGGTAGGAGAGGACGGCGGCATCATCTCCGACACCATATCGGCTCGACTCGTTCTTTAGTTCAATGCCTTCGGTGAGGTGTCGGATGAGGCCGAATTCACCGAGGGTAGCTATTTCTGTTCTCATGCTTTCTTATGCTCTATTAATCAGTTCACGCATAATCTCTGTCATTCTCGGTTGCGCCTCGTCCGCAGCTTTCTGCACTTCTTCGTGAGAGACTTCTACGATTTTACCTTCTACCCCCAAGTCTGTAATGACAGATACGCCGAACACTTTGATTCCGCAATGATTTGCCACGATGACTTCCGGCACGGTGGACATGCCCACTGCATCGGCACCCAGAATATGGAACATCTTGTATTCCGCAGGTGTTTCGAATGTGGGACCTTGCGTACCGATATAGACACCGTGCTGAACCTTGATGCCCTTTTCTGCCGCAATGGCGTCGGCCTTACGAATCAGCTCTTTGTCATAAGCTTCGCTCATATCCGGGAAGCGAGGACCGTAAGGTATGTTTTTGCCACGCAATGGATGTTCGGGGAAGTAGTTTATATGGTCGGTGATAATCATCAGGTCACCGATCGCAAAATCCGGATTTGTGCCGCCACTGGCATTGGAAACGAATAAGGTCTTGATACCCAGTTCGCGCATTACACGTACCGGGAAGGTTACTTCCTTCATGGAATAGCCCTCGTAAAAATGGAAACGTCCCTGCATCGCCATGATGTCTTTATGGCCCAGTTTGCCGAAGATAAGTTTTCCGCTGTGTCCCTCTACGGTAGAGACGGGGAAATTGGGGATTTCTTCGTACCTTATCTCATACTTTTCAGTGATTTCACCGGCAAGACTGCCGAGTCCGGTACCGAGGATGATTGCTGTCTCAGGCTGGGTGTGCATCTTTCCCTTCAGAAAGGCTGCTGTTTCTTGAATGCGCTCTAACATAGCCAATAATGTTTTGGTTAAATATATATTGTTGATTTTGTAAGATTTCTATTTCTATCGGCAGCACGTAGATGTACGGCTTTAGTGTTTCGTCCAGTGCGGGATGGAGTTTCAACCTTGCCGCATCTTTCTCCGTGGTGATTATCAGTCTTTTCCACTCTTCCAGGTGCTGGAATTGTTCCTTTATTTGCAATAAATCCTTGGGAGTAAAGTCATGATGGTCATCAAATGCCAGCAATTTGACGTGTGGCGTGTAAGATTCCACTTCTTTCTGTAAGGGGGCGGGGGAGGCGATGCCTGTCACCAGCAGTACTTGCTCGTCTCCGGTGAGGGAGGAGAGCACTTTCCGGCTGTTCGTTTTCTCGGGAAATAGCGGTGTCAACATTCCATAGCGGAATCTGGAGAAATACAGTTGTTGGTATGGATAGAGGTGGAGCCGTTTAGCTATGATGTTGAAGTCTATCGGCTTGATATCATCCGGACATTTGGTAACGATGACCATCTGTGCCCGGTTTTTACCGCTTGAAGGTTCGCGGAGTCTTCCGGCAGGGAGCAAGGCATCATCGCACAGTAACCGGTGAAAATCAGTTAGTAGAATGTTCAGCCCAGCTTTTACATGGCGATGTTGGAAGGCATCGTCCAGGATGATGGCTTCTACAGTGGGATTTTCCAGTTTCAGCAGTTGCTCAATGCCGTGGCAACGGTTTTCGTCTACCGCTACCCGTGCATTGGGGAATTTATTTTTAATTTGATACGGCTCGTCACCTATTTGGCGTACATTGCTCTTGTCATCGGCCAATACATAGCCTCGGCTTTTACGCTTGTAACCCCGACTGAGGGTGGCTACATTTACTCCGTTTTTTTGTAATAGCTTTATCAGATATTCGGTATGTGGCGTCTTGCCAGTTCCGCCCACAGCAAGATTGCCCACGCATATTACTGGAACGTCAAAACTCTTTGACCGGAGCCAGCCCCAGTCAAAGAGTTTATTTCGCAAGCATACCCCTATCCCATAAAGCCATGATAGGGGATATAGCCAATGATATATCTTGATAAAGTTTTCCTCCATTTATTGAATATTCAGTTCAAAGGGGACACGTGCTTGTATACGGTCACATTTGTCAAAATTCTCCAGGACGCTGAACTGCTGGTATATCTCGCCCATTGTGCCTTTCAGCATACGTGCTTTGATGTAGTTACCCGGATTGGTGTTCATCAGACTTTCAAAGAAACTTTCCTTTTTCGGATAGCTCATCACGGTATAGGCATCTACTCCGGCCTTTGCAATGGCAATGTCCAAAGCTTTGTCCAAACCACCCAATTCGTCGACTAGTCCTAGTTCCTTGGCCTTGCTTCCGGTCCATACACGGCCTTGGGCAATTTTATCCAGGTCTTCCTTGCTGATGCCTCGGCCATCGGAGCAGCGGGTGAGGAAGAGGTCATATCCGTTGTTCACATACATTTGCATCAGCCCTTTTTCCCCGTCATTCATCGGGCGTGTCAGCATGCCGAAGTCTGCGTATTTATTGGTTTTCACTACATCAAAATTTACCCCGATTTTATCAGTCAGCCCCTTTGCGTTGGGGAACATGCCGAAGATGCCGATAGAACCCGTCAGTGTGGTAGGCTCGGCCACGATGGTGTCTGCATTACAAGAAATGTAGTAACCTCCTGAAGCTGCATAGTCACCCATGGAAACAATGACTGGTTTCTCTTTCTTCAATTCGCTGACGGCATACCATATCTGTTCTGAACCATAGGCGCTTCCGCCCGGTGAGTTTACGCGTAATACTACAGCTTTTACATCTTCGTCATCTTTCAGCTTGCGCAGGTCTTTAATCACCTTTTTAGAGTCGATGCCTTCTTCGCTGGAGGCAGAAGATGAACCACCGTCAATTTCTCCATAGGCATAGTATACGGCAATCACATTTCCACTTTTGTCTTTGGGAACATTCTTCTTTACGTTAATCATGTCCTGCAAACCAAGTACGGGCATGCGGTCGTCTTTGTCGATGCCTACCATCGCTTTCAGGTAGTTGCGCACATCATTCTTATATATTAATGTATCGACCAGTCCGCATTGCACACTTTCTTCTGCGGGATAGAACATCAACATGCGGTCGGCAATGGCGTTCAGTGAGTCTACAGATATTTTGCGTGATTCTGCAACATCATTGGTCACTTGTCCCCAGATGGAGGTCAGGTAAGCGTCGATTTGTTCACGGTTGGCAGGGCTCATTTCGGTAGAGATGAAAGGCTCTACAGCCGATTTGTAGGTACCTACTTTGAATATCTGTATTTCTACTCCGATTTTGGCCAGCAAATCCTTGAAGAACATGGGGGTAGCGGCCAAGCCCCTCCACTCGACCATACCTTGCGGGTTCAGCAACACCTTGTCGGCTACACTTGACAGATAATAAAGACCTTGGGAATAGCTGTCACCATAAGCCACGA
The DNA here is from genome assembly GCF_003603065.1 of Bacteroides sp. AF20-13LB. Lineage (NCBI taxonomy): Bacteria > Pseudomonadati > Bacteroidota > Bacteroidia > Bacteroidales > Bacteroidaceae > Bacteroides > Bacteroides sp. AF20-13LB. The sequence goes on from NZ_QTMH01000035.1 coordinate 5,476, forward strand.
TGAATTTTCCCGATTCCTTGAAATCCTTCAATGCATTGCGTATTTCTTCGCGTGAAGCAAATCCTGCACCCAGCGAAGTCGCTTCTATATAGATACCTTTAATGTCGTCATTCTCTTTTGCTTTTTTGATAGAAGAGAGGATATCATCCAGGCCATAAGTCTTATAATTGTCTCCCATAAGGGCATCGAACGGATTGTCTTGGCTGCGTTCAGCCAGTGCACCATTCAAATCCAGCATCATAATGGAGTTTTTGCGTACTTGCGTTTCTGACTCCGAAGATGATACCATGCTGAAAACCACCAGAATACTGCTGAAAACTAAAACAACGACTGATACGATGATGCCGGTAATGGTGGCAAACGTAAATTTCAGAAAATCTTTCATTGCACTTTATTGTTTTTAGTATGCTAACTTTTAAAAGCTAACAAAGATAAATAATTAGGTTGATATTTACCCTATCTGTCGCTGAGTTTTTCGGTTTGTCACAGTATTATGGGAGATTTCATTCTCTTTTCTTTTATCTTTGAAGTATTTCATTTCGTTCTTTATGGATAGTTAGTTTCTAAAATGCCAGATATAATTGCTATCTCTTTACTTTCTGAGTCTGTTTCTCTAAAAACTAATCTTACCACAGCAGTGCTCTTTTCTTACCACAGCTGTGGAAAGAAAGAAACGCGGGTGTGGTAAGAAAGAAACATATCTGTAGTGAGAAAAGTTGTTCAGTAGTTCTCGTTTAGTATCCGG
>NZ_QTMH01000036.1:0-6157 GCF_003603065.1 Bacteroides sp. AF20-13LB
CCTTAATGGTGGGCACTGCAGGAACGTTCACGTCTTGTAAGGACTATGATGACGACATCAAGGACTTGCAAGGACAACTGGACAAAAAAGCTTCACTTGATGACCTAAATGCAAAAGTTGCTACTTTGCAGACAGCCGTAGATGAAGCCAAAACTGCCGCAAACGAAGCCAAAGCCAAAGCTCAGGAAGCTCTGGATAAGGCTGGTTCAAGCGAAGGTGGAGTATCTGAAGCTGATTTAGAGAAATTACAAGATGCTTTGGAAAAAGAAATGGAAAAACTGGCATCTTTAGAGGTTGTTGACACTAAGATCAAAGAACTGAAGGAGAGTCTGGCAAGTGAGTTTATTTCTGAAGCTGATTTGAAGAAATTGGCTACAGATGTCGAAACTCTGAGTGTTAAAGTTATGGCTTTGATTGGTCACCGATTGACCAGCCTTACGCTGATTCCAACTACGCACATCAACGGCATTCCTTCAATTGAACTGCTGACACTGACGTATACACCGCAGGTTTTTGCTGCCAAGAACTATGCTGACCACGAAGCAGACCCGTCTAAGCACACTGATCGCCCGGTTTTGGACCACACTGCTGTAAAGGGCGCCAAGGCACTCAGCATTTCTACCGAAAAGAATGAGGTAAGCTACAAGATTAGCCCGAGCATCGGTGTGATGAAAGAAGATGTTAAGCTTCCTATGTTTGAATGCTTTACCTCTCAGAACGTAACAAAGGCTGCTCCTGAACTTTCTCAGAACAAGCCTCTCGAAGTTGTAGACTACGATGTAAAAGACGGTGTAATGACTGTTCTTTATAAGAAGAATGCAGATTACGTAGGCAAGAGCATCGGCACAACCGGTAGCGCTCACGGTGAAGGTAAACTTGAAAAGTTCTGGATGGCTTCTCTGAAGACTCCTATTGCTGACAAAAACCTGACAGATGCTGAGAAAGAAGCTGGTAAAGACGTATTTGTAAATTCCGAATACAGCCGTATCGAAGAATCTACTGTATATCCTTATTTGGCTAACAAGAAGATTGACTTCACGAAGGACTTCACGACTGATTTTGCAGACGAAATGCAGGATGGTAAATACGTTCATTATCATGACTCTCTCTGCTTGTATAAATCAGGCAACGAACAATTGGTTGATGTTAAGCAGTCATATGACAGTCCACTTGACTTGAGAACGTTGGTTACTGTATGCTATACTTATACTGACAAACAACACGCTTCTCACAAGGAATTGACGAACTACGCCGACTATGGCCTGGAATTCCGTTTCTCTTTAGCAAAAGCTAAGTATCTGCAAGGTGACCGTAAGACTGACGAACAGGCATTCGGCCGCATCTTGTCTGACGGCTACACGCTGAAGTCTGAAGTTTACGACGTAGAGTTGGGAGATACAGAATATTCCAAGACTTCCATCGGTCGCGAACCTATCATTCGTGCTGAATTGTGGGACAAGAATAATGGCAACATGATTGCTGTACGTTATATCAAGATTCGTTGGACCGGTGAAAAGGATCAAACGATTGCTGCCATTACATTCCCGAACGATACTGTAACTTGCAAGGATATGTTCCAGCAGTTGTTCTCTAAGGAAATGAACGAGAAGATCTATCATATGGTTAAGTTCGACGGTGGTCAGAGTATGAGTAAGACTCAGTTCCACAGCATCTATACAGATATGGAGATTCTTGAACTGAGAAAAGACGGCAAGAAGGTAGATTTGTCTAAATTAGCTGTTTCTAAGGTGGCTACTGACTGGCAAGAAGGTTCTGACAAAGTTGGCAAAGACGGTAAGGAAGCGATTAAAAACAATAAAGACCTTGTATTTGCTTTATTGCACGATGCTGAAGACAATACGTCTTACAACTTAGTTTGGGCTATGAACCCGAAGACTGTTGGTACATTGGCTTACAATGAGTCTACCAAGACTTATGCTTCTACATTCGAAATCGACGTTAAGTACATTGACGAAGCTGGTTTGAATGGTGATATCAAGCAGACATTCAAGCAGACAATCGTTGTTCCTGCACAGAAGTTTGCATACCAAGGTACATTCTGGAAGAATGGTAAGGGCGAAGGTGTCTTCAATGTGAATCCGATTGTTTACACTACTGCAAATGACGGTGGAACACAGAAAGACCCGCATGTATATCCGGGTATTACTGACGGTTGTACGCTGAAAGACTATAGCCACATCGAAGCTGACTTGGTTAATGGCTTTGTATACGAACCGACCAAAGAAAAGCCAGCCAACTTGGCTCAATTCATCCAGTATATTCGTGAGCGTGCAGAGGTTAAGTTTATCTTTGACGAAACACGCATGAAAGACTTGACTACTTATCCGCATTTGAAAGACTTTGTCACAAGCGATGACAAAACTCAATTGTGGTATAAGACTGAAGGTACAGCAGAAGACAAAGACAAGAGTGACAACAACAACATCGGTAGAACGGATGCAGATATTATGGATTACAAACAATCTAATGATTTGGCTGCCACTATCAATAACCTGATGGGTGCTGATGCTACAGAAAACAAGAAGAACTTGCCTTGGAATTATGATGAAACATTAGGTAATAACGTAAATGAATGCTCCAGTATCATCCGTCTCCACGAAAAAGATAACTGGAACGGTACTGATGCCGCCCTCAAGTTGATTGGCAAGGAAGTTCCTGTACAGTTAGTTGTTGCATACAATGACTTCAATGTTATTCCAGTTCAAGAATTTGAGGTACACTTCATCAACCCGTTGACTATTGACGGTTCTATCAGCGACAACTTCGTTGATGCTGAAATTGACGGTAGCTTCTTGAGCGTTGCCAAGAACTTCACATTCACTGACTGGAATAATAAGCCGGTAGCTGCTGCTGTAGCTGACAAGGCCACTGGTGATGAAGTTTATGCACATGCTTTGTATGACTACTATGCTGTGCGTGAAGTTAAGTTCTTGACTGATAAGACCACTACCAGCTTGGCTTGGAATGCTGCAACCAGCACTTATGAGCATAAGGAGGGTACTACTGACGGTAAGTTGCCGACCAATGCTTCATTGAAGATGATGAACTGGGATGAGACAAAAGCTAAGTCTACTGCTACAGAAGCTAAAGCTGACCCGACTCACTTGGCATACTTCAACAACCATGGTACTCCGGTTAACGTTGACTACAACATGTTCCTGACTGTAAATGTCAACTACAAGTGGGGTGTATTGAGCAAGGATAACCTGAAAGTCATCGTTAAGAAGGCTGCCGGTACACCGAGTGCCAAATAATTAAGAAGAGATTCTTGATATAATTTAATAAAAGGGACGTCCTCTTGCAGGGCGTCCTTTTTTTCAATCTTTCATTTATAAATATCAGATATGAAGAAAATACTATTCATTTTGACTGTGTCAGTTTCACTCATCTGCTTTTCTTCATGTAAGAAGTCAGCAGCTACACATCCTTTTCCAGGCAAATTCGTTACTGAAACCGGTATCCAATTCGACCTTCGAGCCGACTCCACCACCCTGATTCAATATGATGATTCCAGTTCGTACGAGGGTACATGGAAAGTCTATAATCAAGGAGATACACTAAAGTATGCCACTATTGAGTTTGCCGGTTACTTTAACTATTATTATCTGCGTAATGGTAAACTCTATCGCAATGAACATAATATGATACGTCAAGCTCTTGGTGAAGAAATTGAATATCAAGATTAAAACAGAAAATGGCTATTACTATTCCTCTATTCTTTGGATGAGGAAAAGAATAGCCATTTCATATGATAGTCAACCACACATTTCCAATAATAATCGTTTTATGATTATCATCTTATGATTATCGTGATATTTTCCTTATATTTGCGTGTAAACTCAATAATCATATGAAAAATCCATTTGTTACGAACGGCTATGTATCACCGGAATATTTCTGTGACAGAGAGAAAGAAACGGCTAAAATTGTCTCACTTTTGACGAATGAGAACAACATTGCATTGATTTCCCCACGCAGATTAGGCAAAACAGACTTGCTGCGGCATTGTTTTGGACAGCCGGAAATCAAGGAGCATTACCACACTTTCATCATCGATATTTATGCCACAAGCTCTGTACGCGATTTTGTGAATGTTTTCGGCAAGGCTGTACTGGATGAACTACGTCCAAAAGGAAAATCCGTATGGGGTACCTTCTTGAATGTACTGGCCTCCCTTCGTTCCGAAATAACATTCGACATGAATGGACAGCCTACCTGGGGAATCGGTCTGGGAGCTATAACTAATCCCTCTGCAACATTGGATGAGATATTCTCCTATCTGAATAATGCCGGGAAGCCTTGCCTAATCGCCATTGATGAATTCCAGCAAATAACCAAATATGCAGACGATCCCAACATAGAAGCGGCACTACGGACACATATACAACGCTGTTCCAATGCCCACTTTGTCTTCTCCGGGTCCCATAGGCATCTGATGGGGGCAATGTTTACTTCTCCGGCACGTCCATTCTATCAATCAGTCACATTGATAAACCTGCCTCCCATTTCTGTTGATAAATACGCAGAGTTCTGTCTTAAGCACTTTGAACGGGTAAGCAAACACTTGGACACATTAGTGGTAACAGAGCTATATGAGCGCTTCAATGGTATAACTTCGTATATGCAGAAGGTTATGAACATTTTATTTTCCATGACTGGAACTGGAGAAATATGTATCTCCTCAATGATAGATACTGCCATTAACGACCTTCTGGACTTTTCTGCCGACACCTATGATGCCTTATTATATCAGATGCCCGAAAAGCAACGTATTGTATTTATGGCAATTGCGGCAGAAGGGAAAGCCAAGGCCATCTCAAGCGGTGATTTTGTGCGTAAATACAAGTTGCAATCTGCCAGTTCTGTCTCTTCAGCTGTAAAAGGACTACTGGAAAAAGACTTTATTACCTATGATAAAGGCATTTACCAGGTATATGATCAGTTCTTCCAACTTTGGTTGCAAAGGAATAAGCTTTAATGGTTTCTTTCTTGAATCTTATATTCATTCTATAAACAATTTAGAAATGAGTAGAAATGCAGCAGGCTTTGCAAAATATAATTATAAGACTAAAGTAAATACCTTCAATATGGTTCCAACGGATAAAATGTTGTAGCAAATCATTGTTGTTTGAAGGATAATAACTATCTTTGTTCTAAAGACTCGAAATATGGATAGTAAAGTAACCTTATTGGATTGAGATGTCAGATTATGATTTGGAAACAGCGAATGCAATGCTGCTTACAGGCCGTTATCTCTATGTCGGTTCATGTGCCATCAAACAATAGAGAAAATTCTCAAAGCATATTGGACTAATTGCTTAATGGAAGTTCCTCTAAAGATACATTCACTATCCAGACTTGCGGAGAGAACGGGATTGGACAAGCAATTGTCGGAGGAGCAGTTAGACTTTATAGACAAACTTGAACCTCTTAATATAGAAGCCCGTTACCCCTCTTATAAAGAAAGATTAATGAAGAGCTTAACCAAAGAATACTGTGCTGAACTTTTGAGCCAAACTAAAGAGTTGCAATTATGGATAAAGAACAAGCTATAAACCTTGCCAAACGCTATAAGGAAATGGTAGCGGAGAAGTTACCATTAAAGGCCCTTTATCTTTATGGTTCGTACAGTAAAGGAAATTATAGAGCAGACAGCGATATAGATATTGCTGTGATAGTAGAACGCCTGGATGACGATTATTTTAAAGATACTCCTCTATTGTGGAAACTTAGACGCAAGATAAGTAACCTTATAGAGCCAGTCCTACTTACAGAAGATATGGACAATCCTCTTTATTGTGATATTAGAAAAACTGGAATTCTAATACAATGAAGTCTTGTTTATCACATGCCATCTATTTCTATAATTTATATTCTTTTTTACTTCCAACGCATATTCTTCTTCTAAATCTTCGTACCATACCAAGTACTGCGAAATACATACCTGAGCGTTTTTCTCTTACTTATTCCCTTCTTCATCCAATCCCTATCATGACTTAAACATTTTTCTCTTGCAGCAATAATCACTTGATATTGCAAAAAATGAAGAATATGAAATCATTGTATTTGCAGCTATAATTGTATATACTTGTAAGGTAAACCTTTTATAAATAAATTGGAAATGAATAGAAATGAA
>NZ_QTMH01000037.1:0-5711 GCF_003603065.1 Bacteroides sp. AF20-13LB
AGTTCCGCGAAAACTCTGGTGATTTCGTACATCGGTATGAAGACTCAAGAAGTGGTAATCAAACCGAGCGTAAAAGTGGTTATGATGCCTGATACAGAGATACTTGATGAAGTAACAGTAGTGGCTTATGGCACTAAACGTAAACAAGATTTGGTGGGTTCTATCAGCAGTGTAAAGAATGAGATTATCAGTAATTCACAAGCTACATCCGTGTCCAATGCATTAGAAGGAGCTGTGGCTGGTTTGCAAGTTGTAAGTTCTTCCGGCCAGCCGGGACAAGATGCCAATATCGTATTACGCGGTATCGGTTCTATTTCGGCCAGCAACAATGCACTGATTGTAGTAGATGGTGTGCCCTTCAACGGCAAGTTGTCGGACATCAACCCTACAGACATTGCTTCAGTGAACGTGTCGAAAGATGCTGTATCCAACTCTTTGTATGGTTCCCGTGCAGCAGGTGGTGTGGTCATGATTACTACCAAGACCGGACGCAAAGACAAGGTGGCCATCAACTTTAACGGCTCCTGGGGTGTGGCACAGCGTGCGTACAAGGACTATGATATGGCTACTGATCCGGGAGAGTTCTACCGTTTGTCTTGGTATGGTCTTCGTAACACCTATTGGGCGGCTGGAAAATCCATTGAAGACTCTAATTTAGCAGCCAGTCAGGATTTGCTGGGCGAACTGGGTAATTACAATGCTTATATCATCCCGCAAGGAGAGTATCTGGTAACACCAGATGGAAAACTTAACCCCAATGCACGTCTGCGTTATAATGATTCGTTTGCCGATGCCTTGTTCGACAATGCCTTCCGTCAAGAGTATAATGTATCTGCATCGGGTGGTAATGACCGCACAGATTACTATGTATCTATGGGCTTTCTGGACAATGACTCTTATGTGCTAGGTTCTTCTTATGAGCGCTTTACGGCTCGTGCCAACGTTAACTCTCAGTTGAAATCCTGGTTGAAGGTAGGTACCAATGTAGGCTATTCCAAAGCAACTCAGAATGGTGTACAAGAGAATGCCGGAGCTGCCTCCAATCCTTTTGAGGTGGCACGTTCTTGGGCTCCCATCTTCCCGGTTCATGCCTATGATGCAGAAGGTAATATGAAATATTATGAGGACGGAAGTCCTATGTATGATGCCGGAAACGGTGAGACAGACGGTACATCTAAACGTCCTACGGCTACTAACCAGAATGTGATAGCCAATATGAAAGAGGATATTCGTGAAACTGTGTACAATAATCTGACTTCACGCTCGTATCTGGAAATCTCGTTCTTGAAGAATTTCAAGTTTACAGCAAACTACAGTTATGATTTCACGAACAGTAGCCAGACAGTATTCTACACTCCGCTCATCGGTGACGGACAGTCTTTCGGTGGTCGTGGTACAAAAGGAAGCTACAACACTACGACTACCAACTTCAACCAGATTCTGGCCTACAGCAATGTTTTTGGCGATAACCACCACTTGTCGGCCAAGATAGGTCACGAGTACTATAAGTATGAATATCAGTATTTAGCAGGACAGAAGACCAATTTCTTTAATCCGAACAATCCGGAACTGGACAACGGTGGACAAATGCAATACATTAACAGCTACACGGCAAACCATAACATCGAGGGGTATTTCGGTATGGCAGACTACGACTATAGCAACAAATATTATCTTTCTGCAGCCTTCCGTCGCGACGGTACTTCCCGCTTCTTGGACCGCTGGGGTAATTTCTGGTCGGTAGGTGCCGCTTGGCGTATTTCCAACGAAGCATTCATGGAGGGTACAAACTCTTGGTTGAACGACTTGAAACTGCGTGCGTCTTATGGTACCCAAGGTAATGAAAGCATCCTTTCGGAGTATGACTATGCCTATGTGTACACGCCTTATCAAGACCAATACACAGTTACTTGGAATGGTTCAGAGTTGGGTTATTCACCGGAATTCTACGGTAATCCGGACTTGACTTGGGAAAAGCAGAAGACTTTTGACGTGGGAGTAGATTTCCGTCTATTCGACAGAGTATACGGTTCATTCGAATATTTTTATCGTCGTACAGACGATATGCTCTTCAAGCGCCCTGTAGCTTACTCTACAGCCGGACGTCCGTATAATTGGGAAAACCTGGGTGCGATGAAAAACACTGGTATAGAGTTTGAAGTGAATGTGGATATTTTCAATCAGCCCGACCTAAAGTGGACGGTATCGCTCGTGGGATCTCACTACAAGAACCGCATCGTGACACTGCCCGAAGAAAACCGTGAAAATGGTATCACTTCCGGTCCGTTCAACCTGCGCGAAGGTAAGAGCCGCTTTGAATACTATACTTATATGTATGCCGGCATGGACGAAAAAGGAAATGCCATGTGGTACATGGATGAGACAAACGAGAAAGGGGAAGTGACAGGCCGTACTACCACCACCACTTATGCAGACGCAACCCGCTACTTCATTGGAAAATCTGCACTGCCCGATTTCAACGGTGGTTTGAGCACTACTTTCTCTTACAAGGGAATCGACCTTTCTATAGCAACGGCTTTCCAAATTGGTGGCTATGCTTATGACTATTCTTATCTGTCCGGCATGAGCTCTTCATTCTACGTAGGTCATAATAAGGATATGTGGAAAACATTCAACCCTGAGACCGGTCAAGGTTCACTTCCTATTTGGAATGCTGACAATGCTTCCAACTCTTTCACTCAGCAATCAGACCTCAATCTGATAAAGGCCAGCTACTTCAGTATCCGTAACATCACTTTGGGCTACACATTGCCGAAGAACCTGACGCAGAAATTGGGTGTTGAGAAACTGCGTATCTATGCTACGGCAGATAATCTCGGCTTGTGGTCCAAACGTCAGGGATTTGACCCTCGTGTGGCAATGGCTGGTTCTGATGATGAATATGGAGGCTATTCTCCGATGCGTGTGATTTCCGGAGGTATCAACCTTACATTCTAAACTAAAAAATAAAATTGTATATGAAGATAATGAAATATATGATGCAGGTGCTTCTTGCTGGGGGCCTGCTTACATCTTGCATTGAAGATGCTGATGTTACCGCTTATTTGACTGAAGACCAACTGGGCAATGTGGCTCAGGAAGATCCTGATAAGGCTTTTTCAGCTGCTGTGGCAGGTATGTATACTGATATGCAACAGTATGTTGACGTCAATATGAGTCACAACTATTTCGGTCAAAAGAGTTTTGATTACTTAACATCGCTGATGGGCAACGATATGATTATGACCGGACGTTTCGCCATGAGTATGTATCATTATTTGCTGGATTACTGGCAACAGAACTATACTCCGACCAACAACCGTTGGAAAGAGTACTATCGCGTCATAGCCAATGCCAACAATATCCTCAAGCTGATTGACCCCAGCAGTGAAGATCCCGCCAATTTGAAATATCGTGCCATTGCCCTTGGTTTCCGTGGCTATGCCTACTTACAACTGACTTACTTATATCAGCATTCCTACTATACCGGTGCGGATGGAACGAAATGGGGCCGTGGAGAGAAATATGACTTCTCCCAGTCTCCGTGTGTACCGCTTATTACAGAGGATACGGAAGGTGACCAGCCACGTGCTACTGTAGCCCAAATCTATGAACAAATCAAGAGTGACCTTACTACTGCTTTCGATTTGTTCAAGAATTTGGATATGACGCGTACTTCCTCACCCACTGATATGGATGGCTGCGTGGTAGCTATGCATTTGGCTCGTGCAAATATGGTTATCCATGAATGGGATGAGGCGATAAAGTATGCGCAAGTGGTGATTGATAATTTCCCCATATTGCAGAGTGAAGACCAGATACTCCAGGGATTCAGTAATATCAGCTTACCGGATGTAGTATTCGGATGTGATATTACAGCAGACAATAGTACGACTTATATGTCTTTCTTCTCGCAGATGGATACTTATGGTGATGGGTATGCCGGCATCGGTGTATGGCGCGCTGCCTTTAAGCCATTAGTAGACCGTATCGCGGATACTGATATCCGTCTGCAATGGTTCTGCTGCGACCGTTCTACAGGTGTAACAGATGCTTCCGGTAATCGTATAACATTGATTCGTGACACTCAGTCTCCAGTTGCCGTGGAATACCAAGCTGTAAAATTTATCGGTACAGGTCGTGATAACATCAAGGCCGGTGTGTTCAGCGGATGGGAACTGGGAGATTATATTTACCTGCGTTCAGAAGAAGCTTACATGATAAAAATGGAAGCTTTGGCTCACAAGGGTTCTGCAGAAGCAGTGACTGAACTGAATAGCTTTATGAAGACTCGCCAGCCCGATTATAATTACACTTTCACGAATAAGGCTGACCTGATAGAGGAAATCATTTATCAGAAACGTGTAGAGTTCTGGGGTGAAGGTTTGGAATATATTGATAATCGTCGTTTGAATATTCCTGTAGATCGTACAGATGAAACTTGGGGCGCAGAAAATAATAATCACTTCTCTGCCGGTAAGTTCCGTTATAACCAAGAAGACAGGCCGTTCCTTTACCAATTACCTCTCTCTGAAATAGAGAATAATTCTCAGCTTTCTCCGAGCGACCAGAATTAATACCTCAAAGGACATGTTATACGGAAAAATAACACAGAAGCGCTATCTGTGCAGACTAATCAAGCTGCATTACCCCAACAATAATAATGCGACAACTATGATGATTCATCCGGTTGAACATACCGGAATTTCATAATAAAGTGTTTTTGAGAAGCCACTCATTGTGAAATGGGTGGCTTTTCTTCTCTTAATCCTACAAAAGACTTCAGGGGAAGTGTTATTTCAAGATTACATATCTTCCAAAAAAAGCCCTTTATAAGAAACAGAGCAGTTTTCCCATTCTTTGTTGATTGTGAGAAAATATTCTCCTTTTTTCTTCAATATTCCCCAATCTATCCGTTCATTATTGTGTTCAATTTTTACCAATTCGTAAAATGAAAAAATACAATGCCGGTCTTCCATCCGTTGGCTTCAATAAAAGTGAGGTCTTATCGATACGCCTAAAACCGTCATTTACGATTCTTCTTGAGACTGTTCTGCTATATTCTTTAAAACTGCCAATTCTTTTTTCGACTATAGAATTTCATAATACACCTTATCATTTTACATCAAGTCCACTATTATCGTAATGCACATTACGATAATACCAATTAGAGACGATAATTTGTATAAAATGAATTTCTCCTTGAACTTTTACACAAGAAACTATAAAGTAATTTATTAAGCTCCTTTAGAAATGATCTCATAAGTTCATTAGTTTTTTATACAGCAAACACAGATTTCCTATATTTGAAATAGGAATAAACTAATATTTATCTCTATCTGAAATGGGAATGGTTATTCTGTAATTTGAAATAGTATTTACATGAAATGCAATATTCTTATGGATGAAATAAGTAATACAAGTAAATATTCAACGAAAAATAAACAAATAATAGATATTGACATAATTACCCATTCTTTTAAAAAGAGGAATACTAATTTTACAACCGTAGTACATTAATTGATACTCAAACAGCTATTAATCAAAATATTACATTTATTAATGGTATCACATAAGTAAGGTTTTGTTTATTGTAGACCCATATAGGACAGCTTTGAAAAGAGTATTCCTTGTTTTAGCCAATTCTTTGACTTATTGTATATTCTTTATTATCAATATATTATACACATTGTAGTTCCGCGAAAACTCTG
>NZ_QTMH01000038.1:0-5619 GCF_003603065.1 Bacteroides sp. AF20-13LB
ATTCATACACATGGCTGTCTATCTGATGACGTGCCGTTACTTTTGCTTGAAGTTCTTTTACTTCCAGCTCTTCATCTCTAAATTGGGGTTGATATACCGGGTAAAATCTAAACCCGGTTACTTTGCTACGTTTGTTGTTAGGGTTTTCACGCACTTTCACGTAGTTGAATGTATATGGGCAACTTTCATCAAGCGCAGCTTTTGCAGGCTTTAATACTCTTTCCTCAAAGTTGTCAATTCTGTCTTTTCCATTCTTGTCTTTGTATTTGTCCGCAGGTATTCCGAGGCGTTCTTTCAGGTTCTCAAGGGATATATCCAAAGGGTACACCTGCCCACTCATGAGCATGTAAAATCGAAGGGAATAACCCGTAGGCAGCGCAAGAGCCTTGTTTAACTCAAACTCCCGATACCCTTTTGCGAATTTGGTAAACACATCCCAAAGGTCATTAGATACACGAAAAGTTATAATGCCAGTGTGTTTTTTGTATTTTGGGTTAGATATAAATCCACACTTCCACCATTCCTCGTCATCTTCGTAAGTAAAAAAACGTCCTGCCAGCGCATCGAGTGCGGCTATGATTTCGTTGTAATCACGCCCGGAAAAAATAACGTCAGACACATGCATTTGTGCATCAACATCCCAAAGCCCATGCTCAAACTTACGTTTCGTTCCTGCATAATCTTTCAGTTTCACCCCTTTCAGTTCTGCTTGGCACGCTTCCAATATGCGGAGGACTATTCTTTGTTCGTGTATGGACATGTCTTGCTGTTTAGACCATGTATATACCCATGATACAACTACATCTTTGTTTTTTGTAATAGGTAGTTTCTTTTTCATAAGAGTTTGATTTGTCGCAAAGATAAGTAAAGCCTACATTAAAACAAAAAAAGAAGGGTAAAACTCCCAAAGTGTAGGGAATAATTGGAATTAAAACTCCCAAAGTGTAGGAACAAAACTCCCAAAATGTAGGGAAACACATGCTTCAACCCCTTTGTTTATCGGCTTTTTCGCAAAAGTGATAGAGCATATTATAGACGATGCTTATAACAGACAAGGGGAATTTAGGGATTAAGAGGGCGTTTTTTACTATCGGAAAAGGAAAAACAATCGGGAAAAAGCAAAGCAAAACCAACCGTAGGGCGGTAGGATTGGGAACGGCTTTTTATTACGTGTACACATATAGGTACACAAATAGGTACACAAATGGTTTGTCGGTTAATTCTTTTATGTTATATTTGCGATGTAAATCAAATATATAGATATTATGCAGATAGTTACGACACGTGAATTTAGAGCCAATCAGAAGAAATATTTTGAACTGGCAGAAACGGAAACTGTTTTTGTTACCCGTAAGAATAAAAGACCAATCGTCATTAATGTGGCGGAAGATGATTACATACCAAAGCGGGATTTAGTTGGAGAGCTCAGAGGGGCTTTGCAGCAGGTGAAAGACCACATGGACGGGAAAATAAAACTCAAATCCTTAGATGAATTAATAGATGAGCTTTGAAATAATAACATCAGACTATTTTGATACAGAAGCCAAAGCACTGGCAAAAAGATACAAAAGTTTCAAAAAGGATTTGATAGAGTTTCGGAAGGAATTAGAAAAGACACCGTTACAAGGGAGTGAAATAGCTCCTAATATCCGTAAAATCCGAATGGCTATTGCGACCAAAGGACGTGGTAAGTCTGGCGGTGCTCGTATCATCACATACAACGCTCTTGTAACAGAACAAGAGGGGAAAGTTTATTTGTTGCTTATTTACGATAAGGCAGACGCATCGAGTGTAAAAATGAATGTCGTGAAGCAAATAGTAAAGGAACTTATCGGTTAACCTCTCTTTTCCGGTAGCAAAAATAACTCCATACTCCGTAACCGTCAAGGGCTGCGCAAGTCCGGTTCTGGAAAAATCCTGCGCTCGCAGGCTCGTGCGGTTTTTCCAGCCCGTCCCCTTGACCGTTCTCCGTATTCCGTTGTGAGAAAGGCAGGGAAAAGAGAAAGAATTGTGTTCCTATGCAGTGTGTTAGCGCTGTGTGCATTCCCATGCGGCATGTGTATATATAGCAAGAAGTGTCCTTGTCGGACATTTCTTGCTTTTCTCGCTTTGCTCAAAAAGATTTTTTTGCCTATCTTCGTGGCATGGAAGTAAGACGGAACGAAAAGATTACATTCCGATGCACCGCACTTGAAAAGGCGGCACTTTCGGAGCAAGCATCCCGGTGCGGTCTGAGCACATCGGAGTACTGCAGGAGTCTCTCCCTTGGTGGGCGTCCCAGGGAGAGGTACACAGAAGAAGAACGGGAACTTTTCCGGGACATCGCCCGGCTGAAAGGAACACTTCAAAGACTGAACAACTACTTCGGTGGTCGCCAGTACCGGGAAGTGTTCGAGGAGAACCGGGCACTAATCACAGAACTCCAAAAAATACTCTCACGATGATAGGGAAAGGGAAAAGCATATCACATGGCGTGGCGGCACTGGAGTATGACCTCGCCAAGGAGATAGACGGGCAGGCAGCAGCCACCGAGATAGCCAGGCATGAGCTTTACGGGTGTACGGGTGCGGAAATGGTGCAGGAGATGAAACCTTACTTCACTGATTTTCCGAACGTAAAGAACAACTGCCTGCGTTTTGAGGTCAGCCCCTCGATAGAGGAAAGCTCCAGCTTCACCGATGCGGACTGGGCAGAACTTGGTAATGACTTCATGCAGCGCATGGGACTGATGAACCACCAGTACATCATCATCCGGCACAGCGGTACGGAGAGCAAGAAAGAACAAGCCCACCTGCACATACTGGCAAACCGGATATCCCTTTCCGGGGAACTCTACCGGGACAACTGGATAGGGAAACGGGCAACGGAAGCCGCCAACGCCATAGCCAAGGAACGGAACTTCGTGCAGTCGCAGGACATCGGCAAAGCCAACAAAGCGGAAATCAAGGAAGCCATGAACGAAGTACTGAAGAAGCTGCAGGGCTTTGACCTTGCCAAATTCCAAGAGGAACTCGGCAAACTGGGCTTCAAAGTCCGGGAAGCCCGGGCAAGCACCGGGAAACTTAACGGCTACTATGTCACAGCCCGGAGCGGTACGGAGTATAAGGCAAGCGAGATAGGGAAAGGCTACACTCTCGCCCATATCGAGAGGACACAAAGCAGACTGAAGTATAACTCAATGAACATATCACATGGAAACAAACTCACGTCCGGAAAAGGAGGTTTCCACCTCTAAGCAAGGACAATACCGACCACGCAGGAAAGACACCACCCCGAAAGTGAACCCGCAGCTTGCGGTAGAACTGGTATATCAAGAATTAAAGCGCGTGGAAGCCTATACGAAACGTATAGAGGACGCAACAGCCCAAAGGGTACAGATAGACGGGGAAAGCCTTGAAAGTGCTGAAAAACACCTAAAAAACGTGTTAGCGGACTTTGAACAGCAGGGGAACAGGATGAAAAACGGTGGCTATGTGGATAAACGGGTTTCGTTCTACTCCATTCTCTGTGCCGTTATCTCCCTCTTGTTTGCCTGCCTCATGTGTTATTTGTGGGTGGATGCTGCCAAAGACCGGGATAACTACAAACGGTATTACGAGTATTACCAACAGCAGATGAATGAAGATACAACAATAAAATAGGCGGAAATTTCCGCCTATTTTAGAACTTAAACATGGTATGTAATATTCTTTATCGCCTTAATACTGCGATAGATTCTAAAGTAACGTCAAAAGTCAAAACAGAATATCCAAGAACATTATCTTTACCTTCTGCACCATAAGCGGACTTCCACGGCACATAAATTAGCCAACGTTCTCCCGTATGCATATATTGTAAAAATGTACACCAACCAGTAGTTAAGTAATACGGTTCATCTGAGCTAATAGTAAATTGTGTTGTTACATCAAAATCTTTTGATGGATACTTTTCAAAAGGAGTGGAAATTTCTTTATCCAGTGCGGTATAACCATTAAAGTTGCCTCCGAATTTCTCTCCATTGATTAAGGTCCCACAATAATATACATTAACCGTACTTAGCCAAAAAGGTCTTTCCCCTTCAGGGTTTGCTACAAGCTTCTTACAATAAATGTATGCATCTGCTTTATTGGTACTACTGATTACATCCTGCAGTATAAACAATTCCCCTTCTTTGACATTTTTTATCTGTTCTAATGTAGCAACGTAATTTTCACCTGCCAGTTCTGCTATTGAGTCGCAAAAAGATTGATTACGTTCCTTCCAATCGTCATACTTTGTAGCTTCTTCTTTTTCTTCACAAGAAATGGTCGATATAGAAAGTGCTAATAACGCAAGAATGTAAAATATCTGTTTCATTGGTTATTATAAGACATATTGATTTGACATTTATATGCTTTATTCTTGTCGTATGTTGCAGTTCCATTTGCGTCTTTGAGCGTCATGTCCGTCCAAACATAAGCTAACTCTGAAAATACATCTGTTGGTCTTCCTAAATAATAATTGGCATAAACGTTGATATTTCCACCAGCGTTGCCTATAAAACGATTGGTATTGTTCTTACTTGTAATGGCAAAGTCTCTGGCTGAATCCCGTTTCCAACCATACCACATTTTCTTTTGGGCACCAAAATGATAATAAAGTTTGTACAATTTAGGAGTGCCCTCAGCCCCCAAATTTTCATATTTTACAGAGCCAGAAAAGGTCGTTTTCTTACTCCCAGATATGATTTTAAAGCTATTAACTGGTATGTTTTCTGCTCTGGTTGACACTTCATTGTCATTTTTTAGGTTATTACAATAAAGTAAAGCATCCTCTTCCCTCATAGTGTCAGAGAAGTTAATGTCGTAAATAACATTTCCTATTACTATTTTATGATTTTCTCCTACTAAAAAGGCATAAATATCCCCTTCTTCTGATGTTGGAATATAGGGGGATAAATCATCCTCTTGTTGATTATTGAAAATGAAAAAATTGCTGTACTTCTCTTTATATGCGGCATGTTTTACTCTAAAATCTGCCTCACTTGTGGCAGAAGCGCCAAGGCTATCTAATTCTTCATCTGCTACTCTGAGTAGTTTTTCTAAGGATATAAATCCTAAAGAATCTGTGAATTTAAGTCTTTCATCAATAGACATTTCTTTTAAATCATCTAATAATTCTTGCACCTCTGCTTCGGAGTTGAATTGTAAAGCCATAGTTGCATAATTGGCGTCATCAGTTCTGGTGTTTGCTGTAGAAATATTCCCATCGATAATATTTACAACCTTTATGGCTTGTGGCTCATTAATCGGTGTACTCTCAAGCTCGTCTTGACTACAAGAATGAAGCATAATTAGCATTAAAGATACTAAACCTAAATAGAACTTTTTCATAATTAAATAGATTTAATTAAAACATGTGAGTATTTTATAAATTTATAGGGCAAAGATACGACATTTATAACAACTGCCCATAATTCAATCATTGATTTTTCCTTTGAGAGCATTAATTATCCACCCTTTAGGGTTGTTCTTACCTCTTGATTTACCGTTCAGAATAGCCAGTTCTCCGATAAGGTCGGCTATCTTTTCTTGTGCTGTTATGAATGTTTCCTTGTTGCGGTTTATTTCTTCCGATGTGAAGCTGCAGGAGTAACGGAGG
>NZ_QTMH01000039.1:0-4204 GCF_003603065.1 Bacteroides sp. AF20-13LB
AGTGCCCGGTTCTCCTCGAACACTTCCCGGTACTGGCGACCACCGAAGTAGTTGTTCAGCCGTTGGAGCGTTCCTTTCAACTGGGCTATGTCCCGGAGAAGCTGCCGTTCCTCCTCGGTGTACCTCTCCCTTGGGCGCCCCCCAAGGGACAAACTCCGGCAGTATTCCGATACGCTTAGACTGCACCGGGCTGCCTGCTCCGCAAGTGCGTCCTTTTCAAGTTCGGTACACCGGAATGTAATCTTTTCGTTCCGTCTTAGTTCCATGCCACAAAGGTAATCTTAAAATCTTTTTGAGCAAAGCGAGAAAAGCAAGAATTGTCCGACAAGGACACTTCTTGCTATATATACACATGCCGCATGGGAATACATCCACGCCAACCGCCCAGCAAAAAGCCCCGGCGTGTTAGAAAATCCCCCACAGCCTAACAAATTCTACCCCATTTCTACCCAAGGGGATTACACGCCGCAGAAGTCATCCGGGAACATGTCTTCCAGTTCGTCCAAATCAATGGTTTCTTCTTCGGACACCTCCACCCATTCAATGTTTTCTTTCCCTCTTATCGCACATGAGTACATCTCGGCGGCGGCAAGAGAAGAGAACACCTCGTGCATAGGCTCGCCGTTCTCTAACCAGTAAACACAATATTCGACCATAACAGTTTTATCATTTATCGTTGTAATGCCCCTCTACCTCCAAGATGTAGACCTCTACCACTTCCTCGTAAATGTCATAGATTATCCGGTCATGGGCGGTAATGTGTCGAGACCATGTAATATCCCCACCGCCCCTTAACGCTTCGGGATGCCCAAGCCCAGTCTTAGGGTGCTCTAACAATTCTTTGTAGATTTTCTTATACTTCTTGAACAAATTGGGGTTTGATTTCTTCCATTTGGCAATCACCTTATCCACCCCGTCGGAAACCCTAATTGTGTACATCATAGACTATCGAAATAAGCGTCAATATCCTCACTGCTTTTGAGGGTAACACACTTTCCGGATTTGATTTCTTCCCTTGCCTTGTCAATCCTTGCTTGCAGCTCCGGGGTTATCATCAAATCTTCACGACCAACTTTTACCAAAGCGTAAATCTCGTTTTTCCTGCGAATTAGTACCTGCTCGCCATTGTCAGCTTTGGTGAAAGACGCTGCGAGGTTGTTACGGTATTCTCTTACTGATAATGCTTCCATATCTGTTTGCTTTTAAATTCAGCACAAAGATAGCTATATTTCAATAAAATACAAACATTTTGTACACAAACGTGTACACGCCATAAAAACCCGTTTCCAATCCTACCGCCCGTTGGTTGGTTTTGCTTTGCTCTTTTTCCCTATCGTTTTTCTTTTTCCGACAGTAAATCAACCACTTAGCTCTATAAATTTCCCTTGTCTGTTATAAGCATCGTCTGTAATATGCTCTATCACTTCTTCGCAAACGCCCATAAATAAAGGGATTAGAACATGTGTTTCCCCACACTTTGGGAGTTTAGTCCCCACACTTTGGGAGTTTAAAAGTAAATTAGTCCCCACACTTTGGGAGTTTTACCCCTCTTTTTTTGTTTTAATGTGGGGATTGTGTATATTTGCAGCAAATCAATCGTTTATGAAAAAGAAACTACCTATTACCAAGAATAAAGATGTTGTTGTTTCATGGGTATATACATGGTCAAAACAGCAAGACATGTCCATACACGAACAAAGAATAGTTCTTCGCATACTGGAAGCGTGCCAAGCTGAACTAAAGGGAGTAAAACTGAAAGATTATGCAGGCACGAAACGCAAGTTTGAGCATGGACTTTGGGATGTTGATGCACAAATGCATGTATCTGACGTTATTTTTTCCGGACGTGATTACAATGAAATCATAGCCGCACTCGATTCTTTGGCAGGACGTTTTTTTACTTACGAAGATGACGAGGAATGGTGGAAGTGCGGATTTATATCTAACCCAAAATATAAAAAACGCACTGGCATTATAACCTTTCGTGTGTCTAACGACCTTTGGGATGTGTTTACCAAGTTCGCCAAGGGGTACAGAGAATTTGAGTTAAACAAGGCTCTTGCGCTACCTACTGGGTATTCCCTTAGGTTTTACATGTTAATGAGTGGGCAGGTGTACCCTTTGGATATATCCCTTGAAAACTTGAAAGACCGTCTTGGCATACCTGCGGACAAATACAAGGACAAGAACGGAAAAGACAGAATAGATCATTTTGAGGAAAGAGTTTTGAAACCAGCAAAGGCTGCGCTTGATGAGAGCTGCCCATACACTTTCAACTACGTGAAAGTGCGTGAAAACCCAAACAACAAACGTAGCAAGGTGACCGGGTTTAGGTTCTACCCGGTCTATCAACCACAGTTCAGGGATGAAGAACTGGAAGGGAAAGATTTGCAGGCAAAGGTTACAGCACGATATCAGATAGACAGCCATGTGTACGAGTACCTCCGTTATTCCTGCGGCTTCACATCGGAAGAGATAAACCGGAACAAAGAGACATTCATAACGGCACAAGAAAAGATAACCGACCTTATCGGAGAACTGGCTCTCCTAAACGGAAAATCACGAGAAAAGAACAATCCGAAAGGGTGGATTATAAACGCCCTTAAAGGGAAAATCAAGGATAAGTAACAAGATTACCCGGAGTGTTTCAGCCGGGTAATCTTGTCAAATCAGAGGAACGATTTCCATTTCTACACCAAGTTCTTTCATCTGCTGTTGTATTTCCTCGCTGCTTAGTTTCTCTCTCGCCAGTGCAAGCCCATGAAAGGCGTCCCAGCCTGCCGGCTTCGAAACGATACTACCGTTTAGGACGGCATGGGTGATTTCGCCGCCGGACTTCGCACCCTTGTTCAGTATGAAGAAGAACCGGGGTTCTTCGTGTTCCGTTGTTCCCATAATTCGTAAAGTTAGATGTTTATTTATTCCCCTTTTGTTCCCTTGCCTGCTCTTGGTAGTATTCATAATACTGCTTGTAGTTGTCCCGGTCTTTGGCTGCATCCGTCCAAAGATAGCACATGAAACAAGCGAACAATAGGGAGATAACAGCACAAAGGATTGAGTAGAACGAAATTCGTTTGTCCACATAACCGCCGTTTTTCATTCTGTACCCCTGCCGTTCAAAGTCCGCCAACACGCTTTTTAGGCGATTTTCGGCACTTTCAAGGCTTTTCCCGTCTATTTGTACCTTTCGGGCTGTTGCGTCCTCTATGCGCTTCGTATAGACTTCAACACGCTTTAGTTCTTGATACACCAGTTCTACCGCAAGCTGCGGGTTTACCCTTGGCGTTGTATCTTTTCTTTTCCGGGGGCTGTACTGTCCCTGCTTAACGTTGGAAGCTGCCGCTTCCGGGTGTGAGTTTGTTTCCATGAGATATGTTCATTGAGTTGCACTTCAGTTTGCTTTGTGTCCGCTCGATATGGGCGAGAGTGTAGCCTTTCCCTATCTCGCTTGCCTTATACTCCGTACCGCTTCGGGCTGTGACATAGTAGCCGTTAAGTTTCCCGGTGCTTGCCCTGGCTTCCCGGACTTTAAAACCTCTCTTACCAAGTTCTTCCTTGAATTTGGTAAAGTCAAAGCCCTGCATCTTCTTCAATACGCCGTCCATGGCTTCCTTGATTTCCGCTTTGTTGACTTTGCCAATGTCCTGCGACTGTACAAAGTTCCGTTCCTTGGCTATGGCATTGGCGGCTTCCGTTGCCTTTTTCCCTATCCAGTTGTCCCGGTACAGTTCCCCGGAAAGGGAAACCCGGTTTGCCAGTATGTGCAGGTGGGCTTGCTCTTTCTTGCTCTCCGTACCGCTGTGCCGGATGATGATGTACTGGTGGTTCGCCAACCCCATGCGCTGCATGAAGTCGTTACCAAGTTCCGCCCAGTCCGCATCCGTAAAGGTGGCGCTTTCCTCTATCGAGGGGCTGACCTCGAAACGTAGGCAGTTGTTTTTTACGTTCGGAAAATCAATGTGATACGGTTTCATTTCCTGCACCATTTCCGCACCAGTACACCCATAAAGTTCATGCCGGGCTATCTCGGTGGCTACTGCCTGCCCGTTTATCTCTTTGGCGAGGTCGTACTCCAATGCCGCCACACCATGTGATATGCTTTTCCCTTTCCCTATCATCGTGAGAGTATTTTTTTGAGCTCTGTAATTAGTGCCCGGTTCTCCTCGAACACTTCCCGGTACTGGCGACCACCGAAGTAGTTGTT